>DAOUMU010000381.1:0-67159 GCA_034409055.1 Anaerolineae bacterium
ATCCTTTCTGTCAGGGATAAGATCATCTCTACTGTACCTCATCATTTGTTAATGAGCCATTTAATCTCGGATACTTAGACCCATGTAGTGAACAATCACCCTAAAAACTTTTGGGAGGCAGCACTAGTTGTTCTATTCATTAGTTTCAGTTAGACGGCATTATCACCTCCCTCTATTCTTTACCCTTTCACGGCCCCACCACCCCAGCCAGCGATGAGGTAGCGTTGCAGGAAGATATAGAAGAGTACCAATGGCAGGCTGATCATCACGGCGGCAGCCATCAGCACCCCCCAGGAATAGATCCAGTCTTCGGACATAAATGTGGCCACGCCAGCACTTAATGTCTGTTTCTTGGCGCTAAAGATTAAAACTGAAGCAAACAGGAACTCCTGCCAGGTGACGCTAAAGGTAAAGATACCCGTCGAGATCAAACCCGGCAGTGCTTGCGGCAAGACCACTTTGCGGAAAGCCTGAAATCGAGTGGCGCCGTCTACCATAGCCGCTTCCTCCAGTTCGATAGGAATGCCGTGGAAATACGAGCGTAGCATCCACAACCCGACGGGCAGCCGCGTGCCGGTGTAAACGAGCAGTAGTCCAATTTGGGAGTTGACCAGCCCCAGCTTGAAAAGCACAAAGAAAACGGGCACCACCAAGATAATAGGGGGCATCATGTAAGCTAACAGCGTCATCCGGCCAAAGAACTCGGAAAGGGGAAAGCGGAAACGGGTCATAGCGTAGGCCGTCGTAGCCGATAGGACAAGCACCAGCAGAGTGGTAGCTGCGGACAGGATGGTGCTGTTTTTCATCCAGAGACCAAAACGCGTGACCTTGAACAGAGTGACATAATTTTCCAACGTCGGTTGGCGCGGCAGGAAGGTCTGGTCAAAAGCGTACGTTTCCGTGTCGGGCTTAATAGACGAGATAAAAATCCAAAGCAGTGGCAGTATCGCCCAGACGACGGCTAAGATTAGAAGTGTATAAAGAATAACACGACGCAAATATTTGACTGTCCGTGGGGGCAGAAAGGCCGCACCCGACGGTGGGGGTTTACTAACGGAAATGGCTTGGTTCATAGAACTATCTCTTTTTGGGGACTTTGGGCAAGTAGGGACAATAACTTGATTCCAAATGATACCACAAGGGATAGTCAGGGGACACTGCCAGATGGCGGGTTTTGTACCCCTCCGTTTGCAGGGGTAACAGAACGAAGGGGAGAGTTACTTCACTAGCCCCATGCGGATGGCCTTGACCGCGGCATGGGTGCGATCGGTCGCGTTGAGTTTTTGGAGAATGGTCTGCACATAGCTCTTGACCGTCCCCGAGCTGAGACCTAAAGCCTGGCCAATAGCCTGATTGGTCAACCCTTCTACGAGCAGGTGCAGCACATCCATTTCGCGAGGGGTTAAAGGTTCTAATAGGGCAGTATCCAGGGCCTTGAGCTGATTGGCCTCGTTCAGTTCACGCAAGACCTGCTGCAAGAACTCCTGGTCAACCCGAGCTATGCCGCCAGCTACGGCTCGCACCGTTGCCAGCAGATCATTACGCGGGATATCTTTCAAAACATAACCATCCGCTCCGGCGGCTAAAGCCCGCAGCAGGAAAGCGGTGTGGCGATAGGTGGTGACCATGATCACCCGGCTGGGCAGGCGAGCCTTTTTGATGGCTTGCAAGGCAGCAATGCCATCCATATCCGGCATACGGATGTCCATTAACACTACGTCCGGATTCAAAGCTTCAACCTGAGCGACCGCTTCCTGGCCACTGCCGGCCTCGCCAATGACGGTCAAGTCGGGCACATTGAGCATACTCCGTAAGCCCTCACGGACCATCGGGTGGTCATCGGCAATGAGCACGGTAATTCTGGCTTTTAGATCATCCATTTTCTTTCACCCCAGCGGGATACGAACGCAAATATTAGTACCCTTACCTGGCTGGCTGGTGATATGGCACTCGCCATTGAGCAAGGCGGTCCGCTCCCGCATGCCCACCAGCCCCAAATGCCGGCTTTCCTCAGAAATATCGGTCAGATTAAAACCTCGGCCCCAATCCTGCACCTGGAGCTGTAGTTCGGTCTCGTCAAGCTGTAAAGCCACCCGTATCCGGCTGGTGGCGGCGTACTTGCGGGAATTGCTCAACGCTTCTTGCACAATCCGAAAAATGGCTGCTTCTATGACCGGCTCCAGTTTGACCTCGCCTGGCGGGACCATAAATTCAAGCTGCCAATTCTCTCTCTGGCTCATTTCAGTCACGTAATGGCGCAGCCCACCCACCAGGCCATAATCTTCGAGCACGGTTGGACGAAGCTCTGAAACAACCTGGCGAGCTTCGCTTATGGCCTCTTGTAACCGGGCCCGGGCCAGGTTCAGTTCGGCGCCGGCTTGACCATCCAGATGGCTGGAGAGGGAGGCCAGGGTATCGACGTGCATGTTGGCGCTCAACAAGAGTTGGGTCAGGCCATCGTGCAAATCCAGGCCAATCAAACGGCGCTCCTCCTCTTGCATGTGGGTCAACTTGTGGGCCAGGGTCTGCAGCCGGGCTTCCCGGTCGGCCAGACTCTGATAGAGCCGGGCATTTTCCAGGGCGATGGCCGCCTCGTCGGCCAGCAGGCCGAGCAGACGCAGCGTATCTTCGCCCAGGATAGGACGGTCGTCAAATGACACATTCAATACCCCCAGTACTCGCTCGCCCAATTTAAGCGGTAAGCTGGCCGTTGCTGTGATGCCCCACTGGCGCATATCCGGCGTGTTGAAAAGAGGGTGGGTGTTGGCCTGATGCACTACCTGCGGTTGGCCGGTGCATGCTGCGGCCGCGGTAATGCCATCGGCCCGTGGCTGTCTGAGTCGTCCGCGCCGGGTTTCATCCCGCCAGGCACTGGCCGCAAATTCCAGGGAATCAGCCGTTTCCGGGCTCACAAAGATATGAACTTCCATGGCTTCAACTAAGGTTAGGGCGCTGGTAACGATGGTATTGAGTACCTGCTCTGGATCAAGGGTACGGGTCAATTGTAAACTAATCTGGCGCAAGGCCTCCAATTCTGATAAACGGGCTTGTAGGGCGCGCTCCCGAATGGCCAGGTCCGTCATCATACTGTTAAAGGCAGCAGCCAGTTGACTCAACTCATCCTGACCACTCAGACGCACCGGTTGGGTCAGGTTGCCGACAGCGACGCGCTCTGCCCCACGCAGAAGAGCCAGGATGCCCGCATTCATCTGGCGCAGCAAAGGCCAGGTAATCACGCCGACCAGGATAGAGGCAGATAGCGCAAAAACCAAGCTGGTCGTGATGGCAAAGTTGATTGCTGTTTGAAGTTGTTGCCGGGCTGTGGCGAGATCACGGGCGGCTTGTGGTTGAATTTGACCCACTAACACTTCCTCGCCGGCGCGGAAAAGGATGGCCGCAAAGTTAGCAAAAAGAGCCTGTTGTTGATTCCGGGCGCTCAGCAGGCGTAAGCCCAGGGCTTCAATCTTATCAAACATCTGTTCAATTTGCGCGGCCCAACCCCGTTCTTCAACCGTGGTCGCCATAGCCTTGAATTGTTCCAGATGATGTCGAAAGCCAACCGCGGCCTCACTGAAACGGACCGGTTCGGTTTCGGTTGGGGAGGCCAGGTAAGCGGTGACTGCCAGAAACATCTCGCGCAAGTGATCGTGCATACCGCTCACCACTTGCTGGTAAGCTGCATTGTCGGGGCGAGCGGCGCGGACCGGGCCAGTTAGCAACGTGTTTAGCGTTGCCTGAGCTACCTCCAAATCTGCCAGATCACCGGTCTGACGATCTCGCAACTGGATCAACTCCTGGCCAATTTCGGTGGCCTGTTGGTAGGTGACCGTCAACACATCGGCCCAGGCCTGCTCCTGGGTCGTCAAACTTTGCGCTTGATAGTTGGCCACATCCTGTTGAAACTTCCGCAGTTGTTCATCAAATTGGACAGCAAACCCCGTTTCACCCTCCATGATGTAGCGATACAAGGCTGCCTCAGCATCACGCAGTCCGGCCTGCATCTGGATGGCCACTAATTGCTGGTTAAGGCCAACCGTTTCGATGGTTTGCATGGCTGTGGTGATAGTACGGGCCAAAAACCCTAACGCCAGTAAATTGACCCCTAAAGCCAGACCCAAAAAAACGACCAGAAGCAATAATTTTAACCTGATGCGCATGTAGTGTCTTCCACAATTTACTAAAATCCGTCATCAGCTTTAATGATACGCCAAACAATTCCATTCGCCAACATTGTCTTGAAGAATTTTTGGTTCCGTCTCGTCCAAGATGGGTTTTTTTAGGGTATAGAAAGGCTGGCCCAGTCGAAGGCCAGCTTTGTTGTTTGGGCCAATGGGCAACGGTTGGGGTGGAGGCGGCTAGCCAGGTTGAAGGCAGTTTCTGAGGTTGGCCGGTTTGCGGCGGTGTCGGTGGGTGAGGGGAGTTTGAGCCAAGACGGGAGAGGGTGGCTTAACAACTGAACTCTTGGGGCAACTGGCTTTCACTACGTCAAAGATGTGTGCCATAAAGCACGGGCCTTTGTCAAGCTCCGTTGTTTTCCCGGATACCCTACGTCAGCATATCCTGGGCATTACCCCAGGCATTAGGCGCTTATTCCGCTCACATCGACAAAAAATTGTCGATATCTGTTTAGCCACACGGACGGAAAAAACACAGACAAAAAGAAAAAAGGTCCGTGTTTCTTCCTGTCCGTGTGGAACTACCCAACAAGGGTCTCATTTTCCAAGCGTAGTCTTGGACAAATGCGTAGCTTCTTAGGGCGTCCTTCCCCGCTGAAGCATCTGGTCGGTTGCCTACTCGGTCAATCTTTCGACAAGCTCAGGACAAGCGCCGAGAGCGACAGCGGGGTTACTCCGTTCCCTGGATTGATGGGTTCGTGACCGTAGAGCTTGCCCTGAGCGCAGCCGAAGGATTGCTGCTTCGCTTCGTGGCCGGTATCCTTTCGGATGGTTACTACTTCAGAAGGATGAATTCAGAAGGCGGAAGGATGAACTTCTAAATCCTTTTCATCCTTCATCCTTCCAAATACCCAGCGTTGGCCCGTTCTCCTTGACGACGCTTCAACCATATCTTTACTCATCGTTGACCGTAGCCACTTGCTCGACGAGGTCACCCCGTCTGGCTCGCGGTTTATCGCCTTTCCACCCCGCTTTCGACGTTTGAGGACCGGTCGCCCGCCGAGGGGTGGTGCTATCTCCCATCCACCGGGGAGGTCGGAGTTGATGGATACGCCGTTGTGGTGTATCATCTCACCAACCTGGACACACAGTTATCGGTGCTCCTAACTCACCTGGCGTAGATGGCGCACCCCCGGCGGAGAGACGGAATCCTTCGGCACTCCCTACGGTCGCAGGACAAGCTCTAACCCGCGCATTGAGGCAATGACACGGAACGTGCTAAGCCCGTAGTCCTCCCTCTGGGAAAGCGAGCCGCAAGGTGAGCCGATAGGGCTGCGGGTAAGGGATGCTGGACGCGAAGCGAGCGAAAGCCCTCTTGTAACGAGAGGGATAGGGGTTCAGACTTTGCCCCACGCGAAAGCGGGCAGACTTCCAGCAGGTGTTTCGTCACGAGAAAGCTTGGTTAGCCACCTTAAAACGGGCAGGCAGATGACGGTAAGGAGTAATCCGAACGGGTGCGCCCGTTAACGGAGAAACCGTGTGGCGGTTCCAAGGGTGTATCGTGAAGGTGTGGCAGGTTAGACCAGCCCCACCGCGTTCCCACGATCAATGGGGGCGTTTGAGATGCTTGAGCGGCCTGACGGGAAACTGTCACGGGCCGTTTTAGGGGGCGGGGCAGCGGCAACGCTGCCCTGCTACCCGACCAGTTGATTTAATGAACACAACCTGTTACATCATTATGAAATTACTAGGGTAGTCAATATATTCAAATGACTACTCTTTTTTGTACCCCAAAGAATATTTTCACCACTATATGTTGTGTACGTTGATATTGATATACAAAATGTAGTGAATAATAGTTGTAACTAGGCGGATTACATGCTACAATATTAGATAATTTGTTCTAGGAAAAGAAAGGGGTAGCAAAATTGGAAATACAGGTTTGTTTTAAGTGTGAAAGTAAATTACCTGATCGAGCTATCTATTGCCCAAACTGTGCGGTACAAGTGCGTTGTAAGAATTGTCTTGATGTTTTAGAACAAGATGCAAAAGCGTGTGTTATATGTGGGACTTTGACAGGAGAAGGTGGTGAGCATAAAACGACTAATGGTGTAGCCTCGTCCTCTGTTGCCCCAAATACAATCGAATTTCGCGAAACTCATAAAAGCCGTTCTTTACGCGCTACCTTTACCGATGAAGTTGGGAAAGATTTGAATAAAACTGTAAACCTGCTTCTCTCTAGCCGTATCAGGATAAATAACAATTTACCGCAGTTTTCCGAGGAAGTTGGGGCCGATGAACAAAAACAACTGTTGGCGACTACTGGTATTATTGAAACTCCAGATGAAGATATCGGAACAGTAATTGATTCTACTATAAGTGACGGTGTCCAACAACCCCCAGAAAAAAAGGATACCGATAGGTTAAGCAAAATATTCCGCCTTGAAGGAACACAGTTAAAGTTGATTGACCCAAGATTAAAAGCAAACAGCAAAGTAGATTTTGCCCGCCGACTTAGTATCTTGTTTCTTTATGCTCATGCACTAAATGGGAAAACGCGAGTGCCGCGTAGTGATTTAAATAACGTCTTAAATCAGTGTAGTGTTTACGATAGCAATGCTCGTAAATGGATTTCAAATACTCCTCACCTACTTGTAGATAATGACTTGTTAGAACTGAGTGTGCTTGGGCGAGAAAGGGCCATTGAAATTTTAGATGAGATAGTCAACCCTGATCTGCCAAATTCTTGGGAGCTTGGAACCACTTCTCGAAAGCGCAATGGCAGACGTGGTAGTGCCGAGGACAAAACTACTGAAGGTGCTAAATCCAATAGTAAAAAATCAAGTAAAAAGTCAAAGACCACATCATCCCGCAAACTCGGCCCTACACAGTTGTTAGATGACTTGATAACACAAGGATTCTTCAATGAAAAGCGCATTCTGAATGACATAATAAAACACAGTAGTTCAAGTTTAGCATATCATTATAAGCCGAATCAATTGTCGCCTATACTAACTAGATTTGTGCGAGACAAAAAATTGAAGCGTGAAAAGAATAGCGATGGCCAATACGAGTACTTCACCTAATGCGCCAGCTTTAGAGGCTGCATTAGCCAATATTCCAAGAAAGTTTCGTAATCGAATTATCGAAACCTATCTTGAAATCAAAAAGCGTTACAGTGAGGCGATGTTCGACTCCTCATTTGATACGGCTGGCCTTAGTGCTGGAAAATTTAGTGAGACGACTCTTCGGTTTTTACAACACGAATTAACTGGAACCCATATACCTTTTGGCAAGCATATCCACAATTTTCCAGACGAGGCCCAAAAATTAATTCAACTCCCAACCACTTCAGGAGTTGAATCATTGCGTATCATTATTCCTCGTGCTCTTGTGTTTCTTTATACCCTCCGGGGGAAGCGAGGCATTGGTCATGTTGGTGGTGACGTAGAGGCCAATGGAATCGATGCCGCGACAATTGTACGTATTACAGACTGGATTGTATGCGAATTGATAAGAATTTATCACAAATTGTCTTTGGAAGAAGCACAAGCTATTGTTGATACACTCTCTGCCCGGAACTTGCCGGATATATGGGAGGTCGCAGGAAGAAAACGGATTTTGCGAACCGACCTTAATTTTGGACAAAAAGTATTACTTCTCACTTATGCAGATAGTAAAGGGGGAGTCTTGGTTGAAGATTTATATGACTGGGTCGAGCATAACAATATGGGTAACTTCAAAAGCCATGTATTATCTCCTTTGCATCAAAAAAAATTAATTGAATTTGACCGGGAGTCACAAATAGTATTTTTGTCGCCTACTGGCGTTAAAGAGGTCGAGGAGAATATTCTCTCAAAAGTTGTTTAGTAAAAAAACTACTTGCCTAAGCACAAAACTGCCTTCTATGCGGGGGATTTTGTCAAATCGGAGGGGTGATTTTAGCCATGCTCATACTCCCGTTTTGGGACAGCCCCCCCCTATCGGCTCATGTCTTACTTCTATGGCCACTGAGTTTAGGCCTTATTCAGTTGTTTTCGGTCCCCTTCCCCACTGTCCAGCCCTACCGCTGGCCGCTGCCTGAAGCGTCGGGCCTTATTCGCGCCGAACCACCTTCTATCCGTGCTGACCGTTGGGGGTCAGACACCCGATACTGTTTTCGCCTCGGGGCGATTTGGCAGCGCTGGGGGAGCGGTACCCCTCTAACAAACGGTTCCTGAACAGGAAACCCGGCTGCCTCTACGGACCGCTCCCACCAGCGAGACCGACATTGGGACAGGTGGTTCGGCTCAACCCGATGGCGACAGCACCGCTCCGGCCGGCACCTCACCCGTTTCCAGATAACGCCACAAGGCAATCAACAGCTTACGGGCCAGGGCCACAATACCGATCTTGCGCATTCGCTTGCTGCCGTGGCCGAAGCGGTCTTGATACCAGCGGCTCAGTTCACTCTCCGGCTGGAGATAGAGCCCACGCCAGGCAATCTCGATGGCCATAGCCCGGATGTAGCGATTGCCAGCCTTGTCAATACCCTGCTCCCGGTCACTGGCCCCACTCTGATAAGGGGTCGGGGTCAGGCCGGCCAGGCCCCCGACTTCCCGCCGATTGCGGAAGTTCCGCCAGCTAAAGAACTCCATGGCATACAGCCAGGCGGAGTTAGGGCCAATGGCCCGGAGCCGCAGCAGTTGGCGCACCATCTCGACTGCCGGGTCGGTAGAGTGGCGGATGGCTGCTCGCCGTTCGGCTTCCAGAGCTTTGATTTGAGCACTGACCAGTTGCAGCCGCTCATACTCCCGCTGCAACCGCGCTTTCAAGCCAGGCGGCAAGGAGGCGCCAGCCCACAATTGGACGCTCTCCAACTGTTTCAAGAAGTCCTTCTTGACCGCCAAGCGTACCCCCTGGCTGACCAACAGCCCCTTGATGCGGTTGACATGCTGTGTCCGCTCCCTTTTGAGCTGCAACAACTCCCGGTGCAACTGGCGACGGTCTTCCTGCTCCAAGGTGGGCACTTGGACCACGTGCCAGACCTTCGGTTCTCCATTGTGGTAGCGGATCAACATTGTCAAGAGCTTACCCAAATCCAACCGGTCTGTTTTGGCCCGTCGGGCCCGGCGATTGACCTCGATACTGGCCGCATCCACGATCACATTCTCGATGCCCTCAGAGCGCAGGTAACGGTCCAGCCAGAAGCCATCCCGACCGGCCTCGTAGCAACTGACCACCCGGACCGGTTCGGTCAGCCTGAACCTTTTCTTGGCAGCGGCTATCTCCTGTTGCAGTCGTGGCAGGTCGCCCGCCGGGATGGTCCGCTGCCGGGGCTGTTGCCCCAAACCGATGGTGAAACCCGGTTTCCAGTGGGCATTGCCCGGTTCAAAAGCTAGATAAGGGAGTTCCGAAATTTAAATCATCCCAAAACTGTCGGCGACGTGAAGCGTAAAACGTGAAACGTGAGGGTTTATGGCGTAAAAACATCACGTTTCACGTTTCACGTTTCACGGAGTTGGGACAATTATTTTTTCGGAACTGCCTAAAGCAAAGGCTTTGCGCTATACTGTACTTGATGGGTCGCTGTGGTGTTCATGGTTCACTCCTTTTTTTGAAAATATTGACATTCACTTTTTAAGGAGCATACACGCAGCGACCTTGATTCTCAAACTTACCCCTCCTCCATAGTATCTAACAACCTACGATGAGCTATCTGCTCGATACGGATATATGTATCTACTGGCTGAACGGTCGGCAAAGCGTTAAAGACAAACTTTTGGCCGCCGGTTGGGATCAGGTAGCCATTCGATGATTACCCAAGCTCAGTACATCCAAATTTGCTCTAGCTGGACCACAGTCTAGCGGCCAAAACGCGGACTGTCCCACGGGGAGGCTTCGCACTGGTCCGCTCCGAGCTTGAAAATTGGATCTGCTGAGACTTGATCCCAAAGGTCGTTGCCTGAGAGTGGCAAAATCGCGGCGTTATGTCAGATAGTCCCAAAGCAAATTACGCGAATCTTAACAGGAGATACTAATGTTTAGCCCAGAGTTTCTACTAACATCACTGGTCGTGGTTCTGATACCAGGAACAGGAGTGATTTATACGGTATCAACAGGTCTTTTTCGTGGCTGGCGAGCAAGCATCGCCGCAGCATTAGGTTGCACAGCAGGAATTATCCCGCACTTATCGGCAAGCATACTTGGATTATCTGCCATTCTTCATATGAGTGCTGTTGCCTTCCAGGGTTTGAAATTTGGGTGCTATCTATTTACTTTATCTTGCCTGGTCAATGTGGCGTGAAACAGGTGCGGTTAAATTTAATTCGCCTTCCTCCAAGAATGATCCTTGGCAAATCGCAAAGAAAGGTTTCTTGCTTAATATTCTTAACCCTAAACTGTCGATATTCTTCTTGGCCTTTCTGCCACTCTTTGTCTCGCCAAACACTTCATCACCAATATTTGAGATGTTTATTCTGAGCGTTGTGTTCATGGCTATTACGCTAATCATTTTTATTTTGTATGGTATTACGGCAAATGGAGTTCGCAGGCACGTTATTAACTCTCCAAGGCTAATTGTCTGGCTACAACGATCATTTGCAGTCACATTTGCAGCGCTTGGTGTTAAGCTTGCAATGACAGAACAATAACTCATTGGTGAACAACTTGACGCAGGATATTTGTTTGCGGCTATGGCCTGCCAGACGCCGCAGTTGGGGGACCGGATCGGCCAGTGTAATGAGTGCGGGGCACTCGTCTTTCGTTTCAATAGCTGCCTATTGCGGGTGTGATATTAGTAGTCTGGATATTGAGCCGGGGCTTGCCCCCGGCGAGCAACGATTTTGGGATAGCGTCCCGGCGGCGCGGACGGCTTAATTTTCAGAAGTTGCACGTCAAATTCATGACTGTCGCCGTAGTCAAAGAGATACAGAAACTTTTGGCCAGATTTCAAATTAAGCTGGCCGATTTCCACCTGGTGCGTATGTAGACTCGTGTCTGACCAGGGACTACCGATTTCGCTGCTCTTGTCCCACGCCTGCCCACTCATGAAAAAAGAATAGAGATGATCATCCCCCCAATCATAGGCGCGCTGGATCATCAGGTGCAAATCTTCCAAATTTTGGTCCTCGGCCAGTTCGATGTCGCGCCAAACCCGGGGCAAGGCCCGATGATTGACCCGGAAGACAAAAGTTTTCACGGAACCCTCTTTAGCTTTACGCGAAGCCCTGGGTCGCCGTTGTCCCCTGTCGGGATCATACTCGTGGGGCAAATCTGGCGGGTTTTCGTAGTCGTAGACCTGGACTGGAGCCCCAAATAGGATCGATAGCTCTGAGTCAGGCTTTGGTTGTTCAATAACTTCACCGGTGAAAAACCAGCCACCGCCGGCAATTTCCTTCGCCACTAAAGTTTCTGCCCATACTTCCGGCGTCCAAATCTCTGATAATGGATCAGGTGGTATCGGGTGCCGGTACTGTCCGGTCGAGAGTAGATGCACAGTCAATTCCCAGGGAGTAGTACCGTAATGTCGTTTCCGCACAAAGGTCAAAGCTGCCTGCACAATCACCTGGTTGCGTTCGGCAATGGCCGCTTCGTCACGAGCAGAGCGGGGTTCAAACTCGACTCGATGTAATTTAGCCTCACCATCAAGCACGTGAAAAATCAGATGATCACCGAGCACCGCCCCCAACTTCTCAAACCAGGCCCAGAACTCGGGCGAACCGCGGGTACCCCAATGGGCCGGTTTCCCCAGATGTTCCAGAGCGAACTGGGTGATCATACCGGTGGGCAGTTCAACCTGAACCGGACCAATATCCCGACGTTTTGTGCTTTCAAAGAAAGCCGGCCACAGGGCATCTTGCAGTTCATCTCCAAACTCAATGGCCTCTCCGGTCAGGTCTAATTCTGACAGGGTCAGCCGTAGAACCGAACCGGTAATAAGGCGTGGTTTCCAACCGTACCGCCCATCCCCTGTAGCCACGATCAACCGGCTCTGGCTCACAGCACTGCGGATGGTACTTTTGGGATTTTTAGTGGTGATGGGCATGATGTCGTTCACCCGCTGCATAATTTCGGCAAACGGCAGCGGTTCCGGCGACTCGCGCACCACCTGGTGGGTTAGTTCAGTAAAGCTAATTTCTGACCTGGCCATTACAACATCCCTATCGTCATTACCTGACCAATAAATCCAAGGGTATGCTCACTCTGTCCCAGCCATAACACGACCGCCACCAGGCTTAGTGAGCAAACAAGGGCAAAGGCAATAATACCGATAATCACCCCAATGATAATCACAGTAGACGCGGAAAGCTCTTGCTCAAACATTACCAAACCTCCTCCAACAAAAACATAAAGCAATTAGAAGTGAGGACTCGATACAAATCGATTGTCCCGCACCCAGAAACGCCAGGGAGCCGCTTGATCTTCCGGTCGGGCGTAAGTAATACCGATGCGCGGACCGGTGGCAATCGTCGTGTCGGGGGGCGAGTCACCCGGCGCCAGCCACAATTTTTGCCCCAGAGTCAGCTTCCAATTATGCAAAGTTTTGTCGATACCGAGCGCCTGGCAAAGTTTACCCGGCCCGTTGGTCAGGTTGGCTACCTGGGTAATGCCGGGGCGACGAGCGCGCATGGCCTCAAGCCCCTCTACTGGTTCCAGGGCCCGGATCAACACGGCGGCCGGAAAACCTTCTGCCTCAGTGACCAGGTTGAGCAGGTAGTGCATCCCATAAACCAGGTAAATGTAGGTACGAGCCGGTGGGCCAAACATCACCTCGGTCCGAGGGGTACGCCCTTTGCTGGCGTGGCATGCGCTATCGGCTTGGCCAATGTAGGCCTCGGTTTCGACAATCAGCCCCCGCAGTTGCTGTCCATCAATCTCACGGACCAACTGTTGGCCCAATAACTCCCTGGCCACGATCAAGGTAGGGCGGGCAAAAAATTCTTGTCCAAGAATCGTCACAGGCCACCTGCCAGTCATAGTCAACAGTTAACAATTTTACCTTAAATCTTCAATTTTCACCATTCCCCCAGTCATTGCCAAGCAAAAGCGAGTGTGGTAAGATTAGGGCGGCCAATGCAGGTAATTTATAGTCCAAAGGAGATCTATACCTTATGCGAACACCAATCATTGCCGGAAATTGGAAATTACACAAAACCATCGCCGAGGCCATCGAACTGGCTAAAGAAATTCGTCAGGCGGTGGCCGACATAGACAAGGTAGAAGTCGTGCTCTGCCCTCCCTTTACCGCCCTGAGTGCAGTAGAGGATGTGATTACCGGTAGCAAAATTGGTCTGGGCGCGCAAAACATGTACTGGGAAGACCAAGGCGCATTTACCGGCGAAATCTCACCGCTTATGTTGAAGGGATGGTGCGATTACGTCATTTTGGGCCATTCCGAACGTCGCCAATATTTCGGCGAAACCGACGAGGGGGTCAACAAAAAGGTGAAAGCAGCCCTGGCTCACCATCTGAACCCCATTGTCTGTGTGGGCGAAAATCTGGCCCAAAACGAGGCCGGGGAAACGACCGCTTTTGTGGGCGGACAGGTTAGAGGGGCTTTCGCCGGTCTATCGGCCAAGGAAGCGGTCAAAGTGGTTGTCGCTTATGAACCGATTTGGGCCATCGGCACCGGCAAAAATGCCGAGCCAGAGGACGCTAACCGTATTATCGAGCAGAGTATCCGGGGAACCATTGCCGGCCTATATAACGCCGGCGTGGCCCAGCAAATCCGGGTGCAGTACGGTGGCAGCGTGAAACCCAACAATATCGAAGTCTTTATGGCCCAGCCCGATATCGATGGGGCGTTGGTCGGCGGGGCCAGTTTGAAGGCCGATAGTTTTGTCGCCCTGGTGAAAGGGGCCCTGGTAAAATTCAGGTCTTGATCATCGTTTCGGCCACTTGTAGCGCAATTTGCTAAATTGCGTCCTGGCAAGTTGGCAACTTACCCTACACCCTGGCCCAAACGATGACCATAGCCTTCAGTTCTATATGTCCGATTGGTCTGCCCTTTTTTGGCTTATCGTTATTTTCTTGTTGATGTACCCCCTGAAACGGTGGATTAGTGCCCACATGCAGGGGGTTGCTTTTTTGCTCACCGGCAACCCGCAGGTAGCCATGTGGTTTTTTTGGGGCTTGTTTCTGCCCGGCACACTTTTGCATGAGCTAAGCCACTGGCTGACCGCCACCCTGCTGGGCGTCAAAACTGCCCGCTTCTCCCTCTGGCCCACAGTCAAAAAAAGAGGCCAGTTGCAAATGGGCTCGGTGCAGTTAGAGGTGGCTGATCCTTTTCGCCATAGCCTGATCGGCGTGGCCCCTCTTATTGCTGGTAGCGTAGCGGTGCTCATCATTGGCCAGGGCCGGCTGGAACTGGGGCAGTTGGGGCTGGCTCTCAACAGCGGCGACCTGGAACTGGTCGGGCAGGCTGTGACCAAAACGCTGGCAGTGCCAGATGTGTGGTTGTGGCTCTACCTGATCTTTGCCATTTCCAATGCCATGCTCCCCAGCGCCTCAGATCGCGAATCATGGCGAACGGTACTGATATACCTGGGTCTGGCCCTGATCCTGGCCATTGGCTTGGGTCTAAATCCGACGGTGTCCCTATCACTTCAGGAATTTGTGCTAACCATTGTAACCTATCTTCTCTCGGCTTTTGTCATTACCATCGCCGTAGACCTATTTTTTGTTCTGTTGATTATCCTGATTGAAACTGTTCTGGCTTGGATGCTGGGTCGGCGGGTGCAATACAATCGTTAAGCAAACTCATCTAAAAAACTGAAACGCGCCCGAAACCAGCCCAATCGTTGACAATTGCTCCCAGATGGAGTATAGTCAGGTTTTGTCTCACCTTTAGAATTTATCCCGCTCGTAGAGAGGGCATCCCTATGGCCGGCTCCCGCATAGGGATGCGGGGCCTACGAAAAAGAGAGGGCATCTCTATGCCCGGCTCCCGCATGGGGATGCGGGGTCTACGAAAAAGAAAGGGCATCCCTATGCCCGGCCCCCCCATGGGGATGCGGGGCCTACGAAAAAGAGAGGGATGCGGGGCCTACAAAAAAATTTCCTAATATGGCTTATTTCAGGAGGCAGAGGTGCTGGGTAGAAATAAAAGCGCCCCCATCGATAAAATAGAAACCGTCATCGGGCCCCATACCAGTTTCAAGGGTCGATTAGTTTGTGATGGTAGCGTACGGATTGACGGCGTGTGCGAAGAGGGCGTGATCGAAACAGTGGGCAACATTGTGGTTGGCCCTCAGGCCAAAGTGGCCGCCGACCTTATTGCCGAAAATGTATCGGTCAGCGGGGCGGTCACAGGCAGCATAAGGGCTCCAGGCCGGCTAGAAATTTTGAGTACCGGCAAAGTGTGGGGAGATGTTGACGTGGGCAGTTTTCTGCTGGATGAGGAGGGTTATTTCCGGGGTAAACTGACCATGAAAGAAGAGATCAAGCCACCCAGTTTCGGCTCAAGCTCGGACCAGACTACCTCGGAGGTATCTGCTTCATCAAGCGAGGACGAGCCTGAGAGCCGGACCGAAAATGAGTTGGCTGACCAAAAATCAAGTTAAGTCAGGCTGAACGCTGGCCCGACCGGTAATCGTTTTTGTAAAGCTCACCCTGGTGATGATGGTGAGCTTTTTTGCATAATGACAGCTTGAGAAAAAAATAAGGCAACTTTTATGGATACAATTGTTCTTGATGGTAAAAGTCTGACCATTGATCAGGTGATGGCCGTGGCCAATGGTCAGCCGGGGGCACCAGAGGTTGTGCTCAGTGAGGAAGCAAAAGTGCAGGTCAATCGCGCGGCCAAGGCGGTGGATCAATTATTGAGGCAGGGGGAAGCGGTTTACGGAGTGACCACCGGTTTTGGCGCCTTCAAAGATCACCTCATTCCCCTGGACCGGGTGGAAGAACTGCAACGCAATATTATCATTAGCCACGCCGTGGGGGTGGGGGACCTTTTTGACAGGCCCACCACCCGGGCTATTATGTTAATTCGGGCCAACACTCTGGCCCGGGGTTACTCCGGCATCCGTTTGACTACCCTGCAACTGCTCCTGGATATGCTGAACGCCGGTATCCATCCCCTCATTCCAGAAAAAGGTTCACTGGGGGCCAGTGGTGACCTGGCTCCCCTGGCTCACATGAGTTTGGTGCTGTTGGGTGAAGGAGAGGCTGAATACCGGGGACAAATACTGCCTGGAGCGGAGGCCCTACGCCGGGCCAATCTGGAACCGGTGACCCTGGCCGCCAAGGAAGGCCTGGCTTTGACCAACGGCACAGCCGTGATGTGTGCCCTGGGAGCTCTGGAGTCATACCGGGCCCGGCTGTTGAGTCGGGTGGCCGATGTGGCTGGCTGCCTGAGCCTGGAGGCCCTGCATGGCACCCCCCTGGCCTTTGACGATCGCATCCACCAATTGCGTCCCTATCCCAGGCAATTGAATTGCGCGGCCTATTTACGAGTGTTACTGACCGGCAGCGATTTTACCCGCCACCACGATCCCACCAACGTCCAGGATGCTTACACGTTGCGCTGCATTCCCCAAGTCCATGGGGCGATCCGGGATGCCATTGCCTATGCCCGTTGGGTGATCGAAATCGAGTTGAACTCTGTGACCGATAACCCCTTAATCTTTATTGACGATGAAACTGATGAAGTGGTAGTCCTCTCTGGAGGTAATTTCCACGGTGAGCCTGTGGCCATTGCTATGGATTATTTAGGGATGGCCATGACCGAACTGGGCAATATCTCAGAGCGACGAATTATGCGCCTGACTGATGAGGCCAGTAATGCACATGTGTTGCCAGCCTTTCTGACCAAAAACGGTGGTCTCAATTCCGGCTTTATGGTCATCCAATACACCGCAGCCGCCTTAGCCACAGAAAATAAAGTGCTGGCCCATCCGGCCAGTGCAGATACCATCCCCACCTCGGCCAACGTGGAAGATCACGTCAGTATGGGCTGCACGGCGGCCCTACAAACCCGACAAATTAACACCAACGTGGAATACATCCTGGCCATAGAGCTGATGGCTGCGGCTCAGGGCATTGATTTCAGAAAGGAAAAACTGGAACCGGCCGTTAGGCTGGGCCAGGGGACCCAACCGGCTTACGACTTAATTAGAGCGCATGTGCCATTTTTGGAAAAAGATGCTATCATGAATCCATACATTGAAGCTGTTCGAAAGTTAGTTGCTACCGGCCAAATTGTTATTGCGGTCAATAAGCAAGTGCAAGATGTATGGGAGGTTTGATAATGATTACTGGCTTAAATAATCTAGATTTATTACTGATCCTGATTCTATTCATCGGGGCATTAATTGGTCTGGTCAGGGGAGCCCTGGCTCAGTTAATTTCTGCCATTAGTATCTGGTTAGGGTTGGTGGTTACCCTCTGGCTTTACAAACCGTTCAGTTTCCGCATTCTACAAGGGATAGGCATGAGTAAGAACAGCGCCGATACCCTGGCCTTTTTTATCTTGCTGATTGTCTTTTTTAACGCGGTCAGACTGCTTGTAAGATATCTGACCGTACCTCCTGAAGAAAGGAAACGGAAAAAGAAAAGTAAGGAGGACCCCTTGGCCGACGCAGCCAAATCAGCCACAGAGCGATTTGTGCTTGGCCCCCTCAACGCCCTGGGGGGGGTCGTCATGGGACTGATCTTAACCATCCTCTGGGTAGCCATTGTTATGGGCGCCCTCCAATTTATTCTGCAGGATGCGGTTTTTGAAGCCGGGGTGCCAAAACCTGGCCTGGCCAGAGAGTTAAAACAATCCCTGCTGGTGAGATCTTTTTTTAACCAGGTTCTCTGGGTACTGGCTCAATCGGTTGATTTCTTCATTCCCAAAAATGCTGACATATTCAGGGTTGTTCTGGGGAAAATCCTTGGTACGACAGGCTAAATCCGAACAGCCTCCCATCATATTCAACATAGGGGCCAGGGATCAGTCAGCAGAGACTGGGGAATAAGGCAAATATTATTTTTCAAACGCTGATTCTCGATCCCGGCCCCTTTTTACTGATTCGACAACATGCAACATAATTATTCTGTAGAAAAACATCTTAATACCCTCGAATTCCCAAAAATCCTGGAGCGATTAGCTTATTACGCCATGTTTTCGGCCAGCAAAGAGTTGGCGCTGGCTTTGCAACCGAGCCCTTATCTGGCCGAAGTACAAGCCTGGCAAACCGAAACGACAGAGGCATATCACCTCTTGTCGGTCAAAGTCAACATTGGCGTCGGTAGTGCGCGCGATGTACGGCCTCTGGTGGAGCGGGCTCGTAAGGGGGCCAGTTTATCCCCGGCAGAGTTACTGGAAATACGCCAGACTCTGATGGCTGGTCGCAATTTGCAGCGAACCATTGTCCGGTTGGCCGAGTCCTATCCTCGCCTGGCCGATATTGCCGGTCGCATTGAACCTTGCCCCGGTGTGATCAACGAAATTGGCCAGGCCATTGACGAACGAGGAGAGGTCAAAAGTATCGCCAGTCCCACCCTGGCCCGCATTCGGCGGGAGTTGGAAACTGCCTACGGTCGCTTAATGGATAAGTTGAATCGTATCATTACCTCTACCCAATACCGTCATTACCTGCAAGAGACGTTGATAACACAGCGAGCCGGACGCTATGTTGTCCCCCTCAAAGCAGAGTTTAAGGGCAAAATCCAGGGAGTCATTCACGACCAAAGCGCCAGTGGAGCCACCCTCTTTATCGAACCCTTGACCACGGTCGAGCTTAATAACAGGTGGCGACAACTACAACTGGATGAAGCCGATGAAATCAGACGAATTTTAGCCGAGCTATCGGCGTTGGTGGGGCGCCAGGGTCGATTTATCCAACACACGGTGGCGGCTTTGGCCGAGCTTGACCTGGCGCTGGCCAAGGCCAAATATGCCGCAGCCATCGATGCCGTGGAACCGGTTCTGTTCAGTCTCAGTGGATCCAATTTTTGCGGAGTGAGGCACGCCCACGTGCCGAATAACGCCGCACGTAGGCGTGCTGGCTCCTCAAATTTGGATCTACTGAGTCTGGATGAGCAGCAAGGCGACAAACCGGGCCGCACCCTGACCAATACAGAAACACGGAGGAGCACAGACCCGGCAGATTCCTCCACGCCGTCCCGGCCTGCTGCGTCTCCCCCCGTATTTGACCTGATCGCTGCTCGCCACCCCCTGCTTGACCCCAAGACGGTTGTTCCCATCGACGTAACGTTAGCCCCGGATACTCGAATCCTGGTGATTACCGGTCCCAATACCGGCGGTAAAACCGTGTCGCTCAAAACGGTGGGCTTACTGGCCGCAATGACTCAGGCCGGTTTGCGCATCCCGGCCGCTGAAGGCTCTACCCTGCCGATTTTCAATCATATCCTGGCCGATATTGGCGACGAGCAGTCAATCGAGCAAAGTCTGTCCACCTTTTCCTCCCACATGACCAATATTGTGCAGATTTTGGCCCAATGTGACCGGCACTCCCTGGTCATTTTGGACGAGTTAGGGGCTGGCACCGACCCTGTTGAAGGCTCTGCCCTGGCCCGTTCAATCTTGTCTTACCTGCTCAAGCAAGAGGTGACCACTTTTGTCGCTACCCATTATTCAGAATTAAAAGCCTATGCCCACGCCACCCCCGGCATAGCCAACGCCAGCATGGAATTCGACCTGGACACCCTGGCCCCTACCTATCGTCTGCGGATTGGACTACCGGGAGCCTCCAATGCTTTTGCCATCGCCCGGCGGCTGGGATTAAGGGAGGAGATTATCAACCAGGCCCGGGGTCTGGTCGGCGAGGACGCCCGGCAAATCGAGGCGATGCTGGTCGAAATAAAGGCCCAAACCGAGGCGGCTCACCGCATCCGGCGCCTGGCCGAGGCCGAGCAAGAAAAAGTACAAGATTCTGCCAAAGAACTTGAACGCCGCCTGGCAGAAATTGATGCCGAGCGACGTGACATTCTCAACTCGACCCGGGCCGATGCTCGGCGTGAGATTAAGGCCGTTCGGGAAGAAATCAGAGCACTCAAAACACAGGCGCAAGCTCTGCTCCAGTCGTCGCCAGAAACAACCAAACAGGCTGACGGAAACCAACTTCAAAAATCGGGTGTTCCAGAACGGCCAGCCGAGACCGGTCCAATCAGTGTGGCCGATATTGAGACTCGCCTGGAAAAACTGGAAAGGAAAACCTTGCCCGAAGAAGCGCCACAAATCTCTACTGTTTCCCCCGAACGGGAGCAGGCAAAGTTGAAAGGTCCTATTCGCCCTGGCGACAAAGTTTTTATCAACCAATTTGATACCATCGGTGAAGTCATGGCCGTGCAGAACGAGCAGGTTGACATACAACTGGGTCACTTTCGGACGACGGTGCCTCTGGTTGAGGTGGAGTTGCGCGCTAGAGAGGCGTCATCTCAACCGGAGTCGAGGCAAAGTGTGCAAGTTCCGGCCGTTGAGTCACCGGGAATGGAGTTGGATTTACGGGGACAAGTGGCGGCGGATGCGCTCCTGTCCCTGGATCAATACCTGGATCAAGCTTTTTTGGCTCAGTTACCCTGGGTGCGCATTATCCACGGCAAAGGCAGCGGTACGCTACGCCAGGCGGTACGCCAGGAGTTAAGTAGCCATCCCCTGATCAAGTCCTATCGTCCTGGCGAACGAGGTGAGGGGGGCGAAGGGGTAACGGTCGCCAAGTTGGCGCTTGGCTAGGTTCTGTTGACATCTGTCCAAAAATGTCATTCCGAGGAGCATAGCGACGAGGAATCTCCGGCAACGAGGACAAATTCAAGGCGAAATAGGAGATTCTTCGCTCCCCTTGGTCGCTCAGAATGACATAATCCGAAATGCCAACACGCCCTAAATGAATCACGACCGTCACTCTTTCCGGCCTGATTGGGATTTCAAGATAATTGGCAAATAGTGCCTATCTAAGGTGGGTACATAGTTAAGATAAACCTCAGTGCTCCGGCTGCCAAGCTTCAGGCCTGAAGCATTTGTCCCGTTAATGACCACCGTGGTATGGTAGGTACCATAAGCCAGAGGCCGGGTGGCCACCAAGGTCACCAGGAGCGGTGAGGAAGCAGTTGACACCGTGCCGGATGAGGGGGACAGACTCAACCAGGAAACGGTAGGGGAGATGGCGGCCTGCCAGGTGATCGGCTGTGAGTCAGCGGACATAAGTTGAACATGGCTCAAAGCCGGAACAGAGGTGTGACTGTCGTCAACAAGAAAGTCCACCCGGTTGGGAGAGGTTTGCAGGCTGACCAGGGCCTCGAGCGCCTGCCGGGCATTGATGCGCCCGTGGCCATATTCAACATCGTGACCGGCCGGTCCTAAATCGTCGGCAGTGGCTTCAATAATAGCACGCACATTGGCCCGGGACTGGCCAGGGCTGAAGGACCAGAGCAGCCCAGCCAGCCCGGCCACATGGGCAGTGGCCATAGAGGTGCCGTTCTTGTAGCCATAACCGCCGATGAGGGTGCTATAAATGTTTTCTCCCGGCGCGGCAATATCTAAGCGACTGCCGCCGTTTGAGAGAGGCAATCTCAGATCAAAACGGGTGGTGGCGCCCACGGCAAATGCTTCATCCAGGGCCGCGGGACAGCTAACGAAAGCAGCACTCCCATTTCCAGAGGCGACCACCGTCAATACGTCGTTGTTCAAAGCATTTTGCATGGCCTCACGAATTGTTTCAAATCCAGGGCAAGGATAAGAAGTGCCTAAAGCCCCCAAACTGATATTAATGACTTTGGCCCCATTGGCCACGGCGTAATTAATGCCCTTGGCCAGACTGCTAACGGTACCTTTGCCAAACGCGTCGACTACTTTGACCGGCATCATTCGGGTCCCCCAACTGACTCCGGCGATACCTTTACCATTGTTCCCGGTGGCGGCCGCGATGCCGGCTACATGAGAACCGTGGTCATTTTCATCATCCGGGTCATTATCCTCAGACGACTTGCATCTGAACGCGCTGCTATTCTGGGCAGAGTTGCAAAAATCCCAACCAGACCGGTCGTCAATATAGCCATTCTGATCATCATCAATGCCGTTGGCCGGTATTTCATCACTGTTAAGCCATATCCTGACCTGAAGGTCCTCGTGGTCCAGGTCAACCCCTGAGTCGGCGATAGCAATGATGATATCGCTGAGGCCAGGATGGATGTCCCAGGCTTCGGGGGCGTCGATGTCAGCATCTGGTATACCGCCCGTCTGGCCGATATTGTGTAGACTCCACTGCAAAGAAAAGTTGGCATCGTTAGGCGAGCCGGCCACAGTGATGATGTGATTCAGTTCAGCAAATTTTACATCCGGCCGGGCCAACAGAGTGGCGATTGCCTCGGCCTCGCGGCCTGGCGTGACCTGGATCCGCATGACCTCACTGTAGGGCAAAACCTCTAGCGGATAGAAGCCCTCGGTTTGCAGCGTACTCTCAGCACCGGATAAACCCACGTCTGAACGGAATTTGACCAGGATTTCACCGGGCACAAAAGGGGGGAACGGTCTATCAAGCGGTGGTTCCTGGGCTAAGCCAGGTGATACCCCCAGAAATAGACCGATCAACAAGGCACTGACAATAAATATTGGTTTAGGAACCGACATTTTTCCGGTCAACAGCATGCCCTTTCTGAGAAGGATATCATAGTTTAATCAAAAGTATTTGCAAATAACAGGCTATCACAGTAAAGTGGTGACATTTGTCAGGGTAAATCGCAGCAACAAACCTGGTGAAGATTATATGATGCAGAGGAAAGAGTCCCAAATCGAAAGGCTGGGCCGCCGCCGGTTGTTGAAGATTCTTGGCGTTGCCGGTGGAGCAGTGGCCACTTCGACGTTAGTCCCCGGTCAGTGGGTCAAGCCCGTGGTTCAAGTGGGTCTGTTACCGGCCCACGCGGCGATATCCCTCCAACCCCCATTTGGCCCGGCCGGTAGCCTGACCGTTACCGCCACTTGGACCGATAATGATAATGACGCGGACATCGACTTGATCGTAGTAGAACCGGGTGGTACGGTCGTTCACCCATTTTGGGGAGTCACCGCCGGGACGACCGCCATCCATAGCGGCGATGTTTCGAACGGCACGGGACCGGAAACGGTCACCGTGCCGGCCGACGGCGCTATACCGGGCACATACGGCATATATCTGGCCAATGATGAATCAAACGCTGTGACCGTGACCGTCACCGTCACCACCGAAGCCGGAACCGCGATCTTCAATAGAGTTTTAACGAGTTTCGCCTCCAACAGCGGTACAGCTTACGTGGCGAATATTAATTTCCCAGGAGGCGCACCTGCTGAGCAGACCGGCTCGATCCCCCCGGGTATCATACCGGGTTTGCCGCTTGATCTAGAGAGCTTGCCTGAAGGCCGTCACTCTAGAAAGAAGAGGTAACCTGGCCCATCTGCCGCAAATTTTCCAGGCTGATTCTTAAGCTCTCAAACGGGTCACCAGGACAGCTATCTTGCTCGACAATGTACCATTTAGCCCCGCCAACCTCAGCCGCCTCAAAAATACCCGGCCAATCCAGCACCCCGCTGCCAACTTCGGCAAAGGTGGGTGGCTGGGTGGCCGTCATATCTTTTAAGTGGATCAGGGGGACCCGGCCTGGCCAGCGACGCAGGTAGGCAACCGGGTCTACACCGCCAAATTGAAGCCAGTAGGTATCGGCCTCAAGCTGCACATGGGCCGGGTCACTGTTCTCCAGCAAGATATCCAGCGCGTAGGAGCCATTGAATTGAACCAACTCAAAATCGTGATGATGGTAGCACAGTTGCAGCCCCCCGGCCCGGCAACGCTCGCCGATTCGGTTCAACTCCTCAGCCAAAGCCCGATAGCCGGCTGCGTCACCGCGTTGCTCTGGCGGTAGCCAGGGACAAACCAGGTAGGCTGCGCCCAGGGCCAGGTAGGTTTCAATTTGGCGGTCCAGGTTATGCCGCAAGTCGGCCAGCGGAACGTGAGCGCTGATACAAACCAGGTCTAACTCCTTGAGGATTTGCGCTAATTCCGCTGCTGTCAAGTCAAAGGTGCCGGCCAACTCGACGCCGGCATAGGCAAGCCCGGCTACCCGCCGTAAGGCCCCGACAAAATCCTCAGCCGCAGCCTGGCGCACTGTATACATTTGAGCGGCAATAGGTAGATGAGACATTTTTTCCTCCATAATTTATTCAACTAACCGACTACCTCCCCCACTCCATCGGCGCGGGCGGCATAAAGTCGGAGCGAATTTGGACAGGTTCGTTGCGTTCCATGGATCGAGTAATCGCCCGCAGGATGTCAACCACGTGGGCAGCATGCTCCCCCGTGGCCCGATGAGGCCGTTTGGCGACGATGGCTTTGGCCATATCCAGCACAGCCCGTCCCCACTCAACTTTGCTGGAGCCCTGGTAAGCCTCTTTGAGCAAAGGCACCGGCGCATACGGCTGGCCGTACTCGGCAAACTCAACCGTGCCGTCGAAGTTATGCCAGCTCGACAGATACAACGAGCCAAGGTCCCCGTGAAATTCGATGCCGCTTTGCTTGCTGTGATGTCCCACGTAAAAGTTGGTCGTTAGCCGGACCACGGTACCGTTGAGCAGTTCCACGGTAGCCACAACAAAATCTGGGGTTTTGAGCTGGAAAGGGACGCCCTCCCATGTGGCCCGGTTGAGCTGAAGAATGGTGCCGTAGGCCCAGACTCGCCGGGCCGGGCCGAAGATGGCCGTCAAGAGGGTCAGGGGATAGACCCCCACGTCGAACAGCGCCCCCACTTCGTAGAAGGGAGCAGGGGCCGGATGCCACTGCTCAATACGGCCCCAGTTTACCTCGGCATAGGCCACCCGCACCCGACCTAAACGGCCTTCTCTGATCACCTTCCAGGCCGTCTGTTGGCCCTCTCCCATAATGGTGAACGGGGAACAACCGAGCCGTAGCCCCTTCTGTCCGGCCAGATCGACCAGTTCCCAGGCCTCCTCTTCAGTTAAGGCCAGAGGCTTCTCACTGTGAACGTGTTTACCGGCCATCAGACACCGGCGATTGACCGCATAATGGGCATGATGGACGGTCAAATTGACCACCAGTTCAACGGCCCTATCCGCCAGCAAAGCCGCGACAGAGGGATAGGCCCGGCAACTGTATTTGGCGGCCAAGGCCTCGGCACGTTGTACCTCCAGGTCGGCCGCACCGACGAGCTTGATCTGGGGGTAGTTCGACAGATTTTCGGCATACTTATCTGCGATGTTACCACAGCCAATGATGGCCACGCCTAGTTTGTTGGTCATGTTCAGTAACTCCTATGGTCGTTATTCAAAAAATCTTTGCTTAAGCAAGCTACGTGTTGCGTGTTGTGTGTATCTTCTGTATCTTCTCTAATAGACTGGTCATCAGCGAAACATCCGCCCTTACTCCATCGGATATTTCAATCCCCATTGGGCGCGAATTTGGTCCATCGTTTTCATAATGGCCAGCGTTTCGTCAAGGGGCATTGTTTCGCTTTCCAATTGGCCGGCGCGCAAGCAGTTCATCACTTCGATGGCCTCATAATTGTAGCCATTACCTTCAAGGGGCACCTCGATCAGTTCATCTGTCTGGCCGGCGACGGACAGGGTCATATAGGTCGGTCTGAACATAGGGGCGTGAATCCGAATCCGGCCCCGGCTGCCCATCAGGAGCGCTTCGCCGGGGGTGTCGGTACGGATGGCCGCGTACAAAGTGGCCAGTTGGTCCTGATCGTATCCCAAGATCACGGCAGTCTGCTCGTCTACACCGGTTTGACCGAGGTGAGCCATACCGGTGATGCGGGTGGGCGAGCCAAATAGCAGCGAAGCCAGCGAAACCGGATAGATGCCAACATCCAACAAGGCCCCACCGCCCAATTCTGGCTTGAACAAGCGGTGGTGCGGATCAAAGGCGGCCCGAAAACCCAGGTCGGCCACCAGCATACGGACCCGGCCAATCACCCCGTCCGCCAATAACTGCCGCACTTTGACCATGAGCGGAATAAAGCGGGTCCACATCGCTTCCATCAAAAAGAGTTGCTGCTGCCGGGCGAACTGAATAACCGCCTCGGCCTCGGCCGCGTTGATGGTGAAAGGCTTTTCGCACAACACCGCCTTACCGGCCTGCAAACAGAGCAGGCTGTTTTCTTTGTGCAGCGAGTGGGGCGTCGAGACGTAGACCACATCAACCCCGGCATCATCGACCAGGGCTTCGTAGCTGCCGTGGCGATGGGGTACACCAAACATGTCGGCAAATTTGTTTGCCGCCGCAGCGGTACGCGAACCAACGGCGACCAGTTCGGCCTCGGGCAGGACGGTCAAGCCCGTGGCAAACTTTTTGGCAATCTGGCCCGTGCCCATAATGCCCCAGCGAATTTTGTCGGTCATCTTTAGCTCCTTGATTTATTTGGGTGTGTTTAAAACTCCTCAAATATCTTCCAGCGGCTCGGGAAAATGGCCGAATTTAACCCGGGGACCGGCCACCGGCGCGGCCCAGTGAACGGCATTGGTAATGACCCGGATCACTTCGGACTGATCGAAAACCGGATAGGTCTCGTGACCGGGCCGGAAGTAAAAGATTTTGCCCCGGCCCCGGTGGAAACAGCACCCGCTGCGGAACACCTCGCCCCCCTGAAACCAACTGATAAAGACCAGGGTGTCGGGCGCAGGGATGTCAAAATGTTCGCCGTACATCTCGGCCTGGGGAATCTCGAAATACTCCTTCAGGCCGGCAGCAATGGGGTGCCCCGGCGCAACGACCCAAATGCGTTCCCGTTCGTCCATCTCGCGCCACTTGAGGTCACAGGAGGTACCCATCAGCCGCTTGAAAATCTTGGACATGTGGCCGGAGTGGAGTACGACCAGGCCCATCCCATCCGCCAGCACGCGTTGTTGCACCCGGTCCACAATTTCATCCTTGACCTCGTTATGGGCCAGGTGTCCCCACCAGATTAGAACATCTGTCTGGGCCAGGGCCGTCTCGGTTAAGCCGTGTTCAGGTTCGTCCAGGGTAGCCGTCTGCACGGTCAGCCCGGCCTCACGTAGATGCCGGGCAATGACCTGGTGAATGCCATCCGGGTAGATTTTGGCCACCTCAGCCTCTGTTTTTTCGTGCCGATATTCGTTCCATACGGTCACGCGAGGTAAATTTTTCATACTGCTTTTTCTCCTTGTTGGGCTAAACAATTCTCTATTCGTTCAAAATTGACAGTGTCCCAATTCGTCTGATATACTCAGGCCAAATATGTTAAATTGTTTGGTCGAAGTATAAAAAGGAGGCGCAAAAATGGCAATTAAGTACACCTTTGTTGGTCATGGAACGCATATGTTTGACATTGGGGGTAAGCAGATCGTGGTCGATCCTTTCTTTACCAGTAACCCGGCCACTGAAGTTTCGGCCGATTCCGTGGCCGCAGATTACATTTTGATTTCACACGGTCACGGAGATCACGTCGAAGATGTTGTGTCCATAGCCAGGCGAACGGGAGCCACGGTGATCACCAACTTTGAGATTGCCAATTGGCTACAAGGCCAGGAGGTGGCCGAGGACAAAGTCCACCCGCAGCACATCGGGGGTGGCTTTAATTATGAGTTTGGCTACGTGAAGCTGACCATCGCCCACCACGGTTCCGGCCTGCCCGATGGCAGTTATGGGGGCAACCCGGCCGGTTTCCTGATCAGGACGAGCGAGGGCAAAAAGATTTACCTGGCCTGCGATACGGCCCTCTTCTCCGATATGAAACTCTACGGTGAGGAAGGCATTGACTTATTCGTGCTGCCCATCGGCGATAACTTCACCATGGGCCCGGATGATGCTCTGCAGGCGGTGAAGCTGGTCCAACCCAAGCTGGCCGTGCCCTGCCACTACAACACCTGGCCCTTGATCGAACAGGACGCCGAAGCCTGGGCCAAACGGGTCGAAGCTGAAACGGACACCAAAGTGGCTGTGTTGCAGCCGGGTCAATCGTTGGAATTGTAAGTTCATTAAAGCTGACTAATGATCTCGTCGTGAAATCCGGCAAAAAATGCTATTTGGAGGATCAAACTATATGCAAGTTGGTTTTATTGGACTAGGTAATATGGGTGGAGCCGCAGCCCGCAATATTCAGCGAGCAGGTTTCGACTTAGTGGTGTATGATATCAGAAAAGATGCTGCAAAAACGCTAATTGAATACGGGGCAAGTTGGGCTGACTCACCTGTTGAGATAATTAATCGAGTTGATATCGTAGCAACGATGGTATTTGGCCCAGAGCAGATTGAGCAAGTAGTGCGCGGCGAAAAAGGCCTCCTTTCCGGCGACTGTAATGGCAAAGGATGGATAGATTTAACGACAAGTAGTCCAACACTTATGCGAGAACTTGCACATAAGTTTAAGCAAAAGGGAGGTTTCCCTGTTGATGCTCCTGTGACAGGCTCAGTCGATGCTGCCATTCGTGGTGATATGATAATGTTTGTTGGAGGGGATGATACAGCTATTGAGAAAGTGCGTATCATTCTTGAAGCAATGGGAGAAATTCGGCGAGTGGGAGATTATGGTAACGGATATGTCGCTAAATTGGTTAACAACCAACTCTGGAAAATACATGCCGCCGCTATTGGTGAAGCGATGGTCACAGCTAAAAAGGCAGGGCTTGAACCAGAGGTGTGGTGGGAAGCGATGAAGGGGGGAGCGGCTGACAGTTTTGTAATGCAACACGATGTCCCTTCGATTTTTGCAGGTCATTATGATCCGTCATTTAGATTGGCGCTTTGTCTAAAAGACTTGAGGCTGATTGATGAATTATTGAAGGAAACTGGAACACGATCAGAACTGACACAAGCGGCCTATGATCGTTTCCGTGAAGCCGCTGAACGATATGGTGAAGATGCTGGGGAGATGACAGTGTGTAAACTCATTGAAGATGATGCAGGTATTAACCTGCGGGTTGATGGGGACTGGCTTGCCCCGTGGGAAGTTAAACATCCAGATGATAGGTAGTGAAGTAGATTTAATGTGACAACGAAACTACGGACCTGGCAACCGATGTAAGTACAGAGCTTTGGGGGCCGTCACCGGTTGTGCCCGACCTCATTCGACCAGGGACATAGTCTTATTTGATTACCCGACATTGGAAATCAGAAACCAGGTTTTTCGCTTGCTAAGACATTTTTGGTGCTCTAGAATGCTCAAAAAGCAACGATTAGCTCGGTTCAGACGACAAAAAACCTGGTTTCTCTCCCCGTGTCGGGTAGTGAATAGTCTTATAAGCGGCAATTGAGAAACCAGGAGGCATAGTTGTTTCTTCCGCGCAGACAACTACGCCTCCGTCTAGTGCCATTGCGTTGATCCCAAGATGGCATAGGGATGCCCTCTCTACGGGGATGCCCTCTCTACGGGGATGCCCTCTCTACGGGAGGGAGGGGGAATCCTAATTGCTATTACTCCCCGGTTGTGATATACTGAGCAAAATGGAAAAGCCCCGCCACAAGCGGGGCTTTGGCCCGGACCGGGTGAGGTGAGCACCCTGACCGGAGGCTTTTATTGTAGTGGGAAAGCTCCGCCTGGTCAAGGTGGGGTTTTTTAATGTTCCACCTTTTCCGTATTATTGTGGCGGGCGAGGCTTCACTAACCTATTTGGGGGGCAGTGATGAGAAAGACAATTGCGTTGGTAATTCTGCTAGTTGTGGCAATAACCCTGTCAATTACGTATGCAATAATACAGGCACAACAGGCTCCGCGTTGGCAGATAAAATTAAATAATTACGTTAAGTATAGAAACGACACCCTGTACAAAGACCCCCTGATGTCTGGAACAGTGACCGTAGAGAGAGTGACCAGCGCCAGCCGACCGGAGAACTTTCATCAGACCGGAAAGAAGAGGTTGGTTGTTGGCGATCATTACTGGCTGATGGAGAACAGAGAAGCGTTGTTATCTCCACCAGAAGAAGTAAGGTGTGTTTTGTTAAGGGAAGACACCCGGTCAAATGATGGCTCTAAAGCGGAGGTAACCCATAATGTTTTATTTGTGGCGTATTATTCACACCCGGTTGAACCTGAATGGTTAGTTTATAAAGGAGACAACGCCTCCGCGATTGGCTGTGAGTTGGAATGGGAGTAATCAGAAATTGTGAACCCGCAGGGCAAGTGTAGCCAATCGTGAATTGTGAACTATAAACTTGGGTACGGAGGACAACTCTGATGCACACTTTACTCAATCGCGGATCTGTTGTGGCGGTGTGCCAAAAAGCTGAACCAGGCTTGCCAAAATTGGCGGTCGAGGCCGTCCAGCTCATCGAAAACTATGGTGTCGTAGGGGATTACCATGCAGGCCAGTTCGTACGTCACCGCTACCTGGCGAAAAGAGACCCAACCCAACCAAATCTGCGCCAAGTACTGCTTGTCGATACGTCAATCCTGGCTGAGATTGCGCGCCAAGACATTCATCTAAAACCAGGGATGCTGGGTGAGAATATCATAGTGGACGGGGTCGCGGTGATGACTCTGGCGATTGGAACTCAGCTTGAGATCGGCGAGACGCTGCTGGAAGTGACCGAGGTCCGCAATCCGTGTTACCAGTTGAATGAGATGCACCCGCGTCTGCTCAAAGCGGTAGCGACCAAAGTGGACGGCCAGGTTCGCCGGAACGCCGGGATGATGGCGCGTATCCTGAAAAGAGGGTGGGTCCGGCCAGGCGACCCCGTGATTGTGCGTGGCGAACCAGGCGTACGGCAGACCACCGTAAAAACAAGCTGAACGCGGCAGTTTTGGCGGTCAGCCCTGTCTACCAACAGGACAATATGTATCGAATTCGACCCTGGCTCTATATAGGTAAATACAGAGAAACCCTCAACCTCAATCTCCTTTCGGCCAATCAAATCGGGGCCGCGCTTCAACTGGCCGGGTTAGTTGAACAACCGGGCATTAATATCCTTTACTTAGCCGTTGATGATGGGGTTCCTTTGCCGGCTGACCTTTTGCAAAAAGGCGTCGAGTTTATAATTGTCAACAAAGAGGCAGGCAAAAGGGCACTTGTCGCCTGTGGAGCTGGGATTAGTCGGTCGGCCTCGTTTGCGATAGCCGCATTAAAAGAGGTGGAAGGACTAAGTTTATTGGAGGCTTTACAGGAGATAAAACGTTATCACCCCGGTGCAATGCCACATCCGGCTTTGTGGCAATCGCTTTGTGAATATTATGATGAAGACACTCCATTTGTAGAAACGATAAGCTAAAAGGAGTTATCACGAGTGTTGACACACCATCAATTATCAACATAGGCCCGCATCGTTTTGACCTGATGCGGGTCTTTTTTGATCTAATCCGCTGGAGGCGAAGCTTCAGCCGGAGACATAACTTGTTAAAAATAGCGCAATGGTTATACTTCATTAGGTTGTTTTTTGCCTATCCAAGCGGGGAAAAATCAAAATTACCACGTTACCAAAAGGGGTTGGGTAAATAGTGGCAAAAACCAAGATTCTGGTCGTTGAAGACGAAGGCATCATCGCCAGGGACCTACAAAACGTGTTGACGGGGTTGGGCTATGTCGTTTCGGCTGTCGTCTCTTCCGGGGAGGCTGCTGTCGAACAAGCGGCCCAGACCCGGCCGGACCTGGTGCTGATGGACATTGTGCTCGATGGGGAGATCGATGGCATCGAGGCGGCCGAACAAATCCGGATCCGTTTCGACATTCCGGTCATCTTTCTGACGGCCTATGCCGATGAGAAAATGTTGAAGCGGGCCAAAGTAACTGAGCCCTTTGGCTATCTCCTCAAACCGTTCGAGGATAGAGAACTGTCCACCAATATCGAGATGGCCCTATATAAACACCAGATGGAAAAGAAGTTGCGAGAGAGCGAGAAGCAGTTGGAGGTATTCTTTTCCCAATCCCTGGATGGCTGCTTTTTTATGATGCTCGATGAGCCCGTACAGTGGGACGATACGGTCGACAAAGAGCGTGTCTTGGACTATGTGTTTGCCCATCAGCGGATTACCAAAATCAACGAGGCCATGCTGGCCCAATATAGAGCCAGCCGGGAACAACTTCTTAGTTTGACCCCGAATGACTTTTTTGCCCATAACCTTTCGCAGGGCAGAGCGATCTGGCGTATGTTCTTTGATCAGGGCCGGCTTCACATCGAAACCAATGAACAAAAATTGGATGGGACACCGATGTGGATTGAGGGAGAGTATGTTTGTCTGTACGACGAGCAGGGCCGGATTACTGGCCACTTTGGCATTCAAAGAGAGATAACCGAACGGAAGCAGGCCGAGAAGGCGTTGCACCAGCAAAATCGCAACCTGGCCCTGCTCAACCAGGTAGGCCAAACACTGGCGGCTACACTCGACTTTACCCAGGTTATCGAACAGTTCCTCCGGGCAGTTAGCCAGATGACCAATGCAGAAGGTAGCTCGGTCTGGTTATGGGACACGGTTCGTCCCACAAAAATGCCTGACCAGGAGGGCGAGTTGGTCTGCCAGGCTATCTTGTTCAACGACCAATACAATTTCGCGCCTGATTTGCGTCTACCTTCCGGGCAAGGCATCGCCGACTGGGTGGCGCAGAGTGGACAGAGTACGATAGTCACCAACGTACAGGATGACCCCCTCTTCTTCCCCGGCATTGACCGGCAAACCGGCGTGTGCACAGTTTCGCTGCTGGCTGTGCCGCTGTGGGTTCGTGGCAAGGTAGTGGGAGTGTTAGAGGTGATCAATAAACTGGACGGGAATTTCAACAAGGATGATCGGGCCCTGGTCGAGACACTGGCCGCTTCGGCTGCCATCGCCATTGACAATGCCCGCCTATTGGAGCAAGCCCACCTGGACGCCGAAACCAAGGCCACTCTGCTGAACGAGGTCAACCACCGCGTCAAGAATAACCTGGCCTCCATCATGGGCATTCTTGCCCTGGAGATGGATCGCCCTTACCGGGAAGTCACCGACTTTCGGGCGACTTTGCAAGATTTACAAAATCGGATACAGGGCCTGGCCACCGTTCACGATTTGCTTTCGGCCAGCCAATGGTCGCCATTGCCACTGGAGAAACTGGTAACAGAAGTGATCTGGGCGGCCCTAAGCAGCTCGCCCATCCGCCACAAGATTGAGGTCACGGCGACTCGATCGGGCCGAATCGAACCCGTGCGGGAGCAACTGGCCGAACCGTTGTTGATTACGCCCAAGCAGGCTACCGGTCTGGCCCTGGTGATCAACGAACTGACGACTAACAGCATCAAACACGCCTTTCTGGAACAAGACCAAGGACGCATTGAGGTGGATATTACCGTCGAGGATGAGGACGACCGACAGGTAAGGTTGCAATTCCGCGATGATGGCCCCGGCTGGCCGGATGAGGTACTGCGGGACGAGGACGAAAGCATCGGCTTGCGTCTGGTCCGAATGACCGTGCGTAGCCCCTTGCGCGGCCAGTTGGCTTTATACAATGAGGCTGGAGCCGTGGCGATTGTTACCTTCAAACTGGCCCCACCGGATTAGATGGTTTCTGTTGCAAAAGGATAAAACAATGACCAAAGAAAAACCTATTCACCTCTTGGTTGTTGACGACGAGCCGTTCGTCAACCAACTCATTCAGAACCAACTGACCAATCTGGGGTACAGAGTCTCTGGCACGGCCTTTGATGGTCCTGAGGCAGTAAAATTGACCTGTCAAACCCGGCCTGACGTGGTCTTAATGGATTTGCAAATGCCCGATCCTGAAACGGGCCGGGATGATCGTCTGGCCGGTCTGCGAGCCGCTCAGACGATTCAAGAAGAATGTCCCACACCGGTGATTCTGTTGACGGCTCACGAATCGCCGGAACTGGTTCAACAAGCTAGCACTGCTGGCGTAGGCGCTTACCTGGTTAAACCCCCTGACCCCCGTACGATAGAGCGGACCATCACCGTGACTCTGGCTCGTTTTGAGGATATGATGGAATTGCGCCGGCTGAACGCCGAATTGCAGGCAGCTTTGGCCAAGGTCAAACTGTTGAGTGGTCTGTTGCCCATTTGTGCCAACTGCAAAAAAATCCGTGACGACGAAGGTTATTGGCATCAAGTTGAAGTGTATGTACAAAACCATTCCGAAGCGGAATTCACTCACGGACTTTGCCCAGAGTGTGCGAAAAAGTTGTATCCTGACTTTTTTGTAGAGGATGAGTAGCATTGGCAGTACCTCACCTCATCCCCCCAATAAATATCTAATAATCAGCCTGTGAATCACCTGCTCTACGGGGGCTTTGTCATCGGTGAAAACAGGATCATCCGCATCCGGGTGGAATTCCCAGATACGGGCGCCCAGAGCACGGTTGGCCACGACCCGCAGCAACGGCTGCTGAAGTTGAGTAACGTTAAAGGCAAAGTTCTCAATTCGAGTCGGTTGCTTGGTGGCCACGACCAGGCTGTTGCCCAATGAGCTACCGTAATCGGGGATATCGATCACGTATACGTTGGGAAAGACGGTGTACATGGTCGTCCCCAAGACCTCTACCAGGCTATAATCGGTGATGGTACGACCGGCGTTAATAGCTACCACCCCATCCTGATTGAGATGGTCGTAAATTTCCTGAAAAAATTCTTGCGTGGTCAGGTGAAACGGAATGTAGGGAGGCCGATAGGCATCCACTGCGACCACATCGTAAGTCTTATCGGTGCGAGTCAAAAAATAGCGTCCGTCCTGGGCATGTAAGGTTAAGTTGGGTTCGTTCATATCGAACCAGCGGCGGCCCACGTCTACGATACCAGGGTCAATTTCTACCCCGTCGATGGGGATAGGACCGTAAATATGACTGTAGGCTTTGGAGATGGTCCCGGCGGCAGAGCCAATCAGGAGCAGGCTCTCGACATCCCTTTCGGCAAAGGGCGGATTGTTAAAATAGGGTACGATCAAAAAATAATCCCATACCCCATCCACCAGGGGGTAATCGTAATAATTGGGGTTGTAAATAGAATGAATACCCTGGCCCTCGTTCAATTGGAGGGCCCGCCAGCTTCCCCCTTGCTCATCACTGTGTTCGATGACCTGGATATAGTTGTAGCTAGACTCGGTTTCGTAAACCAGGCCAGGCGTAGGCTTAACAGGACCGGTCGACCACAGCAGATTCATGCCGACCAGCACGATGGGCATGACTATATAGACCAAAGCGCGCCTGGGGTGGGTCAGAAACAAGCCCCCCAGGCTGACAATCAGCAAGGTCAATGAAAAGACAAAGAAGGTCAACCGGGTGCCGATGGTCGGAATGAGCAAAAGCACCGGTAAAAACGTCCCCAGCAGACTGCCCAGCGTGCTCAGGGCATAAATAGAGCCAGCCGTGTGACCACCGTGTTGCACATCGCTCAAAGCCAGGCGGATGGCAAAGGGGGATACAGTGCCTAATAAGGTAATGGGCAGGCTAAACAGCACCAATACCCCGATCAGCGAACCGGCCAAAATTCCCACGTGATAATCGGCAAAACCCTGTACCGACCAACGTAGTACCGGCGCCGAGATAAAAGGAACGACCCCCACCAGAAAAGCCCCCCAGGCAGTAATTTGAAAGAGGGTGCTAGGGCGCGGGTCTCTATCGGCCCAGCGTCCCCCAATGAAGTAACCGGCGGTCAGATAAAGTAACATCAGGCCAATAATGGCGGCCCAGATAACCAGCGAGTTGCCAAAAAACGGATCCAGCAAACGGCTGGCCGATAGTTCCACCCCCAGCGTGGTCATGCCCGAAACGAAGACCGTTAATAACAAATATCCATTTCGTTTTTGCAACGAGTGACTCCTTTATTTACACCTTCCTACTAGTTTCTCAGAAAAAGATTTTGGATCCAGGGTCGGAGTCGAGGCTTCAGCCGGTCAGAGTCGGGTCAAAACCGGCTAAAGCCTCGACTCCGCTCAAAAACACACAGTGCTGTGCATTGTCTGAATGTCTATAACAGGCTGTCGGAGAAGTAGCAGAGGCATCCCCCTGCCTCTACGAGGACGGCATAGGGATGCCATCCCTACTTTTCCGACAAGCTGCTAGTAGTACCCAAGGGGCATAGACGACGAAGAATCTCCTATTGCGCCAGCGAAGAGACTCTTCGGCTTCGCTTCGCTATACCTCAGAGTGACAAGGTGAATAGTTACTGCTGATTATAGCGAGGAAAAAAGGGGTTGGCAATCAGGTTAACCTTGAGAAATAAAAAAGAGCTACCGTTAAAAGGTAGCCCCTGTACAGCCATTGACAATTATGTAGGGCAAGTTGCTAACTTGCTCCTAGCACTGTGGACAAGTTAGCAACTCGTCCTACATAATATAAACTTACCCCAGGTAATCGCGTAGTTGGCGGCTGCGGCGGGGATGGCGCAGTTTGCGCAAGGCTTGTCCCTCAATTTGGCGAATACGCTCGCGAGTGAGGCCAAACTTTTTACCCACTTCTTCCAGCGTATAGCTGCGGCCATTTTGCAGACCAAAGCGCAAGCGTAAAATACGGGCTTCGCGAGGGGTGAGGGTGCTCAGTACATCTTCCAACTTTTCCTGCAGCAAGCGATGGTAGGCGGCGTCAGGAGGGGTGGGTGCATCTTCGTCTTCAATGAAGTTTCCTAGCTCGCTGTCTTCTTCTTCGCCCACAGGACGTTCCAAAGAAACCGGATGGCGACTGACGCGGAGCATCCAGCGTACTTTTGAGGGTTCCAGATCCATATGGTCGGCCAACTCTTCGGGGGTTGGTTTGCGTCCCCAGACCTGCTCAAGATGACGAGAAATTTGATGCAACTTGCGGATGCGGTCACTCATATGAACCGGTACTCGAATGGTGCGGCCTTGATCAGCCAAGGCCCGGGTGATAGCCTGTCGAATCCACCAGGTTGCATAGGTGCTAAACTTGTAACCGCGCCGGTAATCAAACTTTTCAACTGCTTTCATCAGGCCCAGGTTACCTTCTTGAATTAAATCTGAAAAGGGTACACCCTGCCCCATATATTTTTTGGCAATACTGACCACCAGGCGCGTATTGGCTTTTATCAAGTGATCGCGGGATTTCTCACCGTCACGGATATAACGGCGTAATTTGAGCTTTTCGTCTTCATCACTGTGTCTATTTTTGTTCAGTTTCTTTTGGGCTCTGCGACCATTTTCTAAACTTTTGGCCAGCATAATCTCTTCAGAGGGGGTTAAGAGGGGGACTCGAGCCATTTCCTTAAGATAAAGGCTGATGGTATCATCAGCAGCGATTCCACTTAAATCAAAGGGATCAACAGGGGGAAGAGGGATATCGTTAGGAGATTGTTCTTTGAGGCGTTTCTCTTCCTCGGCTTCTTCAACATCGGCATAAACTTCTATGCCCTGATTAATCAGTTGGATGAAAATTTCTTCCAACTGAGCCATATTATCTTCTGCCTCGGGAAAAGCAGCTAACAGGTCGTCGGTAATAAGATAGCCGCGACTGGCGGCTTTGTTCATTAACTCATCCAAGACATTAGTTTCTTTTGCTTCAAACATTTCAGTGTCTTCTGAACTTTCAATGATATCTTGTACAATCATTTTCACCTCAAACCTCACCCATGTAGGTCAACTTTTTCGGTGTGAATGTTTTTGTCATAAAGTTATTGAAGCTCTGGTAACAGGAACAAAATGTCTGCTAAAAGAATAGTTATGCAAACAGAGAGGTGCTTTACAAATTAGCTTCAGTTTGTTCTATAACTGAGTGGAAAAAACTATTAAGAAGAAGTCAGATTTTGAAGATAATTAACCAAGCAAAAATTCTTCCCTGGCTTCTTGAGTGCTTTAACCTTAGCAGATTTATACTATTTAGAACACTCCTAACTGGAATGCGTCGGTATTATATCATAGGCTAAAAGTCATGTCAACCCCCTTTTTGTGACAAACCTGGTAAATAGTTGGCAAAATTGACCGGTTTTAATCTGTTGGGGCTATGCCTGGTTCTTTTCTTGTTGTTATGTTTACTTTTTTAATGGGAGAGATGTCCTACCTCTTTTGTACTTGTCATAATATCTTTTACTTGCCATAACGCATGAAGGGTGATATAATGAATATGTCAAGTTGACATCGCATAGACCTACATATGGTGGTGATCTTTGATTAACGTCTGTAATGAGCACTGCCCCAAGGGAGTTGTAGTTGTTTAACGGTCAATGTCTGCTGCTATTTGTTTGATTTGATAAAGTTACATTATTTTTATGGATAACTCAATTTTTAATCAAGCAGCTAACACAGCATTGGCCGGGTCAAGCATGGGCGATGGCGGGGATGGGGTCTGATTGGATGGCTTTATGTTTTTATATTGGCCAGACGAAAAGGACGCTAGCAACCCATCCCCGCTATCTAGCTCAATATTAACAGGGTCACCCCTCCAACAGCCCTGGCCATGAATGGAATCAAAAAAGAAATTGTCGCCATCACTAACCAGCAATGGACGATGCTAATCTCACTGGCAGTGTTGGTAAACATGGTCGTATTAGGTGGGTTGGTCTGGCTGCTGGCCACCCAATCACCGGTTGGTTTTCAAAGGGTACTGGCCCAAGCTCCCGCCACACGCACCCCTTTCCCGACTTTTACTCCGACTCCGACTAACCTTCCCCCGCCTACTCCTGTCAGCACCTATGTCCCCACCTGGACGCCCACCATTACCTTGACTCCCGTGCCGACCGATACGCCTACGCCCACTAAAACTCCCATTCGAGCCACTCCTGTCCCAATCCCGACCAATACGCCCACCCCTGAGTTTGATTATATAGGCACCGTTCGTCAATTAACCCCCTGTGAAAACGAGGGTAAGCATCATATTTTCGTTTACGTACGTGATCAAGCCGGGAATGGTATGCCCGGGGTCAAAGTCAGAGTATTTTGGCAAGGAGGCAGTGGTGGCGAAGCGATTCTCACCACCGGCACCAAAATAGAGGACCCCGGTCTAACAGATTTTGCTATGTTCAAGGGAAGTTACCTTGTTGAAGTGATGGACGGTCTGAGCCAGGTGGTGGGCCCTGTCAGCCCTGATATTCCGCGCAACGAATTGTGTCCCGGAACTGGCAATTCTGAGGCTAACTCGCTCTACCACTACTCCTTTGAAGTGATTTTTACCAAGGTTCGTTAGAGGGCTGATCGATGTCGAATTGGAAGCCCTGGCAACTTATCTTTTTAGGATATTTATTGTTTCTTAACGCTTTCATCTTTGGGGCCCTGGCCTTTTTCTTTTTTTACAACGCCCCCTGGAAATTACTTCAGCCCACCCCTATGGCCAACCTGCCATCTGACTCCCTCACCCCGGTCAGCTATACCACCTTTACCGCCACCCCAGCCCTTGAAACAACGCCTATGCCAAGCCAGGCTCTTGATCCTGGCCCCGGTATCGTCGAGGAAGACGAAATCGAAATCATTCCCACCTCTATTCCACCGGTTAACATCCCTCCTGCGCCCATACCGACCCAAGCAACATTGTCTCGATCTCCGACAACCATAGAGCAACAAGCAGTTACTGCCGCACAGTCACTGCCCACGGTTATCCATACCCCATCCCCTATGGCCACTCCAACCAGCACACCACTACCGACAACCACTTCGACCAATACCCCCCTACCGACGGCGACGTCCACCCCTACGCCAACCAATACGCCTTCACCTACAGCCACCTCCACTGCCACTCCGACCGATACGCCTCCACCTACGGCTACCTCCACCCCGACTCATACCCCCACCCTGACCCCTTCATCCACGCCCACTCCGACCCGCACTCCCCGTCCTACGAACACGCCCACCCGCACCCCAACGCGTACGCCACGCCCTACGGCCACCCCTATGCCCAGCCCGACCCGCACGCCTCCTCCGACCACAACTCCTACCCGAATCCCAACCAGCCCCCCCCGACCCACATCTACCTCCACGCCTTTGCCTACGCCTACCCCCTCGCCAACAGCAACTGCTATGGCCGTGGCGGCTTTGTCTGTTAACGACACCTTTGAGGCTATTCCAAACAGGTCACCGGCCGAAGCAGACCAGCACCCGGCCAGTGCAGCCGGGTTGCTGAACGCTGTGCCCTTGACCAACGGGAGTATCGCCTTGAGTTGGGCCTCCGTAAACAATGCACTTCAATATCGCGTTTACAGCGATATGGGTACAGGGTATGGGGTTTATATCTATAAAGCGCGTACCACTCAGCCGGCCTTTGTTGATAAAATATTAAAACCCGGTATGGCCTACAGCTATCGTATCACCCGTTTGGAAGCAGGGCGGGAGATTGTGCTGGCCCAGACCAATGCCACCACCTTCGGTGATAGAATGACTGCTGGTGGCAGTTTAGCCGATCAGTCCCAGGTTTCAACCACGCGCGTTATACCTACTCCGACAGCTTTGCCTCCGGACACCGTGCTGTTGGGGTTGGTCAGTGACAACAACTTCACCGATAATTTCAACACCCTGACCATCGTCGGCGAGGTACGTAACGATTCAAACCTGGATGTGGGCCAAACCAATATTACGGTCACTTTTTACGATGCGACCGGCACTGTTATTGGTACGGCTAACGGCGAAACAATGCTCGAGGTGATCCCCCCAGGCGAAACCTCCCCCTTCTTGATCACCCTCACCCGTCCTTCTGGTCTGACTTCTTACAGTCTGCGGGCCGTGGCTCGTCCCGTGGTTCCAGAACTGAAGGCTCAGTTATCTGTGGTTGAGGTCAGGCGGTATGAAGATGAGGCCGGTTTCTTTCACGTTAAAGGGGTCATTGAAAATGTAGGAAATAGGGTGGCGAAACGCACCAAAGTAGCGGCGGTTATCTATGGGCGGGATGGTAGCGTCATCAATGTTGGCTTTGTCTACGTTAATCCCCCCAGCCTGGCGCCTGGTGAGCAAGCCACGTATGATGTGATCTTCACCTATTATCCCAGGTATTTAACCCAGACCGTTATCCCTTTTGAAGAGTAAACGCTGACCAGCATCCCATATCGCCAGTTTAAAGAGTAAAACCCCACCAGGCAGTGGGGTTTTATGATGATAAAAAATAATTGGATTTGGATAGCTAATGGATAAAAAAGATTAACGATATTAGAGGTTACTAACGATGTTGCTGAAGACGTTACCAACAACCGGGCCAAGCAGGAGCAGAATAGCGATCACAACAATGGCTACCAGAACCAGGATCAAAGCGTATTCTACCAAACCTTGACCTTCTTCACGCGGTAGAAATAACACGGCACAACCTCCTTTCTACAAAGAATATCAGCTTGATTGCTGACTTACTTACACCATACCGGACAAAGGCCATTTTCTCAATAGGATATGGGTACCAGCCAAAAATTAATGGTAGTTAACCGACCAAATCTGTCAGGTCTTTCTCGCGCAGCATACGGCGACGCCACCTGCCAATCATCGGCACAATGAAAGGCAGCAAGCGCATCGAATAATAAGGCGGCAGAATAGGTAGCCCCAGCAAATCGCCAAAACTGATGAGCACAAAGAGATGTTCCAGATCTGCCCGCTGCTTGCGGAGTTCCTTTTCCATCTCGAAGTAAGTCATACCATAGAAGAAATCCCGCAGCCATTGGTCAAGGGCACGCCATCGCTCTCGTAGTTTAGTGAATCGAGAAGTGTTCGGCCTTTGTCGTTCGGACGTCACCTTAACGTCACCTCTGAATCTTTGACATGTTCCCAGCCTTTTGTTAGACTGGCATCATAATTTGCCGCCACCGTAAAGGAGGGAACGATGCTAACTCCAGAATACGTCGTGACAGGTTTGGGGCTGTTTCTGGCAGTCTGGTATCTCGTGGCCACTATTTACAATCGACGTTTTGGCCTGCGCACCTATCGTTGGTTGCAGCGCGGTTTAGGAACATTGGGCGATACCAAGAGCGTTCAAGCCGGTTGGATCGGCTCGTCCGGTTCAGGCGCTCGCATTGGTATCCAACGGGCCCATGCGCCCTTTCGACGCCTGGAATTGGCCTATCTGCTCGAATCGCGCGAACTGGCCCCCCTCTGGCTGGCAGACGTGCTGCGCGGCAAACGCGACCAGTTCATCCTGCGAGGGACCCTGCGCCATAAGCGAGCCGGTGAGTTAGAAGTAGTACCGTCGGGCGATAGAGTACTCAAAACCATTCAGCGAGAGACAACATCACCCTGGACTCTGGCGGACGGTCCTCACAACCTGGTCATTGCCCAACGCGGTCCGACCGGGCAACAGGCCGAATGGGTAGCTCCCTTTTTAGAAAGATACGGCCCCAACTTGAAACGTCTTTCCTGGGGGCCAAAAGATCCACATCTATTAATCGTCCTGCGGCTGACTGGTTTACAAGACGACGAAGCTGCCACCTTTTTCCAGAACATCCGCCTGGCTGCCGGAGGTCAACGGAGCGAAGAAGGAGAGGAGCGGAGGAGCGGAGGAGCGTAAATCTGTCAAGCTAATGACAGCGAATGTACCTCGCCCCCTCAATCATTTCTTGAAAAGCCTCATTGGGAACACGCCCACTGAACTCCACCCTTAATTGTCGTTCTGTATGCGGGCAATAAAATTCCAGCCTGACGTAGGTTACAGACCAACGCTTGATAAAACCGCGCTTGCGCCGTTCCCAGGTGACTTTGGCCGGATGCCCGGCCACTGTGATCTCTGGAACCAACGGTTCCTTACCTGAGCGGCCGGGTAGTTTAGCCGTCAGCCGCACCTCCATCGCCCAACGCCGCCCCGGGTCGTGGAGAATATACCAGCCATCTCCTGTAACCACCCAGCGCCGCCCGTTGCGCTCGTGGCTGGCCGTAACCTCCGGGCGCCCCGCTCCCATTGAAATATCCCACGTTTTGGGTAAGGCCAGCGAGAGAAAGGTGGAGGGGCCAATTAAAACGTTACGGGCAGTAATTTCGTGATGAACCAGGTCGGTTCCTTTCACAAACTACCCCTGCCTAAACATGGCATCGGTGGTGCGATTTAACATCTCTACGCCACGCACCTCCGTATCAAACAGGGGTACAACGCCGCGCACCATACCATTGAATGTTTCCTCGATCTCTTGCATGTAGTCGGCCTGCATTGCCACCCGATTCTTGACAAATTCGGCTACGTCTTCACTCACACTCGCCTGGTCAATCAGCATATTGACCACCACTCCACCGACCGGAATACCAAACTCGTTGAACCAGTTGATGAAGCGGCGGATGACGGCAATGGGCAACGCCTCTGGCAGAGTGACGAAGAAGAAAGCCGTTTTCTCCGCATCGGTTAATAGCTCCTTGGCCTGGCCCATCCGGGCACGGAAATTGAGGAGATATTCCATAAGCGGGTCTTTTTCTTCCTTTTTCTTGGAATAAGAGAGAAGCTCCCGCAAGCTTTGCGCCTCCTTGCGGCTGTCCATCATCTTATTGACCCACATAGAGTAAACCGACGACATCCCCAGCAAGCGCCGGGCGTTGGCCGTCGGGGCGGTGTCAAAGACGTAAATCTCGTACTCATCCCTGAACATCAGATCGATCATGTTCTCAAACATGGCCGATTCTTCAAAAGCGGGATTCATGGTGGCCGATTCCACAAACTCGTCGGCCTTGGTCCGGATTTCGGCAAACTTGAGAAAATAATCGATCTTTTCTTTGATCTCTACCTTAGAGCGCTCGATGGTTTCCCGGGTATCGATTTCGTAAGCCCACAAGTTGGGTACGCCCTCCACCGGCGTCTCTTTACCGAAGACGTTCTGATCCAGCAATCCGCTCAAGCTGTGAACAGGATTGGTGGATGCCAGCAATGTTTTCTTTCCTTGCCGGGCAAAGCCAATGGCGGCAGCCCCGGCCATGACCGTTTTGCCCACGCCACCTTTGCCGCCAAAGAAGGTAAACTTTAGATCGGGATGCGCCTCGAGAAACTGTTGCATATTCACATCAATCAAAGCCATCTGTTCTTTTCCTCCTTGCTCAAACGGCCCCGTCGCCGAACATAACTTCGGCCATTTTCTGGATCATCGGTAGGCCGGTAATATCACGCTCAAATTCCGGGATTCGCGCCAACACCTCTTCACCAAACAGTTCATCTATTTTTGCCAGATAGTGCTGCTGCATACTGTAGCGATTGCGCAAATATTCCGGGATGTTAGGCTGTTCCATCAACTCGTCCGGCAACACCCGATTAACAATATAGCCACTGAGCGGCACGTCAAAACGGGCGAAAAGTTCGGCCGCTTTCTGGGTGTCGATCAGGATCATTTCCTCCGGGACACACACAAAGAAAAAGGCGGTTTTTTCTTTGTCGGTCAAGATGCTGGACGAGGTCTGAATCCGATATTTGATGTATTGGAGTTCTTTCAAAATGAGGTCTTCCTGCAACTCCTCGTCTCTCTTGATACGTGCGGCCATCTTCTCATAATCGCGCATCTCTTCGCGTAGCTTGGTGATCTTCTCGATCCACGCATCATACACGCTGGCCATGCTCAGATAATATAGGGCGTGGCCCAGGGGTACCAGGTCGTAAATGTAATAGTCATACTCGGCTGCCACCACGATATCCACCACCTGGTCGAAGATGGCACTCTCTTCCATAGCCGGCTCGGCCGCCGCAGCCTGGATGTAGTTTTCAATCTCGTCCGGAATCTTGTCCAGGCCATACATATCGAAGATTTTTTGGCGAATTTCTTCCTGGTATTCCTTGATGCGTTGGTCGGCGTCGATCTCCTGGGCGAAGAGATTGGGAATGATCTCGACCGCCCCCTTGCCAAAAATATCTTGCTGAAAAATGTCGGTCAGTGAGGCCTGCGGGTCTACGGAAAAAACCAGCACCCGATGCCCCTGCTGAGCCAGATAATAGGCCGTGGCGGCCGAGAAGGTGGTCTTTCCCAACCCCCCCTTACCGCCGAACATGATGTAACGTCGTTCGGGATATTCTTGAAAGATTTTTGCCAGCGACATCGTTCTTGTCTCCTTAAGCCAGGGCGTCGGTAAGATCTTTCTCACGCAGCATACGCCGTTTCCAGGTGGAAATTTGCGGGACCACGTAGGGCAAGAGCCGTAGTGAGTAGTAGGGCGGCAAGATGGGCACACCCAGCAGATCACCCATCGTGATCAGAATAAACAGATGCTCCATGCTACCGCGCGTTTTGAGGGCATGGCGAGTCATTTCGTGGCTGGCCATGCCATAGATATAATCGCCCAAAGCGTTTTTAACGCGTTCAAAAAAGTTTTTCTTTTCTTCCTCGGTCATAGGGGCAGTCCTCCTAGAATTGATTTAACCTTGAAAAAACCCGGCTTACCGGGAGGATGATTTACATAAAACAAAATGGACGGAGCTAAATTAAATCATCGCCAAGTATACACCAGTTTGGTCAGGGGGCAAACACAGGTCAGTCATTGACCATCGAACCGGCCTGCCGGCGGATGAAAGCCTCCAACTCGGCCAGGTCACGCCCGGTGTAAGTTTCGCCGCCAATAATAAAGGTGGGATAAGTGCGGATCCGGTAACGGACGACCTTGAAAAGCCCCAGCAACGACAACGGTTCGATCAGTCGCACCTGGAGCCACCGTTGAAAACGCCGGTCCAGGTAATACAGGCAACGACGTAGCCAGAGCGTCTCGTCGTCGGTTTCCAGAGCCTGACTAATTTGGTTGGCCAGCATCTCGTCGGCATAGGCGAAGCCACCCGGCATATGATGGATCATATCCGTGTGGGGAGTCACCACCTCGAGAATAGCCCGGCGTTTCACTCGCTCCGCTCCATATGCTTAGGCTAATTTCCAGTGTGCAAAACGCAGGCGAGGCATCCCCCCCATGCCTTGCCGCTGGCGCATAGGGATGCACCAGCTACAGTTTTACCCTGAATACAACGTAGGCAAGGCATCCCTATGCCTGCGAGTTTGGTTAGTCCTGCTCCGCCAGCAACTGGTTCAGCCGCGCGGTCAGGTCCGCTTCAGCCTCCCAGCCGCGATATTTCTCTCCTTCGAGGATAAAGGTGGGATATTTGCGCACGCCGTGCCGCAGGGCCTGCCACAAGCCTTGGAGGGATTGGGCGTCGGTGATTTTGATAACCAATTGACCGGCGTAGCGCTCGGCCAACGCCAGAATCCAGTCCGACAGCCGTTGCCACTCTGCCATAAATTCCTTGGGGTAGGCGTCCAGGTCTGCCCGCTTGACTTTGCCCCCGACGCCAAGGCCATCGATGAAAACCTGGCAATGCGAACAATGATCCATACTACCCAACACGTGGGCCACAATTTCAAGCTGCACGGGCTTGTTTGTCATATTACTTTAGCCCCCTATCATTCCAAACGCTAAAAAAAATGGTATCCTCTCCAAAAGTAAGGGCGAGGCAAGTCGGAGCGTGGTTTGTTTGCTTCGACCACTACCAACCCGACTTGCCTCGCCCCTACGTCATCAACAGATTTGAAGAGGATACAAAAAATGCACTAAGAGTTCCCACGAGCCACAGGTACTCGTGGAAACTCTTAGGATTCTGTACGATACACGGTCAAGCAGACCCAGTGTAATAATTTATTTCGAGGCTGCTGGGGCAGCCGCTGCCTCGGAACGGGCTTTGTTGAAGGACTGGATGCCATCCCAGGCCAACAGCAGGGCAGCCAGGGCCAGGAAGAGTCCGATCAGACCGGCGATCCCATTACCGATCTGGAAGGCCAGACCGGCGGTTGGGTCGAAGAGACCCGCAGAGCCAAAGAAGGATTTCCAAGCCGTCACCAGCAGGGCGGCCACGGTGGTCACGTACATGAAGACCGCCGGCCAGAAGGTCCAGGCATATTTCTTGCCTTCCTGCGCCAACCAGATAGTGATCAGCAGCAAGGTCAAGCCGGCAAAGAGTTGGTTAGCCCCGCCGAACAACACCCAGATACGCTGCCAGAAGGCGGTCCACAAAATGAGCAAGGTGAAGCCAAGAGCCACGATGCTACCCACGTGGGGGTTCTTCATCACAGGAATAGCATCACCCAGCAATTCGGCGCTGGCCACGCGCATGAAGCGCAGCACCAGTTGCATCACCGTCAGGCCCATCACCGCCAGGAAGATAGAGCCGATGGCTCCACCCAACTCAATTGGAATGCCGATGACCGATAGGAAGCGCCCCATACCACCGGCGAAGACCCCGCCGGCGCCGATGCTCAGGCGGTACAGGTTACCCGAATCGTAGATCGGTGAGCCGTCGGCCCTGGCGATGAGGGTAGCCGCAAAGACCACCGCCAGAACGGCCAACACCACTTCCAGGAACATCGCCCCAGCGCCCACCGGCAAGGCGTCTGTCTCCTTCTCAAGCTGACGGGCTGTACCCGACGTGGATACCAGCGAGTGCCAGCCGGAGATGGCTCCGCACGAGATCGTGACGAACAGGAGGGGCCACAACCAGCCCAGGTGCGGCTGGTTCCAGGTGACGTAGGCCGGAATCTCGAAAGAGGTATTGACCGCACCGGTGAAGGTGGCGATGAGGATGCCGATGAGGGAACCGACAATACCCAGGGCCACAAACCAGAACGAGGTGTAGTTCACCGGCTGGGCGAAGCGCCAGATGGGTAACACCGAGCCCAGATAACAGAAGATCAACGCGCCGATACCCCACAGCCAGACCGACCATTGCATTGGCCCGTAGGGGGTGTTATAAAGGAGGCCGTTTTCATCGCCGGCCAGCGAGTTTATGCCCTTGACGATGTTGGCGGCAAAGGGCAGCGTGCCAAGCCAGATGCCGACCAGGGCAATAAGCACCGTCACCACGGTGGTCAACACCAGGTCTTGCCGCCAGCGATAGGTCATTTGACCGGCCAACACTCCGGCCAGGGTCAAGATAATAAAACCAATGGGTACCGTGGGGCCGGCCAATAGCCCGGCCACTATTGCCCCGAAAGCGCCCATAATCAAGAGCAGGTAAAAGTACAGAAAACCAAGCAGCAGGTTCCGGGCCCGCGGTGAGATGAGCTTGTAACTCAGCCCCCCCAGGGTCATGCCTTCACTACGCATGGCCAACATGGCCGACGCATAGTCCTGCACCCAACCGATGAACAAAACGCCGATCAATAGCCACAGAATGGCCGGCAACCAGCCCCACTGCACTGCCGTAATCGGGCCTACAATCGGCCCCAGAGCAGCGATGGATTTGAATTGGTAGCCGAAGAGGACACTTCCTTTGGCGGGCATAAAGTCCACACCATCGTTATACATCGTGGCCGGTGTGGCCCGCTTGGGATCAGATTCAATAACATTGCGGTCAATCGTCATCGCATACCAACGATAACCGAAAACGGCTACCAGTATCGCTATGATCATCATCACTAACGCCATAGTTAACTCCCTCCTTATTGGTAATAAACCACTCTGTTTATCTAATAAATATTATAAGGAACTTTAACTGTTTCCCTGCTGGTACCAAGCTATCACCACCCAGTCAGGGCCAGTATCAAAAGAATTTAGTGACCGCTCAACCTCCTTTCTACGCCACCCCCAAGCTCAGCCTACGCTTCACCTGAGATAAGCGTTGGGATAAATATACAAAAAAACCAAAATTTGTAATTATCAATACATATTGCAGCTTCTCGAAAGTTCCTTTTAGCCAAGTGTCCCTAATGAACGAATTTTGGCCTTAACTTATGAAGTCTAAAAAAATCAATTGGGGTAGGCCGGGCATCCCTATGCCTGGCCATCTATTCCCCGATTATTTTCTTAAGTTCCATAAGTACTTGAAGAGTAAGCAAGATTTGGCGATTGCAATATGTGTTGACCAGGATAAGATGTTTGAGAAAGCCAAAGTGTTGTGGGGGTACCAGTATAACGGGCGACATAACTATAGCACTACTGATAATATGTGTCAATTTTACCCAGGTCATCTTATAAGCAATATTTATAAAGATACCCAAAATCTTAATGTTATTTTAATGAAACACCTGGCAGTCTAATCGTTTGACAAAGTAATCCTCCCCCTCTATCATAGAGTCTGACAACTGGCTTGACGATCAAGTTGGGCCATAAGTGCCTACGAGTTCCTATGGAAAGGATCTGAGAACTCACAGAAACTCAGCAGCATTCTCGCCTGTGACCGACTTTGGTAGTCAAAATTGATGATTTGGAGGTAATCCCGTGGCAAAACTAAGTTTGGAAGAAGTCGAAACGATCGCCGAACTGGCCAAGCTGACCCTGACCGATGAAGAAAAAGCCATGTTTCAAGAGCAACTGTCGGATATTTTAGATTACGCCGAAATGTTGCAGCAAGTTGATACCACCGGCATTCCACCCACTGCCAGCGCCTTGCCCATCAATAACGTCATGCGGCCCGACGAGGTGACGCTCTCGTTATCGAATGAAGAGGCGGTGTTCAACGCACCGGCAGTCGAGGAAGGTGGCTTCAAAGTGCGAGCGGTGTTAGACTGATTAAGTATCACGTATACTGAGGACACATCAAATGAGTACATTTGGAGTCGAGGCTTCAGCCGGTCCAGGCCTCGAAATCACCGGCTAAAGCCTCGACTCCAGCAAAATAACACCTGACATTCGACAACATGAATGATTTATGGAGGAAACTTTGGCACTCTATGCATTAACCATCCACGAAGCTCAGGAAAAACTTCGCGCCAGCGAGATCACCTCGGTTGAATTAACCGAAAGCGTGTTTGAACGAATCGCTGCCGTTGAAGACAAAATACAGGCTTACATCAGCCTACAGGAAGACCTGGCCCTGCAAATGGCCCGTTTTGCCGACGAACGTCGGGCCACCGGCGAGGATAACCCCCTGCTGGGAATCCCCCTGGGTATTAAAGATGCCATCATTACCCAGGGTGTCCCGACCACAGCCGGTTCAAAAATTTTAGAAGGTTATACCCCTCCCTTTGATGCCACCACGGTAGCCAGGCTGAGGCAGGCCGGAGCTGTCTTTGCCGGCAAGACCAACACCGATGAATTTACTATGGGCTCGTCTACCGAATATTCCGCTTTCCATCCCACTCATAACCCCTGGGATTTGAGCCGGGTGCCGGGAGGCAGTAGTGGTGGCAGTGCTGCTGCCGTTGCTGCTGATGAGGTCCTGGGGGCCCTGGCGACCGATACCGGTGGTAGTATCCGCCAGCCAGCTTCCTTCTGTGGGGTGGTGGGCCTCAAACCAACATACGGTCGGGTTAGCCGCTACGGCTTGATTGCCCATGGTTCTTCCCTGGATCAGATTGGTTCTCTGACCAAAGATGTGGAGGATGCGGCTGTTCTGCTGGGTTACCTGGCCGGCTATGACTCACGCGATTCGACCTCACTAAACGTTCCCGTGCCAGATTACGTGGCCGAAATGAAACAGGGCGACGATTTGAAGAGGCTTAAAGTGGGGGTACCCCGCGAGTATTTTATTGAAGGGATGGAAGCCGGAGTTGAGACCACCATTCGCGCTGCTATTGACAAACTGGCTGAATTGGGAGCAGAGGTTGTCCAGGTATCGCTACCCCACACTCAATATGGCATTCCGGCTTATTATTTGATCGCCACGGCTGAGGCATCGGCTAATCTCTCTCGCTACGATGGCGTGCGCTATGGCCTGCGCCGGGATGGCGACGATATGTGGGATACCTTCCGGGAGACCCGCAAGGCTGGCTTCGGTTCAGAGGTCAAACGACGCATTATGCTGGGCACGTATGCCCTCTCAGCCGGTTATTATGATGCCTATTACTTAAAGGCCCAACAAGTCCGCACCTTGCTCCGTCGTGATTTTGAGCAGGCTTTTAACGAGGTCAAGGTGATGGTTTCGCCAGTTTCTCCCACGACCGCTTTCGAAATCGGGGCTAAGGCCGACGACCCCCTCCAGATGTATTTGAGCGATGTTTTTACTGCCACCCTGAACCTGGCCGGTTTTTGTGGCATATCGGTACCGTGTGGCTTCTCCGAGGGGATGCCGGTGGGCCTGCAGATCTTCGGTCCGGCTTTGGGCGAGAGTACCATCCTGCGGGTGGCTTATCAGTACGAGCAAGCCACCGAATGGCATCGACAGAAGCCGGATGTATAGGGCGACAAAATGTCTCAATGTCTCAATGACCAAATAATCCAATCCCATCACGTTGTCTGTTCAAACAAAAAACCCCGAATCACAACCCCAATTTTTGTGGTAGAATTGAGAAAATTCATAAAGAGGCAAACTGATGATAAACGAACAGGAGTTATTAAAACGTATCACTATTAATCCTCAGATTTTTGGGGGCAAACCGATTATCCGGGGACGACGCCTGGCGGTGGAACACATTTTGGGTATGTTAGCGGCCGGTGACACTACAGAGACTATTCTGGAAGGTTATCCCTGGCTGGAACCGGAGGATATTCAAGCTTGTCTGGTTTATGCCCACCGGTTGATTGGGCATGAGCGTATTGAGTTGATGCCACAGGAAGCCGTATGAAGGTTTTACTGGATACCTGCGTTTGGGGTGGGGCCAAACAGGTGCTTGAGGCCGCCGGTCATAACGTGATTTGGTCCGGTGATTGGCCTGAAGACCCCGGTGATGAGGAAATTCTAGCCCAGGCTCACCGGGAAGGCCGGGCATTGGTTACCCTGGACAAAGATTTTGGCGAACTGGCCGTGGTGTACGGTCAACCCCATTCCGGCATTTTGCGCCTGGTTAACTTGGCTGCCCGGCAACAAGGTCCGGTTTGTTTGCGCATCCTTGAATCGTATGGTGATGAGCTACAGGCCGGGGCAATCATCACGGCTGATGCAAAAAGGCTTAGAATTCGCCCTCCCGATGTATAAAATGCTACCTCTACGGTCTGACTGGCAACGAACTGGCCTACATTCTGGATACCTTCCCCATCGTCCGCCGTAAAGATGAGGCCCAGTACGAGGAGTATCGAACGAAGCGGATGGTGTTGGAGGCGTATGACAGGATAAGGCTGAATGATGAAGGCGGAGGGATGAATGGCTAAAAAGAAGCTATCGCCAGACCAGAAACGAAAACAGAAAAAGCAGCGACGTGCCCGGCGACGGCAGCGTGACCCCGGTAAGCGTCTCAGCAAACGGGTACGCCAGCTAGGCTTTGAACAAAAAATTGTTCGCAACCCGCCGGGACAGGTCAAAATGTCGGAGGTGCTGCGCCAATTTGTCGAGCCTTACTGGCACATCCCCGACGACGAGGAGGCCATGCGCAAACTGCTCACCACCGCCCTGGTGGCCTGGAATACCGCCTTGCTACCGGAGACGGAGCGGGCCGACCATCTGGCCAAAATCGCCGAAGCGCTGCCGGAGGAAACCCACGAAGATTTTTACGCCATCGTCGGTGAGATGATCGAGCGCAAAGAAAAACAGTTTGCCCAGTACGACCGGCCAATCATCGATTACGAGTTGGTTGATCGGGGGGATGAGTACCATATTTCGGTCATTTCCTTTGTGCCGGATCAGGAGTCAGGGGGTACAGCATGACCCAGGCTGAACAAATTCTCAATTAAAAGAATTCGATTACGTCTCGGCAGATCAGCAAATTGTGGGTGATGCCAAATTGCTAATCGCTAAGGAGTGAACTGGCCTACATTCTGGGGCCAACCCTGGCCCGTCGGCTTAAACGCAACTTTCACTTTGGTCTGGTGGTTGAAGAAGATCATGATCCACGCTTGGCCCGGTTTAACGTGCCCTATGTTCTGTGGACCAACATTCAGAGGATGATACGCAGGTTCAATGGCTAATCGCCAGGCAACGGATATGGATACGGCCCAGAAAGAAAAGATATTGATCCCCTTGCGGGACTTATACAAGCAGGATGTCAAATACCGGGCGCTAATCGCCAAATATGCCAACAACTTCAAAAAGCATGGTTTCTTTGCCAGCGATGGTGGTTATGGCGATTATATCTGGAACCTGTTGGAATAGGAGAGAATCGATTGAAATTATTATCACCCAAGCTTCTAAAAACAAGCGATCCCTATGGTGGGTTTCTATTGTGGGGCAGCTTTTGGAAACCTGATCCCCAGGCTCCTGACCCGGAGATGCCCGGCCTGAAGCAGCAGGCCATTATTTATGTTTCCGTTAAGCCAGAGGAAACCTGCCTGTGTGGGAGTGGTCAGCCCTACGGGGTCTGCTGCCGCCCTAAACCCGATTGGCAGCCCGTCTGCCACAACCCGGGTGCAGAAAGTTACAGCCCGGTGGTCCCACAAGAAGCCCTTTTCGAGCGGGTTGATGGCCCCCTCCTGCGGGAACGACTGATGGATGATCCCCATCTGGCCTGCGTAGATGACGCACCGGGTAGGGGTTTCTGGATCTATTGGGGGGAGGTGGCCCTGGAAACCGAACTGGGCATCATCTGCTTTGGCGATATTGAACTGCAAGCTGACGGTTCGCTGCTGGTAACCGCTATGAGTGACTTGCGAATGAAAACGATGCTTGACCTGTTACAAGAGATTGCCGCCGATTGTTTGCCGGACGAGCCAGAAATCACCAAAAACCCCCCGCCTATGCTGCGCAAGCCTCCAAGGCGACGTCGGAAAAAGCGACGCAAGGGCGTTGGCCGGCGCCACTAAGACGCTACCAGGGAGCCATAAGATTTGACGTTGCACTACCACCCGGCAACCCAGGCAGATGCCCCCCTATTAGCCGAGTTGAATCGTCAACTCATCGAAGATGAAAAACACCGCAATCCCATGTCGCTGGCTGAGCTGGAACAGCGCATGTGGGGTTGGCTTCAAGGGGAATATGAGGCTGTTATCTTCGAAGAAAACGGGGCCGTGCTGGCCTACGCTCTATACAGACCGGAAACGGATTACATCTATCTCCGGCAGTTTTTCGTAAACCGGGACCACCGTCGGCAAGGGATTGGTCGGCAGGTGATCAACATGCTCCGCTCAAAAGTATGACCGGCCAAGGCTCGCATTCGGGTTGATGTCCTCGTCGGTAACAAGGTCGCCCATAGTTTCTGGCAGTCAGTCGGATTTTTAGACTATGCGGTGACGATGGAGACAGAGTAAATACTTTTGTAAACGTTGAAAAATCTCCCCGGCAAAACTTTGAAAATCCTCTGCCCGCAAACTGTCCATATCGACCCAGCGAGGCTTTTCTGCTTCCTCATCCTCGACCAAATCGTCGTCAATCAGCTCGAATGTTTTCGGCTGACAAATGAAGAAGAAGGAAAAATTATGATACGCTTCATCCCACGGGTCGTAGTAGAAAAAGCTTTCTTTGAAATGGAACAACTTACCGAGCTCGATTTCGAGGCCCGTTTCTTCTCGCACTTCCCGTTTCAGCGCCGTTTCTATGCTTTCGCCTAAATCAATCCCTCCCCCAGGGAAGAAATATTTACCTGTGCTGCGGATGTTCAGCAGTAAGATTTTGCCATCGTTGATCAATATCGCATAGGCGGCCGGGCGAAAAACCAGCTTCTCTTTGGGAATGAGTTTTTGATCACCGTAGAGAGATTCACATTCTACCATTAGAACGGACTGGCCAGAACTGTCTCCTTGACCTCAAACGGAGTGGCATCGGCGGCTTGAATGGCTACGGCAGCGCCACGCACCTGGGGCAGATGCTGGGCAATGTAGGCCCGGGCCATGTCCCGTTTCCTTTCCGACAGCCGGGCATCCTGCAACATCAGCCAGAAATTGAGTACGTAAACCGCCATATCGGTCAAGTCAGAAGCATAGTAATCGATGATCTCCCGTTCGTGCTCTTTCAAATGAGCGGCCACCGTTTTGAATAGCTCGGTGGCTTCTACGATCTGGGCTTTGAGGACAGCCAGTTCCGGCCCGTAATCAAGGGCCGTCCATTCGTTCAATAACTCATTCAGGGTACCGCCCAGCAGTTTACCAATAGCAGCTACAATTTGCAGTTGGCTGGTCCCTTCGTAAATGTTCGTCACTCGAATATCTCGATAATGGCGCTCCACATTGAACTCCCGCATGTACCCCACCCCGCCGTGGACCTGCATGGCCTGGTAACAGACCCGGTTACCCATCTCGGTGGCATAGTACTTGGTCAGCGGGGTCAGGGCATCAGCCAGACTGCTGACCTGTTTGAGCCGCTGGCGAGCCGCTTTATCCCGTTTGTCGCTGGTGGCCAGGTGGTGATCGTAAGCTTTGGCCAGATCCACCCAGCGGGCGGTTTCATAAATCAAGGCTCGGGTCGCTTCAATCTCCCCCCGCATCGACAGGAGCATGCGGGATACGGCCGGGATCTCGCGGATGGACTTGTTAAACTGAACCCGCTCTTCGGCATAACGGTACGCTTCCCGGTAAGCGGCCTCGGCAATACCCAGGGCCTGGGCAGCCACGGCCAGCCTGGCCCCGTTCATCAGCCCCATAGCATACCGGATCAGGCCAAAACGCCGCTTGCCGATCAGATCGGCCGGCGTATTGTTGTACTGGATTTCGCAGGTGGGCGAGGTATGGATACCGATCTTGTTCTCTATACGGCGGATGTGGACCGTCTCATCCCGTTCCACCAGGAACATGGACAGTCCCCGGGCATCGGTCGTACCCTCTTCGCTCCGGGCCAGGACGACCATAATCTCGGCCACACCGTTGGTGATAAACCGCTTGACGCCGTTGAGTCGCCAGACACCGGCCTCCTCGTCGTAGGTGGCCCGCGTCTGGACCGACCCCAGATCGGAACCGGCATCCGGTTCGGTCAACACCATAGCTCCGGCCACTTCCCCCCGGGCAAAACGGGGTAGAACTCGAGCCTTTTGCTCCTCGCTACCAAACTCGTTGATGGTAGAGGCAATCTCTTGCAGGCCGAAAATCGTCATTAGCCCGCCTTCGGCCCGGGAAACGATTTCAACCATCATCTGGTAAATGGTCTCCGGCAGGTTCATTCCTCCATATTCCCAGGGCAACATCACGCCCATCAACTCGGCTTGTTGCAGGGCCTCAACCGCTTCCTGGGTGGCGGCAGCATAGTGCACTTCACCTTCACGAAACTGCGCTCCCTCCTCATCGGCCTCGGCAGCACGCGGGGCAATGACCGTGGCACAGACCTCGCCCAGCACCTCCAGCAGGAGACGATAGTTATCCCTGGCATCCTGGTAATGACGCGGAGCCGTGGGGTACGTTTTGGCGTAGCTGTAGCCCTTTTCTTTGAGTTCGACAACTTCCTGGAGATCTGCTTTATCTAAATAAAACTGTAGGTCCAAATTATCCAGAAAAAAGTTTTCAACCATCTGCTTTTTACTCCCTACTCACTGTTCCCTACTTTCCTACTTCGCTTTCTCACGTAAGGCCTCGACAATCATCGGCACGACCTCTCTCAGGTCGCCGACGATTTTGTAATGGGCGATCTGGAAAATAGGCGCATCAGGATCAGTGTTAATGGCGATAATCTTGTGCGACTCATCCATCCCGGCCCGGTGTTGCACTGCACCGGAGATGCCGGCGGCAATGTACAGCCGTGGTCGCACCGTCGTACCGGTCTGCCCGACCTGGTGATCACGAGATATCAAGCCGGCATCAACTGCTGCCCGCGACGCGCCGACTTCGCCGCCCAGGGCGTGAGCCAACTCTTGGATCAGTTCGAACTCCTCCGGACTGGTCACTCCCCCACCTCCGGCCACAATCGTAGCCGCATCTTTGAGATTGACCGTGGATTGGCGTGTCTCACGGCTTAACACTTTCAGAGCCAAATCGCCCGGTTGAAAAGCCGGTTCAATCGACTCGACCACCCCCTGGCGGGTTGCATCCGGCTCAGGACGACGCATCACCCCTGGGCGCACGGTGGCCATTTGGGGGTGCATATACGGGTTGACAATCGTGGCGATGAGATTGCCGCCAAAAGCAGGTCGAATCTGGTACAGCAAATCTTTGTGGACCTGCTTATCTTTTGAGGTGTAATCGCCAATCTGTAAATCGGTACAGTCGGCAGTCAGGCCGGCCCGGACGGCGCTGGCCACGCGCGGGGCCAGATCGCGCCCAATCGGAGTCGCCCCGACCAGGAAGATGTAAGGCTGTCGCTCCCGTACCAGGTCAATGGCCATCCGGGCATAGGGTAGGGTGCGGTACAGCGCCAGCTCGGGGTGGTCGGCCAGCAGTACCCGGTCCACCCCATGGTGAATGACCCTCTCAGCCAAATCTTTCATCTGGTGACCGCCCAGCAAAGCCCAAACCTGGCTCCCCAAAGCCCGGGCCAGTTCGCGTCCCTTCCCGACCAGCTCCAGGCTAACGTCGGCAATTTGTCCCTCTTCTTGTTCAATAAAAATCCAAACGTTCCTTTGATCGTTCATAGTTCACCCCACAATGTATTCCTGAATCAACTCCTGGATCATGGTTGCGATACCTTCCTGGGTCGGTGATATTTCTTTACTTTCCGTTGTCTCCAAGACCACGAAATTGACCTTATAAACCTGGGTTGGTGAACCGGCCAGGCCCAGCTTCGTCTCATCGGCCTCTACGTCGGTCGCCGTCCAAACGGGAATCTTTAAGTTACGAACCGCCAGGTAAGCCTCAATCGCTTCCTCCGTCTCAAATTCCGGCCACTTTTTGAGCAATGACCGATATTCGAGCGGAGTAGCGGCCAGCTTGTATTCAATCCGCTTGCGAGCCGAAGCGGGCCGGGGGCGGTTGGCCGAACCGACCACCGTCAGCAGACAGGGTAAGGAACATTTGACAATCTCGGTGCCCATCTCAAAAGCTCTTTGCACCGCAATCTCATCCCCATCCAGGCTGATGATCGACTCGGCGTAGGTGATTTGGGGAACGCCTAGCTTCTCGGCTGTCTGCGGGCCAACCTGGGCCGTATCGCCATCAATGGCCTGCCGGCCGCAAAAAATCAGGTCAAAATGGCCCAGTTTCTGAATGGCACACGTAAGGGCGTATGAGGTGGCCAGGGTGTCGGCCCCGGCAAATTTCCGGTCGGTCAACAGAATGACCCGGTCTGCCCCCCGGTAGAGCGATTCTCGCAGGACCTCGGCCGCCTTGGGTGGTCCCATCGTCATCACCGTAACCTGCCCTCCATATCGATCCCGAACCTGGAGGGCCATCTCCAGGGCGTTCAGGTCTTCCGGGTTAAAGATGGCCGGCAGCGCTGCCCGATTCATCGTGCCGTCCTTTTTCATCACCTCGCCGGTGATGTGATGCGTGTCAGGCACTTGTTTGACCAACACGACCGAATTATATCTCTTGCCAGATGACATGTGTACCTCCTAGAAGGCCTATAAATAAAGCTGGAGTATACCACTCATCTTACCAGTCGGCAAAGTGGACAAACAGGGCCACAGAGCGTTCCGTTACAATCTTAAGGGTTGTAATGAATGGACACCTTGATTTCAATCAAAAAATATGATACTATGTAAACACCGTCAGTTTGCTATAATAATTGTGTATGACACATTTGATTAACAAATAAACCCGACATGCAGTGCCTGGTTATAGGTGCTGCACGTTTTTTTTGTACAGGTTGTTAATTAGGTTAGTACTCGATGCAAAACTATCGCTGGCGCATAGGGGTGCGCCAGTGGCAAGGCATAGAGATGCCTTGGCTACGTTTTGCCTGGAAATAAGGTTAAGGGCCTGTCAGGAGGAGTAAGATGAGGAAAAAAAACGAAACTTCTGGACAGCCGGGGTGGATAGGATCGTGTTTGGCCTGGTTTTTGGGGGGAGGTACGCTGGGTTTTATGGCCATCTGTTCCTTGGCTCTACTGGCTTTATTTGTAATTTCCACCTTCTTGAATGCCTACTTAGGCTGGGAATTGTTAGGCTTTGAAGTATCAGTCAACAGACCCATACCTGGCTCAGCCGAAGGAGCCATACCGGCCCCCACTAGCGGGCTGGCCGCCATAGCACCGGATATCTCAGAGTTAGAAGTCAGCCCGGCCACGCCGATATCTACAGAATCACCCCTGGAGACGCAGCATAGTACCCTGGTGGCCATGGCCACGAACGCTTCAGAAGCAGAAGCAACCAGCACGCCCACATCTATATCAGCAGCATCGCCCCTGGAAATACCACATCGTACACCGGTGGCCATAGCCACACCTGCTTCAGAATCGGAATTAAGCGGCTCCCCTATCTCTGAGTCAGCAGAGAGACCAGGGGAAACAGAAGTTGGTGGACGAACCGGACAGGCAACGCCCCCGGCAGAAGAGGCAGGAGCCATTGGCGCCCCAATGCCTGGAGCCGCAGAATCGACCCCAGGGACTCCAGCCGTAGCCCTGGCCCCAACACCAACGGCGACTTCCCTGTCAGCCCCTACGTCGACAAACACATATGAACTCATCCCCCTTGAAGGTGAACGTGATAAGAGACCGGCTCCAAAACATGCTGACTTAAGTCTGAAACTGCGAGAACCGCAACCGGTTGAAGCAGAGCTATCATTGGTGACGGTTGAAGGCGGCGGTAGTAATGAGCCTCCTCAACTATCCGGTATCGTACCGCCTAACTTTGTGGCCACCTATACCCTTCACGATTGGGATTGGAGCTGCGATTGCAAGAAAGGTTTGATTGACAATCCCTGGGGCAACGTAGCCATTGTGGAAATTGCCACCACCCCTGGCCAGCCTGTCTTTATTCCCAGAAGACGGTCGGATATTTTTCAAGGTAAGTATTACGCCGTAGTGCTCTATGCCACCCAGGACTCTCTGACCTTTGTCTACTCCAGAGAAGGGACCGTCGCCAATGCGTACAGTGTACATTATGAAGGTTTGCAAGTTGACCCCAACTTGTTGGCCCAGTATCGAGAGAGTGAGGGGAACCAGTTACCCGGTTTGACCCTTGATACACCGGTCGGCATAACAACCGATAAACTCAAGGTAGCTATTCGTGACCGGGGGACATTTATGGATCCACGGTCAAAGGGTGATTGGTGGAATTAATGAGCACCACATTTGGAAAAGTGAAAAGGGTGTAAGAGGTAACAATAGGGGGCATCTTCCCAGAAGCTGGTGTAACTACCTGCTATGTCATTCTGAGTGACCACAGGGAGCGAAGAATCTCCTGTTTCAAGCTAGATTTGCCCCTGTTACCGGAGATTCCTCGTCGCTCCGCTCCTCGGAATGACATGAGGGTAGGCAGTTACAAGCTAGTTTTGAAACTACTGACTTGAATTATGAGGCGATGGCCTGAAATTGAGCTTCCGAGCAGGTTGAGTCAGTGAATCATCATCTTGACCAATACAAAAAGGTGTAGAAATATGAGACGCTTGTCTGTTATCTCGTTATTATTGCTAACCCTCGGACTGATTGCTTTCCTGTGTGAGGCACCGTTCACAACCCGGACGGTCACCGTGGTCGAAACGGTTGAGGTGATCAAGGTGGTCGAAACGGTCGAAGTGATCAAAGAGGTCGAGGTGGTCAAAGAGGTTCCAGCCCCCATGACCGTAGAAGAGAATCATCCCAAAGAGACGATCATCTTTCATGACGGCGGCTGGGACAGCATCATGATCCTCAACGCTATTGCCATGCATATTACCCAGCACGGCTACGGCTATCCGGTCGAGCAAATTAGTGCCTCCGGCGATGCTATGGAGGTTTATCTGCCGCTCGGCGATGAGCACGTGAGTATGGAACTGTGGCGCTTCGGTCGGCAAGAGTGGTATGACAAGAACCTCGCTGCCGGCAGAATCATCGACGTGGGCGCAGTTTTTGAGTCTTCCGAACAGGGCTTGTACGTGCCCCGCTACATGATCGATGGGGATGCCAAACGGGGCATTGAAGCGGTGGCCCCGGATTTGAAGTCTGTCACCGACCTGCCTGAGTATTGGGAACTGTTCAAAGATCCGGCAGATCCCGGTAAGGGCATCCTGGTGACATGTCCTGTCGACTGGACATGTCACAAGATGATACAGATCAAGGCCGCCGCTTACGGCCTGGATGAGCATTTTAACAAGCTGGTGCCCAACACCGGGGATGAGCTTGAGGCGGCTATCATTCAGGCTTACGAACGTGGCAACCCGGTCCTGTCCTACTACTGGGAACCCAACTGGCTTCTGGGTAAGTATGATCTGGTCCGGTTAGAAGAGCCGGCATACACCGACGAATGTTGGGTGGAAATCGTCAAGGCTGTCGACCAGGAGCCTGTTGGGACCGTTGCCCAAGCTTGTGCTTTTCCGACTCACGATATCCATAAGGGAGTTTACGGTGGTCTGTTGAACCGGGCCCCCGAGGTAGTGGTCTTTTTGAAGAATATGTTCATCGGCACGGAGCGCATCGACGAACTGGCTGCCTACATGAAAAACAATGAGTTGACGCCGGAGGAGGTGGCCATCCACTATCTCCAGAACTATGAGAATGAATGGCGGGGATGGGTGCCGGCCGACGTAGCGGAGAAGGTGAAGGCATCGCTGCCGTAACGGTAGGCAGGGCATCCCCATGCCCTACCCGTCCGCCCGTAACGGTAGGCAGGGCATCCCCATGCCCTGCCCTTTCCGTCCGTAGTGGTAGGCAGGGCATCCCCATGCCCTACCCGTCCGCCCGTAACGGTAGGCAGGGCATCCCTATGCCCTGCCCGCTGAGGCAAAGGAAAACAAAATGGCAAAACAAGCGAACAATGTAACATCCGGCCAGGGATGTCAGGTAGGATCGTGCTTGCTGTGGCTCTTTGGGGGGGCGTCTTTGAGCTTTGTCATGTTTTGCTCCCTGCTTTTACTGGTCTTGGTGGTCATTTCTTTGTCCTTGAATGTTTACCTGGCCTGGGAATTGTCAGGATTTGACATATCAATTAGCAGACCCGTACCTGTATCAACCGGCATCGTGACGATCACCCCCTCCAATATGCTGGTGGCAGCAGCCACGGATACTCCAGAATTAGAGTCAACTGGCACCCCAACGCCAGAATCAACAGAAGCCCCAGTAGCCACACTAACCAGTACCCTCACAGTGGCGGCCATGGATACCCCCCCAGGCTTAGAATCAAGTGGCACGCCAACGCCAGCACCAACAGAAACTCGGACAACCACACCAACCAATACGCCGGCTGCGGTCGCTATGAATACCCCGGAATTAGAATCAATTAGCACGCCGATTGTTGCATCCCCAGAAATACCAACACCGACACCAACCAGGATGGCCACGGCCATAATCACAGATAGCGCCGCCTCCGCTTTGGTTGTGCCAGAAAACTTATATGCCCTCATTCCCATCGAGGGCGAAAATGATGACAGACCGGCTGAAGAAACCAGTGACCTGAATCTGAAACTGAGAGGACCGGAGCCCATTGAAGCCGAGCTGTCACTGGTGGATATTGAGGGTCCCGCCAACCCTGATGCGCCCAAGTTATCGGCTATCTTCCAACCTAACTTTACCGCAACATATGGAGTTCACGATTGGGATTTAGAGTGTGATTGCCAGGGAGAGTTGCTACAAGATGCGGTCCTGGTCGGTATCGCCACCAGGCCAGACCAGCCTGTCTTTATTCCTAAAACAAAGCAAGCCATTTATCAGGATCAGTATTACGCGATGCTGCTTTATGCTTCGGAAGACAGTGTAACCTTTGTATCCAGTGGAGAAGGAACTATAAGCTCTGGATATACTGTATATTATCTGGGGTTAAAAACCGATCCAAACTTGTTAGCGACGTATCGGCAAAGTGAAGGGAACGAACTACCCGGTTTGACCCTGGATACCCCCATCGGGATAGCCACAGAGGAACTCATTGTAGCTATTCGTGATCAAGGTAAATTTGTAGATGCCCGGTCCAGAGAGTGGTGGGATTAGTGATTGAATATATATGACTGAGCAAAATCATCAAAAACAATTTTATAAGACAGTCGTGGCTATCGCGATCCTCATCTTAACCAGCCTTTTGGCCTGTGGGCAGGCTACGCCGTCAGTCAATGTTGAGGCCACAATTGCGGCCGGTATTGCTGCTACCCAGCAGGCGGAACAAGTCAATATGCAGGCCACCATTGACGCAGCAGTTTTAGCCACCCAGGCAGCCAAGCAATCGGCCTCAGATCAATTGACAGAGGAGATATCAATTTCTGAACCAACCGTTACCCTGACCCCGACCCCGTTATCCGCATCTGTCCCGGACTCCGGACAAGTGAGAACCGTCATCCTTAACGAAGTCAACGGGGCGATGACTGAAGACCTGGCCCTCTTAAAGTCCCTTTATGCGCCCAATGCAGTCATTATAGATCACAATGGCACTCCGGACGACTCGAGCGATGACACCACCTGGCAGGGATGGGCCAATATCGAACGACGCTATTTAGAGTTCTTCTCGGCTGGACATTCCTCCTTAGAACTGGTTGATTTATCAATTCAGGTCAATGGTGACCAGGCTACAGCCACGCATCAGGGCGCCATTTTGGACGGGACATTGTATGAAGATACAGGCATTTATACCCTGGAGAAATCAAATGAGCAGTGGTTGATTACGCGACTGGAGTACGGCCATAAAAAGTGGGATGAGAGCCAGGTTGCCAGAGATGATGGCCTCTACGTCCTGGAGATTGGTAGCCAACATCGATATGAAGAACCCTGGGGCTGGGATAGAGGCGATCCCTGCGAGGCCTGGCGTACGGGCAACTTCGATGATACCAAGCCGAATTATCGAGGCTTTAACGTGGAACTATTGCTGACCAACAATTCGCAGACCAAGATACCTGATGACTGGACGGTTAGTTTCACGACAGCCAATGGAAAATCAGTGCGGGCTTGTCATTACGGCTATGAAGGTGCCGGTCCTCCACCTGGAGCAACAAGTTCCGTCACCTTCTTTACCGTAGTCGAAAAAGAGGACTTTGTCCAAAAGATTACATTTAATCACGAAGGTCAAACCGTTCAACTTTGTCTTGACGGTAAGGGTGGCTGGTGGGGCTGTTGATGCAACGTGATGGAGAAGAGGAAAATGGCCGAAACGAGGAAAAATAGCTCACTGGCCCAGGAATGGCGAGCAGAAACGTATCTACTGTGGTTTGTTTGGGGAGTGCTTCTGAGTTTGACCACAATCTGCTCGTTGGCTTTACTGGCCCTGCTCATTCCTTCTATCTTGTTGAACCTCTATTTAGGCTGGGAATTGTCGGGGGTCGAAATAACCATCAGCAGACCAATGCCTATATCAGCCGAAGCAGTTATGCCGACACCAACCGGCCCGTTGGCCGTGATGAGGATAACGGCTTCTCCATCGGAGTTAGAACCAACCAGCACGCCTATGCCTGTAGCCACAGAATCGCCCTTGGAGGCACAAATAAATCTGTTAGCTGCGATAGCAACGGAGGCCACCCCATTAGAACCAATCAGCACCCCAACCCCCGGCCTAGAAGCTTCAATAGCCACATCAGCCAGTATGCGAGCCGCAGTAGCAACGGCCCCCAGCTCCGCTGCTGGGTCAAAAAACGCTTATACCCTCATTCCCTTTGAGGGAGAACGCGGTAGCAAATCGGCCGCAGAAGACGCCGACCTAAACCTGAAATTAAGAGAACCCAGCTTGGTTGAAGCAGAGCTATCGCTTATCGATATGGGTGGCCCAGACCACTTTTATGCGCCGCAGTTATCCGGTCTCTTTGAACCTAACTTTGTGGCCGGATACGCTGTCCACACCTGGGATTGGACTTGCAACTGCAAGGGACCTTCACTAAAGGATGTGGACATGGTCGGCATTGCGACCACCCCCGGTCAGCCTGTTTATATTCCCCGGAGACAGCAAGGTATTTATCAGGGCCAGTATTACGCCTTGCTGCTTTACGCCTCAGAGAATAGCCTGACTTTTGAGTATGACCGAGATGGTACGGTAGCCACTGGATACACGGTTCATTATCAAGGTTTGCAAACTGATCCAAACTTACTGGCTTTGTACCGGCAGAGTCAAGGGAACGAATTGCCCGGTTTAACCCTCGATACACCTGTCGGAATAACGACCGATGAACTCGTCGTGGCTGTTCGTGATCGAGGTGCGTTTATGGATGTACGCTCAAAGAAGTTTTGGAGGGATTGATGAACTTTTCTTGGAACAGTACAATTGGCAAGTTGATTGTTGGTGGTTGTGGAACTCAGATTGGGTTACTATTCGGTTGTGGCAGTTTAGCTGCGGTACTTTTGCTTTGTTTCGTCTGTACCCTCTCTAATGTAGTCGGCATTGGCCTGGCGCAGGAGATGGCCAGACGGCCTCCCCCGGCCCCGGTCGAAGCAGCCTCTCCTGGTGGAGAGGTGGAATTGCTCCGTGAAGAAATGGAAGTGCTATTCAGAGAGGTAGAATTCCTACGGGCAAACGGATCAGCCATGCCAGAAACGCTAACGTCCTCTTCCAAACCCATTGTGATAGCTAACCAGGGCGGGGTAAACTTACGCAGTGGCCCCGGTGTTGATTATAATAAACTGGGCTTTTTGCCAATGGGAGGCCACCTGGAAATTGTTGGCCGCAATAGCGACTCAACTTGGTGGCTCGTGTCCACTCCCGGTGGTTTCGCCTGGGCATCCGATAGAGCCGTGACCGCCGTTAACGTTAATGACAGTATCCCTATCGTGACCATACCCGCTCTGCTGGTTCAGCCAGGCTCTGGCCCTTCATCGTCTGCTTTCCCAACCACCCTACCATCAACCGGACAACCCACGCCAGAGGCGATGGTTCCTTCTGGAACACCGACCCCAGTTGCCAATGAAGCTCGTCGCTTTGTAGAAGATACGTTGGGCTATAAGGAAATTGGCAATTACCTGCTGAAACCACCCGTCAGCGCCAGTTTTTCACCGCAAGGGGACCAGATTGCGATCACTGAAGGGATTAAACTCTACACAATCGCTGCCGACGGCTCTTCGAGTTATGTCTGGCTGGAAAACGATGAGACCCTTAACCTGGTTGGTGATACAGTTTGGTCGCCGGACGGCGAATATATTGCTTTTGTGGCTGATGCCAACCCAAGTTGCAATACATGCCGGAAAGTTGGCCTTTTTCGACTGTCAGATAAATCGGTCACCTTTCTCAAGCCCCCCTCTGGCCTGGGTATCCATACCCCCCGTTGGACGGAAGATGGGCGACAATTATTGGTAAATGCTCACGTTGGTGAGCCAGCCGATGGCGTCACCTACGTTTACGATATATCATCGGGTCAGAGCCAGGTTGCTTCAGGTCGTTACGTTCTGAGCAGCAGCCACGAAGGTCAGAAATGGTTCCCCTGGCAACCGGGTAAAACCTGGCAAGCCGGTGTCTCCGAGCGACCTGATAGCTACAATAGTAATTAAACAGTTCACGTAGCGCACCTTCCCGGGAGCTGATTTTGGGGACTTGCCTCTGAACATAAGGCGATTCTGACCTACAATTGAGCTTCTGGGAAGGTTTTGTTAGCGCACCATCATCTTGACCTCTACAGTTTAATGCCAAAAAAGTTTACCACACCACCCCCTACCTACCGCATTTACTTCCTGCTCCTGCTCCTGCTAGCCTGTTCTAACGTACGGATTGAACTATACCCCTCTGTCCCCATCCCGACGGCTACGCCATGGCCCACATTTCCACCTCTTCCCACCTTCACCCCCAGGCCTATGCCCACGAGCACGGCTACGCCTGATCTGTCCTGCTTCCTGCCCGATTTGGCAGTGGGACAGCACATCTCCGCGGGCGGCAGTTACACCGAAATTGAAGCCTCTGCCTCTGGGCGAATGGTTTGCCATCTTGAGCGAGACTCGTGCGCTTATCATCGTCTGGTTGGTATTTTAGACCCAACAATTGTCTTTAAGCGAGAGGAAGAACCGCCTTACGACACGGAAGACATTCTTATGCACCCGGCTGTGCTTCGCCCCCTCTCACGCCTGAACAAACTGGTCCTCGCCGAATGGGATGGCGCCTTTCAGTTACGTATCACCGATACTTACGACTCGCTGCTAGAGCACGACCCGTCCCAAACAGAGACCAGTCGCAGATATTCTCTGCATTACGAAGGCCGGGCCATCGACCTGACTCTGTGGCCGATTGATAGAAGCCGGTACGGCCGTCTCTGTGCCCTGGCCCACTGTGCCGGTTTTGATTGGGTTCACAATGAAGGCACCCATTGCCACGCCTCGATTAACGCTGACAGCCTTTGTTCGCAATGCAGTGAATGAACGAGGACAAAACAGCCGATATCACAACCGGGGTTATCGTTATAGAGTGGCCGGAACGTCTATAAAAGTGATCTTTGTCACTTGACAGTAGTGACAAATGTCACTTATAATTCGCCCTGGTAGTCTAAAATAAGTCAAGGTAACATTTTTAATTATTTTGGGACATTGTCCCCATAGTGCTAAAGGAGGGAAAACGGGCACAAATCGCAAAAGATGGTAAGAACAGGGTAATAAATAGGGCAACAAGGCAAAAAGACAAGATTTTAGGCCGAAAGCACCGAAATTTCTAAAGAAATAGGAAAGAATTAAGTCTTACC
>DAOUMU010000382.1:0-3045 GCA_034409055.1 Anaerolineae bacterium
ATCCTTTCTGTCAGGGATAAGATCATCTCTACTGTACCTCATCATTTGTTAATGAGCCATTTAATCTCGGATACTTAGACCCATGTAGTGAACAATCACCCTAAAAACTTTTGGGAGGCAGCACTAGCCGTTCTCTGGTTTGGTCCCGCCTATTATGCCGGTGAAGCTTTACTACCATCGTGGGGACTTCAGTGCGGATTAGTGAGCCTGATAGCTGGCCTGATAGGTCTGGCTATTGTCAATCGAACCGAAGAAGGCAGACGACTATTTTATGAAGGGGAAAGTGCAGGCGAAGGGCCTGGATGCGTCAAGTTACTGGTTTGGTTACTGATTGGTACCCCCTTTATGCTTTTGCTGTTAGGAACGATTTGGTGGATTATGCGGCTGCTCGGATTTCTTGACCTTGAGTAGTCGTCGCAGGTCATCGACGATAATACCCGCCGGAAGTGCCCCGGTCAGGCCGATAGCCAACGGTATGATGGGCGCTTTGGCGTGTAAGTAATAAAATGACACCGCAGACAAAATCAGCGAGACCACAACCATCACCGCACTAACCACAAGACGAGTAGCAACCGTTCGGTTCACATTATTCATTCCCACCCTCCGATAAATCCGCAATTTATCAACTCACTCAATTGACCATATTGTCAGTTTAGCACAGCCTTTCCTAATTGTCGAGTGAAACAGAGCGCATCCGAAACTGTGAACCAATGACCCAGAAGACATTGCCTGTCTAGTTTGAGGGCGAAGTAGTCTGGCATCGGATAAATCAGTTGCCAGGAGTATCCACTATTCTAAAAGCAAACATTTGCGCTCCATTTCCAAGGAAGGCATAGAGTAACCCCGCATCCGCATCTACAGCAACATAGTACGCAGTAGCGAATGCATTGACAGCGGAGGTAGAGCCAAACTCAAACGAACTTGGCTCAAATTGCACCGAGGCCATCACTTCCCCATTGCGCGGATCAAATCCCAATAACTTGCGATCTATAGTAAGCAGATAAATCGCCGACCCCGTTGCTGCCACATTGCTGATCACTGTTTCCTCGGTCTCCCATACAATGTCTCTCGTCTGGTGATCAACAGCCCATACATCTCCCCCCGATTGGATAATCATTACGTCCTCAGCGAACACGGCCTCCTCAAAATATTCCGGTTTGATTTGGGTGGTTGAGGTAAGCACCAATTCCGTCGCTACCTCTTCAAGGATAGCCGCTGTGGGTGGTCCGGTAAATGTTTGCAGAATCTTACCGGTGTCCGCTCGCACGAAATGATGTCCACTGGATGATAATACGTAAATCAGGTTATCAATTACACGAAATCGCTTGATGTAGCGAGCGCGTGGCATACGGCTCGACCAGAGAATCTGGCCTGTATCCAGGTCATGAGCTACGATCCGACCAACCCCATAAGAACCCGTATACAGGGCCGATGACGTAGCAAACAGACCCGCGTCCCCATCAGATCTGTTGCTGCGCCAGAGCAACGCGCCACTCGCACCATCAAAGGCAAGTACTGCTGTGTTTCCTGGCCGATCGAATCTACCTACGATGAACACTTTCCCCTTGGCAGCAGCCATAAGAGGACAACAGGGCATGTGAGAAGTGGCAAAGAGGTTTGATTGGGACCACAGTTCTTCCAGTACCCCGTTAGTTTTAACCACACTATAGGACACTCGTTTATCTGGCCAGCTATCGGTTGGTATGATGACACGGATAAGAACCCCTACTAAAGCTATTAGCAAGCTGAGGCCCATTATACCAATAATAGCTTTTACAAGTTGCTCACGATTTCTCATTAGTACCTATCCTGGTACGTACCCAAGCATACGCGGCATTTGTTTTTTGTTTTTGGTTAGCGATAGAACCTCATTAGGTCATTTCACCTTTTTTGACTCGATATAAATCGCGTCGTGTACTTGAGCATAACTATAAACCAGCGGGATAATTCCTACTCTTGATTGAAAGATAGGGTCAAGAATAGTCGATCGTGGCCCTGCCGGAGTCCTGTCTGAACCTGATAAGATATCCCAGATTTGATCCCTAGTATTGACACCTAATAAGATGTCTGCAATCAGCCTCCCGGTATCAACTGGGATAACATCTCCTGCCTCCGATTTGGCGTACTCAACTTTCGTCCCCACTGGCTTATAACCGACAATTGCCCCACCCAGTGAATATGGATCCAGTGGGATTTTAGGATCAATCTCAAGATGTTGACTCATCTCTTTGTCCATCTTAAGAAGATCAGTCAGTGAAATACCAGTTCCTGCATACGCACCATATCCCCAGATGTTTCCGTCCGGCGAACTGAAGGCTATAACACCTCCAGGAACAAATTTGGCCAGACTATGTCCAAGGGCTCCAGAAATGAAGGGGCCTTTATATTCCCCTATATCTCCGTTGCTCCTAAAGCCGTACGCATATCCCAAATAAGCGGAAACACCAAGGGCCAAGTTAAAGTTGTCATTTATGCCGCCACCCGCGTAACGAAATTGCTGTCTCTGCATTGTCGCAAAATCGTATAGAACCTCTACGCCGCCAATAAACCCCATAACATCACCACTCGCTCCTTCCAAATAGCCATGAGCTTTATAGGGAAATGGCCCGCCCCAACATTTCTTTGACCCTTCAACCTGTGACAAATCCCATGAACCGTCGTCCTCATACGCCGGAAAGAGGTTATACCAAAACAGAAGACAACCTGCATACTGTTCCTTTGTATCCATATGGCGACAATGTTCAGGGAAACCACGTACTGTTGGTAGTCTAATCGGTATAGGTGGAATGAGGCCAGAGGGGTCAGTGAGATTCACCGGATTCCCCCGCACATACAAATAAGGCGGTTCACCCTCCACCGGATCCCTACTCAAAAACGTCCCCGTCTCCGGCATCAGCCACCGCGCCCTGAGATGCAGCAACTCATTGTAACCCTCCCACCATTCTCCGGTAAAACCATAAGGCTCACCGCCATTATTGCTCACCGGATTGCCGTAGGGATCAAACTCGTGGTAGGAGACAACCTCGCCGTTGTCATCCACGGCCT
>DAOUMU010000383.1:0-7058 GCA_034409055.1 Anaerolineae bacterium
GGCCCCGTTTGGACCGGCTGAAGCCTCGACTCCACCATATATCTGCCCCCAAATTGAAATGCACCCAAGAGCCAACGCACCATTGTCATCAGGCAGGGGATGTGATACAATGATGAATGTAGAATGATGAAAGAAGGATGAAGGCGGCAGGATGAATAAGGAAGGTGGAAGGATGAGGGATGAATCAAAAACAGGCTCATCATTCACCCTTCATCATTTATCATTAGACCAATTGCGCCAGCGGATTGGGGTCTATGATCGGCAGCAGATTTTGATCTGGCAGCGTATGTCGCCGGTGGAGCGGCTGGAGATAGCGTTTCAGGCCTATCAATTTGCCCTGGAAGCCGTCCGGCTGACCGAACGCCAACGGCACCCCGACCTATCCGAAGAGGAGTTCAAATGGCGCGTCATTCGGCGGATGCAGGGCAATCAACGTTTGGGGAGAGAGAAAGATGCCAGGTCAGGTCACCCCTCAACAAGAACTGAGTAGTTTTTTTGCCATCGTCGTGCAAGCTTTGGAGCGATTGCAGGTCCCTTACATGGTGGCGGGCGGTTTTGCGGCCATTTTCTACGGTGAACCCCGCCTGACCGTTGACATCGATATTGTGGCCGACGTCAAGTTGTCACACGTTCAGCCGTTGCTTGAAGCCTTTCCCTTCCCTGACTACTACTTGAACGAAGAAGCCATGCGTGATTCCATCCGTCGTCGGTTTCCTTTTAACATCATCCAGACTGCGACCGCAGCCAAAGTCGACCTCATTCCCCTGCCGGATGACGTTTTTAGCCGCGTCGCTTTCTCACGGCGACAAAAGATGGTGTTCAATCAAGCGGGGGCAGGGGCTTATTTCATCTCAGCCGAAGATATAGTGCTGGCCAAACTGTTTGCGTTTGAGCAAACCGGTTCAGATAAACATCTGCGGGACGTAAAGGGAGTGCTGGTGACCCAGTGGGGACAACTCAAGCTTGAACTCATTCGCCGCGCTGCCGAACGAAGAAACTTGCTTCAACAGTTTGAGCAACTGCTCGAAGCTGCCCGCCGGGAAATAGAAGAGTAACTTAAATGATGAATGATGAACGATGAATGATGAATAGAAAAAGATTCATCATTCATCGTTCATCATTCATCATTTCTACGGAAGAGTCCCCCTAAAAATAACCGGTTTCCCAGCTTGGCGGTAGCTTGACCACAAAGGTGGTGCCCTCGCCCACTTTAGAAGAAACCTCAATCTGTCCGTTTAATTGCTCGATATATGTTTTGACGTTATGCAGTCTAACGCCACTCTCAACACCCCGCACCGTAAAATAGGGTTCGAAAATGTGAGGCAGGTCCTCCGGGGAAATGCCAGCGCCGTTATCAATGACTTCAACAATATGATGCCGGCCGGCTTGTCTAATGTGAAACTTCAGGATGCCCCATTCGGGCATTGATTCCAGGGCATACAGGGCCAGATTAACAAAAATTTGTGACAACCGCATCTGATCGGTGTTAATGACCGGCCTGACCACTTCCGACTCGATGATAATATCGTGGTTAATCATTCGATGGGCCAGCATCGGTTTGATGTTTTCCAGGAGAGACTTGAGGTTGACCGGGGCCGGGATCATGGGCCGATATTTCTGGAGATCCATTGTTAACAGGCGGAAGAAGCGGCAATGCCGTTCAATGGCCGACCAGGGATAAGTTTGAACATCAATAGCTGGACTGGTATTTAAAGTGGCCACCATGGCTTCGATTTCGATCAACAAATCCCTGGCCAGTGAGTCTACCAAATTGGCTGCTTTATCAGCAATGTGAGCTGGCAACAGTGATTTCTGTTGCTTATCCAGGAATACTCGGTGCACCTTTATTTTTTCTGGCAAGGTATCAATGTCAATTTCATAGGCAACGAGTTCATCATACTCCGCCAGCGGCAAACTGACAGAAACCTGGGCTTTGTTCGAGGTGAGCCGTCCTCTATATCGGGATACAATTTTGTGGGCCAGATAGCCATAAATTGCGCCCGGTTTGTTTTGATGCAAGGCCTTAAGCAGGGTCGATGTTTCCAGGCGATCTTCTTTTAGATTAGCAGAAGTAAAGATGAGAGAAGCCATATCTTTCGTGACTTCCAGAGAAATAAGCAGCCTGGTCTTCTCCTCATTGTACAAGAGCCACCGGCAAGTATTATAAATCACTTGCTGTAATTTAAGCTCCGGTAAAGCAACCATCAGTTCTGAAACATTTCTGGCGGCGGAAGAAACGGTTATTTGAAATTTCGGCAAGAACGTGAGGGTATATTCCAGGTTTTTAATCAAAGAGGTCGGCTTAAATTCTTGATAGCGCCGAATTTTATACTGCAGCTCTTTTAAGTTTTCACAAACTAAACTGCACAAGTGCTGCCGGGTTTGAAGCTCATTGAAAACCTCAGCCGGTAGTTCCGCCTTAGCCGCCAGATCAAGTAATACCTCAACTTTATGCATATCGGGCACTCTGGCTGCGGTTAAGCGTTCTACCTCTATCAAGGTCTGGGCTAACTCAGGCTCTGTTTGCCACAGAGAGACTTGCTCGGTTAATTGGTGATAATAGTCGATATCAGCCGGGCGGGGTTGTAGCCCAGACAGTGGCTCAGGACACCCCGACTGTTGTTGGCCCAGTCGAGCCAGGGCCTTTGTAATTTGCCTGATATCGGTAAAGGGACCGTCATAGCTCGATACTGCCCCTACCAAGAGTTCTACAGAGTTAACGGCCAGGATAGTCCCTTTGTGATTAGAGCCAAACTTCTCAGTGACCGTTTTACAAATGGCAGAAGCAGTCTCAGGGATGGTAATCACAATAAAGCTACTATCAGAAGGTTGGCCGATAAAATCATGGGGGGTGCCATGCGTGTCAACAGTTTGACGCAGGATATCGGCCCACTTCACTAAAATCTCGTCGGCAACCTCAAAACTACTCGTCTCTTCAAAGACATCTATGTTTTCAAGACTGAAGTAGAGCAGGGTCCACGGTTCTGGCGAGTCTTTGATGACTTTTAATTGCTCGAGAATTAACTCGCTGGCCGGCAATTTCGTCACGGGGTGCATAAGTGCCTCGTGTCGGCAGCGACGAATGGCGCCCTCAACCCGTAACTTGAGCTCTTCAATATCAAAGGGCTTGGTAACATAATCATCCGCCCCTAATTCAAAGGCAGCAATGATGTCATTTCGCTTACTTCTCTGGCTCAGAAATATAACGGGGATCTGGCAGGTACGGCTATTGTTACGCAGCGTGCGGCAAACTTCATAGCCATTCACGTCCGGCAGCAGCACATCTAAAATAACCACGTTAGGCATTTCCAGGCGGCAAATGTCGAGGGCATCACTGCCACGGCCGGCAATCAACACTTCGTACCCCAGCCATTCGAAATAGGTTTTAAGGTAGGTAGAGGTTTTATCATCATCCTCTACAACGAGTATCCGGTCCTTGTCCATAGCTTGTTTTCCTTGTGTTAACAGTATCTAAAATTTAGGGACCATTAGACACATCCAGAAACTATCCAACAAATCAACTTTAATATGTTAAAATTATATCATACCCCCTGAAGAGGAGCAACGATATTGATCAATGATTTAAGTTTTATTTTTATCTTTTATGTTGTATAATCAAATTGTGTAGGGTAAGTTGCCAACTTGCCCCAGCGCCGTTGACAAGTTAGCAACTTGTCTTACCTATAGTACCAAGAAGTTACCTCAATGATGCAAGAAAATTTCCCTTCCTACCGGGTAGATCTACAGATTTTCCAGGGCCCACTGGATTTACTGCTGAGTTTGATTGAGCAGGAGGAATTGGATATTACCAAAATTTCTCTGGCCCAGGTCACAAACCAATACCTGGCTCATTTGGAAGTTATCAAAGAGACCGATCCCGACGATTTAACCGACTTTCTGGTCATTGCCGCCAAATTGATTTTGATTAAATCCGAGATCCTCCTCCCTCGCCCTCCGGCCAGCATCGTTGCGGAAGAGGAAGAAGACATAGGCGATGAACTGGCTCGCCAGTTGTTAATCTATAAACGGTTTAAAGAAATTGCCACTAACTTGCGAGAAGTAGAGCAGCAGGGACAACGGAACTTTGTCCGGATTGCTCCCCCACCCAAAATCCAGTCCAAGCTGCTTCCCGGCGAAGTTGAGCTGGACGATTTGTTGCGAGCGGCGCGCCATGCGCTGGCGATCAAACCACCCGAACCGGACGTGGACGAAGTTGTTTCACCAGAAATTGTCACCATCGGTCAACAAATGGCCTTTATTTGGCAAGAAATTACCGCCAGGGGCAGGGTAAGCTTTTTAAAGTTGCTTAGCCAAAACCGAAACCGCCTTGAGATCATTGTGACGCTGCTGGCTGTCCTGGAGCTGATTAAACGCAGCGTGATCAGGGCCGAACAATCGGGTATTTTTGACGATATCATTATCTATCAGAATGAGAATGCCCCAGAGCTGACCGAAGCCCAGTGGACAGAGTTGACCGGATTGACAGAAGTATCCTGACTAATTCTTATGAATGTTAAAAAATTAACTGGGGTAGGCCGGGCATCCCCATGCCCGGCCATCTATTCCTCGATTATTTTCTTAAGTTCCATTTGTTGCAAAACCTTGTCGTAGACGCATCCCCCTGCCTCTACGGCGGGCATAGGGATGCCCTGGCTACGTTTTGCAAATCACCCCCCGGTTATTAACCACTCCAATAGAGTTACACTCCCCACCCCGGCGATCACACAAATAATCAATAACACCACCAGGCAACTGACGATAATGTGGAACTGAAAGAATTGGGCAAAAAGACCTTGCCTTTCCACCTGGCCGGTCTCGACGTATGAGGCAGTCCGGTTGTTCGAGCGCCGACGCTCCGCCCCCTTGGTCAAATCCGGGGATACAGGCGCTGTCTTGGCGGGTAAAGCCGTTCCTTCGGCGATTGAACGGGTCCGCCGGCTGACACGTCCGGTTTCGGCTTCGTTTCTCAAACGATCGAGGCCCGGATAAAAAGGCTCGATAGTTTCCAGTTTGCTAATGTGCTTCTTGGCCAGGTAGAATTTACCCCTGGCCAGCGCGCGGGCCACCCGTTGGTACAATTGATCCGCCACCGGCTCAGCGGCGATGTCCGTGGCCAGCTCTCTTTGCAAATGATTAATGTGGGTCTGAATATCCTCAAGCTGATTTTCCAGGCTGGTGACCACATCCGGCCGGCTTTCCTGGCTCAACTTCTCTTCAAGTAAAGACAGGTTGGCAAGTAACTGATTTAAGGTTTTTTCTTTATATGCTCTTTGCTCAGGTGTGATGGGGGTCATCTTAGCTTTTATTTTACCTCAGAATTGGGGTGATTTTCTCTCGTATTCCGGTGGGAAGAGAGGCCAGGAGTCAGGGAAGAGGCGCAGCCATTTTACGCGTCGAATCAGCAAGATCATGGCCAGCGCACCGCTGGCATCGAAAAGCATATCCGCAATCCGGGCATGACGACCGGGCACAAACGATTGGTGAATTTCGTCGAAAACACCATACAGGGTCGTAAAAACAAAGGCGGCCAGTAAAATAGACCGGGCAAGCTGGCGTTGGGGGGCCAAAGCGCGCCACCATAGCCAGGCTAACATACCATACGCAACGAAGTGAGACGTTTTGAAAAAGAACTTCTCGCCTGTTTTATTCTCAATCTCAACCAACGTTGAGCGAGAAGAGAGCACAAAAATGAGCGCCATCCACAATACCAGGGGGACAATGTCACGCAACCAACGGGGTAGTGCATGCAGTCGCAATAATATCAACGATAGGCCCTTTCCACAATTTGAGCTAAACCAGACCAGGTAAAATTATCTTGCATAGCTTGAGCCGCCGCTTGTCCCAGGCGTTGCCGCGTTTCAGGTTCTTGTAGTAACCTGACCAGGGCCTGGCCAAAAGCGACATCATCTTCAGCCGGAACCAGAAAGCCCGATTGATTATGCCGGATATATTCACAATTCTGACCAACCGCGTCGGCCACCACCGGCAAACCGGCGGCTAACAGGTCAATCAACTTGACCGAACACTTGGTGCGGTTGACCAGGGTATCATCGTAAGGGTAAATGGCCACATCCGCCGCCTGGAAATAAGCCGGTAACCGGTCAACCGGGACCCAACCGGCAAAGTAGACGTACTGATCCAGACCGGCCTCAGCCAGCTTGGCCGCTAACCTCTGCTCTTCGCCCTGCAAGCCACGCCCCACAACCAGCCAGCGGGTCTGGGGCAAGTGGCTGGCCACCAATTTAACCAGAGTGACAATCCGCTCCAGCCGAAACTCCAGAAAACGGGAGTAAAGTAAAACGGTCGGCCCGTTCCCCAACCCGGTTGCCACCTGATTAAAATCAAGACCGGACTCCCCCCTTAGGAGTCCGGAATTCGACTCGGGACGATAGCCATTAGGCACGTAAAAGACACGGGCCCGGTCAGCCGGCGCCAACGCTGCTAAAGCGCGACTGGCCACCGTAATCGCGTCAGCGTGATCTAATCCCCACCTCTCTTGCCAGGCAAAAAATTTTTTCTGCCCCACGGAATAAGGCAAAACCTCGTTCCAGGCCTGCTCCCAATCGTCGGCATCCACGACCAGGCGCGGCGACATCCCTTTTCGCAGACGGCGCAGCCACCACAGAGCCAAATGGGCCAGGCCAGCGTAGGCTTTTGGTTTAAAGCAGTGGATGACATCCGGCTGCAAAGCCAGGGCCCGGACCACCAACGTGCGGGTCAACAGGACGTGAAAGAGCAGGGGCAGACCAGGCAGCCAGCCCCTGGGTAAGGGCACATTGACCACCTTTACCCCGTCCTCCAACCAAACTTGCCCGGCCCGATCAGGATCATCCCAGGGCGGAATGAGAACGGTAACCGTGTGCCCTCTCCCCACCAACGCCCTGGCCAGCGGCAAGGCCCGCACGCTCATCGTGCCTTTGGGTTGCAGGCCAAAGGGACCGATGAAAACGATCTTCATCATTTGATTCTATTGACGAGGGGGGAGTCTGGCAAATTAGAGTTAAGTTTTGGGTTAGGGGGCAAGCAAGGTAGCAAGGTGGCAAGGTAGCAAGGTGGCA
>DAOUMU010000384.1:0-73364 GCA_034409055.1 Anaerolineae bacterium
GAAAAAGGCACCGGCCTGAGCCCCAAACCAATCGCCCACAGTCACCGGTTAGCCGCGCAGACCCAGGGCCGCCATAAAGCGAGCGAAGACCAGCCCGGCCCCACCCCGACCGGCATGGTAGAGGCCGTCGGCAGCCAGGTTGGCCGATCGATAGCCCCGCCGGGCCGCCTCCCCAATAGCAAAGACGCTACCGGCATCCCGGCTCCCGGCTAACTCCTGTTCTACCAGCCAGTAAAAGGCGCTACGCTGCCCGGTTGGTAGCTCGGCAGCCGATCTCCAGGTCACGGTCAGGTGCGGGGCACGCCCTGAAACAACCGCGTACTCGTCCGGTCGCCCCTGCCCGGTGAGGACAATGGCATCGAGTCCCAGGTTGAGCAGTTCTCCAAAACTCCGCCCCCCTACAAAGCTATAGTGCGGCAGTCCGGTCAAGGGGGAGACATAGCCCACCGTCGTCTTGTTGCCGGGCAGGAAAGCCAGGGGGCCCCGGGCGACCACCATTGAGGCCGGATCTTCGCGCAGCAGGTACTGGCAAAGTGCCTCACCGCTCAAGAGGAGATAATTCTCGCGCGGGTCCTGCCCCAGGTGCTCAAGACGCAGCCGACGCAGTTGATACCGGCGTCGCTCGCCGTCCAAGATTAATATTCGTCGCTCGTCCATATATCTCATATCGTCACCCCTCTAAAGAAATGGTAATGATACAGATTATGGCCTGGCCCCTATAGATTTGTCAACTCGCCGCAAACTTGAAATCTTGAAACCACTCCTTTTTTTCAGTATTGGCTAAAATTAAGGTGTCCATGCTATAATGCTTCCTGTTGTTCATATTTTCACCCCAATAAAAATCAGGTAAGGTGACCCGGTTCGCAAGGCCGGGTTGAAAAGGGGAAGCCGGTGAAATTCCGGCGCTGTCCCGCAACTGTGATTTAGCAACGTCGCTATTTGATTTTAGCCGGGCATTGTCGCCCTGGATATTAATTACCAGTTGCTAATCAGCCAGGATACCTGCCTTACCGCTGCAATCATATTTCCTCCGAGGTAGAGGGAGTGATTGAAGTCAAGTGAACTTCAATCCCCCTCTTTTTTATTTTGAGCGTGAGGTGACTGTCTATTGGACTCAAATGTGCTGGAAGGGAGGTGGCAAAAGTCAGACAACTGTCCTAAAGTAGAGCCAACATAAAGCCTTTTAATATCAAGTTAAATCTAATCACCATAAGGGAGCAACCTCATGAAAGAAAAATTAGTTGATGCAATCGCCAATATGAGGGAAGAGGAGGCGTTAAAGTTAACGCAGGAGATGCTTGACACCGGAGAAGACCCTCAAATACTGTTTGACGCCGGTCGGGAGGCGATGGTTATTGTTGGCGAACGGTATGACCAAAAAGAGTATTTCCTGCCCGAATTGATCATCGCCGGTGAGATGTTGCAACAGATCGCGGAACTGGCCAAACCAAAATTAAAAGAAGCCGTAGCCGGAAGCGAGCCTTTGGGTAAAGTCGTCATCGGCACGGTGGCCGGTGATGTTCATGATGTCGGCAAAGACATTGTCGCCTTTATGCTGGATGCGAACAATTTTGAAATTTACGACCTGGGCGTAGATGTTGCGCCGGAAAAATTTGTCGAAAAAATCAAAGAAGTGCAGCCCGAAATCGTGGGTATGAGCGGCTTTTTGACTCTGGCCTTTGACCAGATGAGAATCGCTGTGGACGCCATCAAAGAAGCAGGGTTAAGAGATAGCGTTAAAATTATGATTGGTGGCGCGCCGATGGATGAGACCGTTGCCGAATATATCGGGGCTGATGCCTACGGGGCGAATGCATCGGCCGCCGTCAAACTGGCCAAAGGATGGATAGGAGGAATGTAAAATGTCGAAATCACCTGAAGAACTGTATCAAGAAAGAGCACAAAGAATATTGGATGTGGTTCAACTGAAGGTACCGGATCGCGTACCGATCTTTGGACCATATGAGGCATTTCCATACTACTGGGCCGGGGTGACGCTCAAGGAGGCCATGAATGATTATGCCAAGGCCAGGGAGGCCTGCCATAAGTTCGTGGACGAATTTCAGCCCGATGCCGATTTTGGACCAATCCTGGCTTATCCGGCCAAACCTATGGAGATGTTAGACGTTAAATGGTTTAAATGGCCCGGTCACGGACTGGACGACAACTTTATGTACCAGTATGTTGAAGGGGAGTACATGACGGCCGATGAGTATGATGAATTCCTGTACGACCCTTCCCATTTTATGGCCTCTAAATGGTTGTCCAGGTCGTTCGGGGCCTTAAAGGGGCTGGCCAATTTTCCACCTATGCGTCTGATGATGTGGTTCGGCTGGACCGGTCTCCTGGCCGGCCTGGCTTCGCCGGAAGTTCAGGAAGCCTTGCAAGCGGCCAAGGAAGCCGGGGAAGAACTGGGGCGGTGGTTTGGCTCCCTGGGTCAATATGGGGGCGAGATCAAAGAAAAGGGTTTTCCGCAGGCCTACGCCGCCTTTTCATGGCCGCCGTTTGATATTATTGGGGACACCCTGAGAGGAACCCGGGCCGTAATGGCCGACATCATCCGCCGTCCGGACAAGTTGTTAGCCGCTGCTGAGAAAGCCACCCAACTCTGTATCGAATATGGCTCAGGCGCAGCCGGGGCTGATCTGCCGCTTTGCTGGATATGGATGCATAAAGGCTCTGAAGGATTCATGTCCGACGAGCACTATAAGACCTTCTACTGGCCTTCTCTGAGGAAAGCCGTCGAGGGCCTGGTGGAGAAAGGGGTGATCCCGATACTTTACACCGAAGGTGACGAAACCGCCCGGCTCGAGTATTTTGCCGAGTTGCCGAAAGGTAAAGTCATCGTTCACCTGGCCACGACAGACATCGTCAAAGCCAAAGAGGTGTTAGGCGGCATCACCTGTCTCTCCGGAGGCTTGCCCAACCGGTTGATGCTGACCGGTACACCGGACGATGTTAAGGAATATTGTAAGAAACTGATCGACACCTGCGGCCAGGACGGTGGGTACATCATGGATACCTCGGCCCTGCTTGACGAAGCCAAGACGGAAAACGTCAAGGCATTGTTTGAGTTCACCAAAGAATACGGCGTGTATGGATAAGAGGTAACCGCTCACCTATTAAGCAATGGCATACTACCAAATCGACTTTGAACCGATCGGCCGTCGGGGGACGGGCCGATCAATCGCTGCTCGAAGCCGCCCGGCAACTTGGGGTGGAACTGATTAGTCTCTGCGGCGGCAATGGCAGTTGCGAACGCTGCAAAGTTCAGGTGCTCACCGGCCAGGTGTCTGCACCAACCTCCGCCGAGCAGGCGGCCTTATCGCCACAGGAACTTGCAGACGGTTATCGCCTGGCTTGTCTGACCTACCCGCTTGACCACTGCAAACTTAGGGTGCCACCTGAGTCGCTGAGCACGCCGATGCGGACCCAGGTGGAGGGGCTTGAGACCGAGGCGGCCATTGAACCGGCTGTGCGCACCGTTGACCTTGAACTCCAGCCCCCTTCTCTATCCCAGCCCCTGGCCGATGCCGAGAATTTGCTGGGCCACATCAATCAGGCAGGTAACCTGGACGCTCAAGTCGTTGATATTTCTGTCCTCAAGGCACTCTCTACGAATTTACGGGCCTGGCATTGGCACTGCCGGGCCCATGTTCGTTATGGGGAAGTGATTGCCGTTAGCCCGGTTCAATCCACCCCCTTAGGGCTGGCGGTCGATCTGGGATCAACGAAAATCGCCGGCTATTTGATTGATTTACATAACGGGCAGACCCTGGCCGCCAAAGGGATAATGAATCCCCAGATTAGCTACGGGGAAGACATCATCAGCCGGATTACCTACGCCATGAAATCCCCTTCGGCCCGCGATAAGATGCAGGCGGTGGTGGTTGAAGCCCTCAATCGCTTGATGGCTGATTTATGCGCCGAAATCGGGGCGGCCAGTCAAGCGATTGTTGAAGCGGTCATTGTCGGCAATACCGCTATGCACCATCTGTTGTTAGGTTTGCCGACCCGGCAACTGGCCCTGGTTCCCTTTGTCCCCACCGTCGGCGGCAATGTAAACATAAAAGCCCGGGACATCGGCCTGGCCATTGCTCCGGGCGCATACGTCTATCTGCCCCCGAATATTGCCGGCTTTGTCGGCTCTGATCATCTGGCCATGTTGATCGCGACGGCCGGTCAGTGGTCTCAACAAAACGTGGTGGCCTTAGATATCGGCACGAATACGGAAATTTCATTGATTACCCCGACCGGAAAAATAACCAGCGTGTCCTGCGCCTCGGGGCCTGCCTTTGAAGGTTATCATATCAAAGACGGGACCAGAGCAACGACCGGAGCCATAGAACGGATACGCCTCACCCCCGCTGAAGTGCACTATCAAACGATTGAAGGCGCTCTCCCATCAGGTATCTGTGGCTCGGGCATCCTGGATGCGGTGGCCCAACTTCATCTGGTCGGCGTGCTGAGCGACAACGGCCGAATAAGAGCGAACTCGCATCCCCGGGTACGCCAGAGCGAAGACCAACCAGAATTCGTTCTGACCCGGGCCGAGAAACAAGCAGGACGCCGCGAGATTACCGTCACTCAGGACGATATTCGTGAAATTCAACTGGCGAAAGCCTCCATCCAGACCGGGATTCAGGTGCTCATCGCCGAGAGTGGCATTGCTGTGGAGGACATTGATAAGGTCATCATCGCCGGTGCATTCGGGAGCTACATCGATGTGGCCAATGCTGTGGCCATCGGCATGTTTCCCCCGTTACCCCTGGACCGGTTCAACCAGGTGGGCAACGCCGCCGGTATCGGGGCCAAGCTGGCCCTGTTGTCAACCAATATCCGTGCAGAAGTACGGGCGTTGTATGCCCGAGTCAACTATATTGAACTGGCCAAGTATCCCAATTTTGCTAAAATGTTTGCTCAAAACTGCAAATTGAAACCGTATGTTCCATTATAAGGATTAGTCGTGAAATTATGTACGTAAAGCGAGATTGGTCGATCCATTTTGACGAAGAGCAATACCTGGCCCTGCAAGGCGAGTCCTTTACCAGGTTACTGCAAACGCCTGCCCGGCTCAACACCTTTCGGGAAGCCATGGCCGAGGTCGAGCAACAGCTTGAGCCGGCGGCTTGTTGGGATCACTTTCCGATTCAAAAAATTCTACACGACAAATTAGTCCTGGCCACTGGCAGCCGGATTGGCGGTGGGCCGGTGGTAGCGGTGATCGGCGGTGCCTCGGAGTTAATTGTCGCCATCTGCACCATTGGCCCGGCAGTAGATGGCCTGGTTGAGATGGCTCAAAAGCAGCGGCAGCATTTTCGGATGATGATCTTACATGACCTGGGGGCCTGGGCCGTTGATATGGTGCGCCAGGAATTGTGCCACTGGTTGGAAGAGGATTTGCAGCGACAAGGCTTACGGGTGAGTACGCCGCTTTCCCCCGGAGAATCGGCCTGGTCCGTCAAAGATCAGGCCGTCATCTTTTCCCTGCTGGACGCCAGCCAGATCAACGTCTCGCTCAGCCCGTCGATGATAATGTCTCCGGTGAAATCGCTGTCGCTGATTATAGGCACGGGCACTGAACCAATGGGGGTAGAGGGGGCCACAAACTGCGACTTTTGCTCCATCAAAGACCGCTGCACCTACCGTCACAAACGGGCGAACATCCAGCCAGCCCCGGCCTAGCCTGCACAATACCCAAAGCAGCAAGGTAGCAGGGTAGCAGGCATAGCTTTTCAGGTAATGCACAGCACTGTGTGTTTTTGACTCGTAGTGACGACTTTAGTCGTTATTGCTGCCTGGAACGACTGAAGTCGTTACTACCTGTGCCCACCTGGGTACAAACTCAAAATCTTTTTCTAAAAAGCTATAGCAGGGTTGCAAGTTGGGAACTTTCCGGGAAGCCCGCTTGGCATCTGAGGATGCTCCGCTCCTCTACTGTTTCACAATTAACCAGGGCAAGGTGGGCAAGTTATTTAAGTACCATTCCTAAGGAGACAAAAAATGCCTCGTACAATCAAAGTGGCGGCCATTCAAATGGATGCCACCCCGGCCCCAACGGTTGACCGGCTCAACCGGGCGGACCGATTAGTGACGGCAGCGGCCCAGGCCGGGGCCCAACTGGTCGTTTTGCCCGAAATTTTCAACACCGGCTATGGCTATACCGACGAAAACCATGCTCGCGCCGAGTCGCTCGACGGGCCAACGGTCACCTGGCTCAAAGAAACGGCCGCGCGTCACCACCTTCATTTAGCCGGGTCACTCATGCTTTTAGATGCAGACGAGGTATACAATGCCCTGCTGCTTTTTGCCCCGGATGGCCGTATGTGGCGGTATGACAAAAACTACCCCTGGGGATGGGAACGGGGCTACTTCCGCGATAGCCGGCGTATAACGATTGCCAAAACAGATTTGGCTGATTTGGGCATGATGATCTGCTGGGATACCGGTCATCCTGAGCTGTGGCAGCGCTATGCCGGTCAGGTAGACATGATGCTCATTTGCAGTTGCCCGCCTGACGTGACCAACCCGACTTACCATTTTCCCAATGGCGACCGGGTAACCCTGGCTGACATGGGACCATTGGTGGCTCCCTTGAAAGAAACGGGACAGGTCGTGTTCGGGACCATGTTAAGCCAGCAGACCGCCTGGCTGGGCGTGCCGGCGGTGAATACCGTGGGCACGGGCCACATTCAGACCGATATTCCCAACGGCCTGGTCACTTTACTCAGTATGCTGCCCGCAGCCCCCTGGCTGGTTAAATATCTGCCTCAAGCCAGCCGCATGCAATTGTCTTGCGACTTTGTTCAGGGCTGCAAAGTGGTGGATGCCCGGGGACAGGTCTTAACCGAATTAAGCCAGGCGCAAGGTGAAGCTTTCACCATGGCCGAAGTGGCCGTCCCTGATGAAAAACCATCCCCTCGCGAACCGCAACCGCCCTCGCCCTTGCCCTGGGTCACTTATTTCTTGTCAGATGTTTTGCTCCCCCGGCTGACCATCCCGGTCTATCGCCGGGGATTACGTCGAGCCTGGGGGAACAGAATGGCCCCCGTCGAAGCCTCAACCCGCCACTGGCTGTTATTTCTCACCGGGAGTATGGTGGTTACTCTTGCGGTGGGCCTTATCATCGGTATGTTTTGGAGACGTAAAGGATAAGGGGGGCTTCATTATAATTACTCCTTCCAAATGAGCGGCAGGTAGAGATCATTACCAGCAGTGGTGATGACCACCGTGCCCGTTACCGGTCTGGCCACTTCGGCGCTGGTCACTGCGGCGGTGTTGGTTAGCTTAGATAATCCTTCGTTGTGATTATTTAGTAAGGTATTTCGTCTCTTCTTGCCACCAGGAACTCTTTGTGGTAGGGTATTTAGACCATTAATTTGCAACAAATTTGCCGATGCTGAATAACCAGTATTGCTCATGCGGAGGTGAGATAAATGGAGAAGATGGAATTGGTTGGCCACAAAGCACCACCCCGGGGCAAAATCACTTTTGAAGAGTTCCTGGAATGGACCGATGAAGATACTCATGCCGAATGGGAAGACGGAGAGGTCATTATGGTATCCCCTGCTTCAATAGCACATCAAGACTTGAGTGGTTGGTTAGGAATGATACTGCGGGGTTACGTCCGCCAACGCAAACTGGGCCAGGTAATTAGTGCACCTTTTTTAATCCAACTACAAGTAACCCAGCAAAGTCGAGAACCTGATCTCCTCTTCCTCAAGACCGAAAGTATGGGCCGGTTGCAAGAGACGTACCTAAAAGGAGCGGCTGATCTGGTGGTCGAAATTGTATCTCCCGAGAGTGTGAGCCGGGACCGGGGACGTAAGTTTGTGGAGTACGAAAGTGAAGGCATTCCCGAGTATTGGTTAGTTGATCCTATTCGCCGGCAGGCCGAATTTTACTGCCTGGGCGATGACAATCACTATCATCTCTCCCTGCCGGACGCTGAAGGTATTTACCACAGCTTGAGTGTGGCTGGGTTTTGGCTGAAAGTTGATTGGCTCTGGCAAGATCCGTTGCCGGATGAATTAGAAATCCTGGGCCAATTGGGAGTGTTGGGAATGAATTAACGCTTATATCAACCGCCAAAAAACTGACTGCCGTTGGTCTAACCGTAGCCCGGCGTCGCGGGCGATTTGCACGGCTGTGTCGTATTCTTTGGTGGTCAGGGGGCGGTTGATCTCGGCGTACTTGTTGGCCGTAACTTTTCCGGCCGGACGGTACTGGGCCATCACATTGACGTAAGTGTCGGGGGCCACTTCTTCGGCCAGAAACCGGAGAATCTGGCGTGACTCCTCAAGCATGCCCGGCATAACCAGGTGGCGTACCAACACCCCCCGTTTGGCCAGGCCATCTTCATCAAATTTAAGCGGTCCGACCTGCCGGTTCATCTCCTTGAGCACCCCCTGGGCCACGCTGCCGTAATCTTTGGCCTTCAGGTAGCGCAGGGAAAGTTTGGCGTCCCAAAATTTGAAGTCGGGCATATAAATATCAACCACCCCATCGAGCAGGCGCAGACTTTCCATTGAGTCATAGCCGGAGGTATTGTAGACGATCGGCAGGCGCAGACCGGCCTCCACCGCCAGGACCAACCCCTCCAGTACCTGGGGCACCACGTGCTCCGGGGTGACAAAGTTGATGTTGTGACAACCCGCACTTTGCAATTCGAGCATCATCGTGGCCAGTTCGACCGGACCGACTTCCCGGCCCTTGTTGGCCTGACTGATGTCGAAGTTCTGGCAAAAGACGCAGCGGAGATTGCACATGTTGAAGAAAATGGTGCCGCTGCCCCGCCAACCCCGCAGGCAATCCTCTTCGCCCAGGTGAGGAAAATAGCTGCTCACCTGGGCATAACGCCCGGTTTTACAGGCGGCTGTCTTGTCGGCCAGCCGGTCTACCCCACAATCACGTGGGCAAACGTGACAGTTGCTCAGACTGGCCACGGCCTCCTCGGCCCGCCGCTGCAATTCGCCGGTGCGGTGTAGGGCCAGGTAGGCCGGTTCAAAGTTGGCTGCCTGGATGGTATATTCAGGCGAAGTGGAATGAAGAGTCATAATTTGCCTCTCTTAATTTTGTTTGGGCAGTAATGGCTCAAGCTGTTTCAATAGTTCAGGCACATGCGTGTCGGCAATTTCCCAAACCAGTTCGATATCAACGGTGTTATAAGCGTGAATGAGGACATCTCGTAAACCGGCAATCGATTTCCAATCAATTTCAGGATGCGCATCACGAAATGGCATCGATAAGCGTTTTACCGCTTCACCCATAATCAGAAGTTGGTGCAAGATAGCGGATTGCGTTTTGAGGTCTTGGTAGAAACTGCCTTCAGCCACGTCTTGCTTAAAAAGTAAAACCAGGTTGGCGGCCCGGGCAATATCTAACAGGGTTTCGTCATCACGAAACATAAATCACCCGGGCGCTATTGAGGATGTTTTGTTTTCTCAGCCAATTATGACTTTGCTCAACCGACTTCCTGGTTAAAACATCTACCTTGCGGCCCAATAACTGTTTCAGTTCATCACGCATTTGGATCAAGTCGAACAAACTCCGTCGGGCCTGGGGCGCAAAGGTGACCAAAATATCTACATCACTATTGGCGGTGAAGTCATCACGCAAAATTGAGCCAAAAAGGGCCAATTCAGTAATCTGCCACTTTTGACAAAATTCGATAACCTCTTCTTTGGTGAGAGGAAAATTTAAGGGCGGCTCTTTTAAGGTATTGGCCGGCGTTGTTTCAACGGTGTTCATTGAACCACTCGAAAATGAATTGATTGCAATTTTATGATTATCCCAAAAATCAGCGATTTACTCATAACTTTTCATTTCAGAAGTCCTTTGATCACGATCGTTCTAATTATAGCACAGACCATGACGAAATAAAACTAATTCAGAACGTGGGGTGCGTTTCAAGGTGCGTTTCAGTTATTGGGCGCGTTTTACTCAATCAGCAGGTCATATCATTTCGAGCGCAGCGAGAAATCCCCAGAGCGATACTTTTACCCAACAAGGTGACCAGGAAACAATAATAGAGGGTGATTTTTATCCGGCGCCCCAGCCATTCATTGTAATCTCACAGGGATTTCTCGTCGTACCTCCTCGAAATGACATGCAAACTTCAAAATGAAACACACACAAATGATAAAAGGCTTGACGAAACCCTCATAATCTGATACTCTGTTTTTAGAGTTATTAAAAATCCGCCAGTACCGTCAAACTTGATCAGGAGTCCACCATGACTGTGACCACTATGCCTCCCCTCCGTCCCCTTGGCCTGGGCGAACTACTGGACCAGGCCATTCGTCTTTACCGGCGCAACTTTCTCACCTTTATCGGTATTATTGCCATCGTCCAGATCCCGCTAACCCTACTCCAGATGATTACCTCCCTGTTAACTTTTGGGGGTATATTCACCCAACTGGAGGAGCAAGCTGGATCGTTCGTGGACCCATCGACGCTGTTTGGCCCGGCTTACATCCTGGGTATCATTGGCAGTGGCCTGTTAGCCCTCATTAGCTTTGTGCTCATCCAGGGCGTGGCCACAGCAGCCCTGACCCGCGCTGTAGCAGGGAGCTATCTGGGCGAATCAACCGGCGTAACAGATGCCTATCGTAAAATTGGCCGGTCCTGGCTATCGTTGATTGGGGCCCTCTTGCTGGCGATACTCTTAAGCATCGGGCTAGTGGTCTGGGTACTGGTACCGTGTGTAGGTTGGTTAACTGGGTTTGGCATGCTGGCCTTTTTCTGGATGGTGATTGTCCCTTTAATCGCCCCCATTATTGTCCTTGAAAAACAGGTTGCAAGCCGATCTATCCGTCGCGCCTGGGATCTGGCCCGGCGGCGTTTCTGGTGGGTATTGGGCTTTGTCTTTATCCTCTTCATTTTTGGTCAACTGGTCATTACCGGCCCGACGACTTTAATCGGTTTCGTCTTTCAGTTCATCGTGGGTAGCCCGTTCGACTTCTCGGTTTCTCAGGCCATTGTGCAAACGGTGCTGCAAGCGCTGGTTCAACTCATGTTCAGCCTGATCTATCTACCCCTCCAGTTAACCGCGATCACCTTGATGTATTTTGACCTGCGTATCCGTACTGAAGGTTTTGACCTGTCCTTGTTGGCTACGAGTGTGTCGAGCAGTCAAGCCGAGGTAACTGAGGTAACAGCTCAAGCGCCACAGCCGGAACAGGGGAATTTGGTGACGATGACCGAAATGGGGCATTTTGCTCTTCTCTCCCTTGGCGGAGTGGTATTATACCTGGTCATCGTCTCCATCTTTGGTGCACTCGCTTTTGCTATGATGGCCCTCAGCAGCAGGGGAGGCGGATTTTAGAGGCAGTTGGTTATTGGTTGGGTTACTACCCAGGCATGTCATTTCGAGCGTTAGCGAGAAATACCTGAACTGTTACTTTTACCCATCAGGTAGCTGGTAAACCAGGAGTAATGAAGCCTTTTCTTAAACGTTGTCAACTATTGATATTGGGCCTGATTTTAATAGGTTTCGCCTCTGGCGGCTTGACTCAGGCCGCCGAACTGCCCCTCTCGCTTGAGGACTACTGGCAACAGATCGAGGAGACCCAGGCGCTGGTGACCAGTCTGGAGGATGCTTCGGCTGAGGTCAGTCGTCCCCGGTTACTGGCTGCGGCTGACCGGTGGGCGCAGGTCACTCAAGTAAGGCTGCCTGACGGCACCTTGGTGGCAGTAGACCACAGCTTCCTGGTGGCCCAACTGCGGGCCGACCCGCCTGACCTGGCCCAGTTGACCGGGCTGTTGGCGAACTTGTTGGCGACTGGCCAGACCTGGCCGTCCCCTAAACACACCGGGGCTGACCTTGAACTGCTTAACACCATTTTAGCCCGACCTGAGTTTCAGTGGCAACCTGACCGGCCGTCACCCCTGGCCGAATTGTGGCGGCGTGTGTGGGAATATTTTTGGGAACTGATCACCCGTTGGCTGCCTGACGAGGGTATCATCTCCCTGGACGATGCCCAGATTAATAATGGCCTTGTCTTGATACGTTACGCCCTGACCGGTTTGGGGATTTTAGCCTTGATTTTGGTCTTATTTTTCATCTTGCGGGAATTGCTGGCCGGTCTGGTGACCGAGGCAGCAGTTGACCCGGACGCTGAAGCAGGCGACGAAATCCTGACCGCAGACACGGCCCTCAAACGGGCCCAGCAGTTGTCGAGCAGCGGGGATTATCGGACCGCTGTGCGTTACCTGTATCTCTCCTCGCTGTTGTTGCTTGACGAGCGCGGCTTGTTACGCTACGACCGCGCCCAGACAAACCGCGAGTATTTACGCAGCGTGGCCCACCTGCCTCAACTGGTTACCATTTTGGGTGAGGTGATCGAGGTTTTTGACCGGGTGTGGTACGGCTATCATCCCCTGGATGAGGTCGCTTACGCCCAATATGCCGCCCGCGTGGCCGAGTTACGCCGACAAAAATGAAACCACTCTCTCGTGATTCCTGGCTGGCGATTGGCTTATTTGGCCTGCTTTTGTTGCTCACAATCGCTGCCGCTGTCCAACAAACTCAGGAACAGGTTGGCCCACCCCTGGCCAGCTTCTCCTCAGCCCCCAACGGAGCGCGGGCCCTCTGGCTGTGGTTAGACGAACTGGGCTACCCGGTCAGTGACGAAATCCTCGGCCTTTTTCAGCCCCCCGAAGCGGCCAGCCTGATGCTTATCTTGGAACCGTCTTTGAGAATTACCCCCGACGATTGGCAGATCATTGATCGCTGGGTAGAAGAGGGGGGCACCCTGGTGTTGGCCGGAGACCAGTTGAGCACGGGCCTGGCCGCCCGCCATTACCAGTTCACCCTGAGCTATCTGGAGTCTACCACGGTGACCCTGACCATCCAGACCCCCTTGTTTGTCTCACCCCCGACCAGCCCGGCCAGGGTGCAGACTCGGGCCTATTTCAAAACCAGCCGTGACGACTTTGTGACCCATCTGGCCACTGAAGCCGGACCGGTACTGCTCTCTTTTGAACGAGAAGCCGGCCGGGTCATCCTCAGTGCCACCCCTTTTCCCTTTTCAAACGCCGGTTTAAAAGAAGCGGGAAATTCAGCCCTGGTCTTAAATGTCATCAGCGCCGCCGGCCGTTCGGGGGTGATCTGGTTTGACGAGTGGCATCACGGCCTGCGCTCGAAGCGAACCCAGGTGGTAGGGCCGGGTGATTGGTTGCGTTACACCTCCGCCGGACGCTCATTGCTTTACGTGGGACTGGTCATTTTTTTGGTCCTGGTTCTGCGAGGGCAACGCTTTGGCCGGCCTGTTCCGCTGCCCAAGGACACCAGCCGGCGAGCGCCCCTCGAATATATCACGGCCATTGCTAATCTCAGCCGCCGGGCCGGCCATCGAACGGCCCTGCTGCGCCAATATCATCACTGGCTCAAACGCGGCCTGGGGCAGCGGTATCGGCTCAACCCGACCTTGCCGGACGAGGAATACCTGGCTCAGTTGAGCCAATTCAATCCCAACCTCGACCAGGACGCTTTGCGTAGCCTGTTGGCCCGGCTACACCAGGGTCGGGCCAGCGAACGAGAGATGATTCAATGGACAGCCGAAGTAGCTGCCTGGTTAAAGGAGTCGTAAATGCCCGCTACTGATTTACAGGTTTTATTTCGCCACGTGCGACAAGAAGCTGACAAAGTACTGGTTGGCCTGGAGGAACCCTTTGAACTGCTAGTCATTGCCCTCTTAACCGGCGGGCACGTCCTGCTTGAAGGGGTACCCGGTACCGCCAAAACCCTGATGGCCAAAACCCTAGCCCATCTGGTCCAGGCCAAATTCAGCCGGATTCAGTTTACCCCCGATTTGATGCCCTCGGACATCCTGGGGACCAGCGTATTTGACATTACGACCGGCCAATTTTATTTGAAGAAAGGCCCAATTTTTACTCAAATTTTACTGGCAGACGAAATTAACCGGGCCCCTGCCAAAACTCAGTCGTCCCTGCTGTAAACTATGGAAGAACGCCAGGTCAGCCTGGAAGGTGAACGGTATCCCCTGGAAGTGCCCTTCATGGTGATCGCCACGCAGAACCCCATTGAGTATGAGGGCACCTATCCCCTACCGGAAGCCCAACTGGATCGCTTTCTGTTCAAAGTTTTAGTGCCCTACGCCGCCTTGGAAACAGAGGTCGAAGTGCTGCGCCGCTATCACCGGGGGTTTGACGCGCACGACCTGGCCTCGGCCGGGCTCAATGCCATTCTGCCGGTCAATGGTATTGTTCGGGCCCGGGAGATGATCAAACAGGTCGTCGTGGAGGAGGGTATCTTGACTTATATTGCCCAGGTGGCCGCAGCCAGCCGCCAATCGCCAGACCTGACCCTGGGAGCCAGTACCCGGGCGGCCACCCACGTTTTGTTGGCGGCCAAAACCTACGCCGCCTTGCAGGGCCGCAATTACGTCACTCCTGATGACGTAAAATTCGTCACGCCTGCCGTGTACCGTCATCGCCTGCTGCTAAAACCAGAGGCGGAGATCGAGGGCCTGGATGCTGATGCGGTCATTCAACGCTTGTTGGGGCAGGTGGAAGTACCGCGTTAAATTTTGGATTTACGATTTCCGATTTTGGATTGAGGTAAAAGATGAGTCGTAACACTAAAATTGTTCTTGGTATTATCGGTGGTCTGTTCATCCTCTGTATTTGTGCCGGCGTTGTAGCCTTCTTGGCCTTGCGCTCGGCCGGGCCGTTGGTGGAACGAGCTATGACGGTGACTGAGAAGCCAGAGGAAGTGACTGATATCGCCCAAGGTATCGTTGATTATACCCTGCCGGCCGGTTATAGTGAGCAGTTTGGGATGAGCTTCTTCGGCTTTGACGTAGCAGCCTTCGGCTCTGCCGGTCCGGCTAAACAGATGATTATGTTGATGCAATTTCCAGAAAGCGCCGGTCTAAGCCAGGCGGAGATGGAACAGCAAATGCAGCAAGCCACAGAGCGGCAAATGGGCCGGCGGAACTATCAATTGCCGGTTGTGGGTGAGACCACCACCACGATTCGCGATCAACGGATCACCCTGACTATCCGCGAAGGAACCGACTCGGATGGAACAGCCATCCGGCAGGTATCCGGAGTCTTTCAGGGAAAAAGCGGTATAGTGATGCTGATGATTATGGGTAATCGGCAAAATTGGGATCAGGAAGCGGTTGATGCTTTTATCGCTTCTCTTCGTTAGAGGGGGGGCATGGTGTATCTAACTACGCGTGGCCTCTTATTATTATTATTAGCCGCGCCCATCATGGCGACTGGCACCTGGCTGCCAGCACTAGAGTGGGTGGCTGTCTTATATGGGCTGTTCAGCCTGGTGCTTTTTGGGCTGGATTGGCGGCTGGCCGGGAGCGTGCGCCGCTTTGAGGTGTCGCGCCGGCACGATACCAAACTGAGTCTGGGCGCAGAAAATCCTGTCCACCTCTCGGTGCGTAACCGCAGCCGCCACCCGGCTACCCTCTGGCTACGCGATGAGCCACCCGACACCTTCAAAATCGAACCCCGCCTCCTGACCGGGGAGGTTCCGGCCCGGCGGGTCTGGCAAGGTATCTACCGGGTCCGCCCCTTGCAGCGGGGCGATTACCAATTCGGCGACCTGAATTTGCGCTGGCGCGGGCCACTGGGGCTGGTGGTACGCCAGGCCCGTATTGAAGCCGCCGGCCCGGTCAAGGTCTATCCCAATTTACTGGACGTGCGCCGTTACGACCTGCTCTTGCGGCGTAACCGGTTGCAAGAACTGGGTTTACGTCACACCCGTATGTTCGGCGAGGGTACTGAATTTGAGCGTCTGCGTGAATATCTGCCTGACGACGAATTTCGGCGCATTGACTGGAAAGCCACCGCCCGGCGCCACCGGCCCATCACCATCGAATATCAAACCGAGCGCAGCCAGAATATCATAGCCGTGTTGGATACGGGCCGGATGATGCAAAGCCCGGTGGCTCAAATGGCCAAGTTAGACTACACGGTCAATGCGGTTTTGTTCCTGGCTTACGTGGCCACCGGCAAAGGGGACAAAATAGGGCTGATGACTTTTGCCGATGATGTTATGCAATTTGTCGCCCCACGCCAGGGGCGCCGGCAGTTTTACCAGATGCTGGAGTTACTCTATGCGGTCGAGGCTCAGCCGGTCGAGCCCAATTACCGGCGTGCCTTGAGCTACCTGGCCCTGAAACAGCGCAAACGGGCCCTGGTGGTGATTTTTACGGATTTGAGCGGCGGGGTAAGTATGCAATCCCTGGTCAGCCACGTGTCGGTGCTGGCCCGGCGCAGCCTGCCCCTGGTCGTAACCATTAGTGATCCCGACATTCACGCTACCGCCCAACTCCAACCCTCCGACTCCCTGGCCGTCTACCAACGGGCCGCCGCAGCGCAACTTCTGGACGAGCGGCAGGTAACCCTGGACAACCTGCGGCGGCAGGGCGTACTGACCCTGGACGTACCGGCCAACCAACTTTCAATGGCGGTGATTAACCGGTATTTGGAGCTGAAGGGGCGAACATTATTGTAGAGGATCAAGTTATGTAGGGCGAGTTGCTAACTTGTCCCCAGTACCGCTGATAAGTTAGCAACTTGCGTAGTGCAGAACCTGGACAAGAGAGGTAACGACGTGACCACATTCGAATCTGATAATGCCCACACGGTCTTGATCACCGGAGGGGCTGGTTTTATCGGTTCACATCTGGCCGATGCCCTGCTGGCCACGAACTATCGGGTACTGGCTATAGACGATTTATCGACGGGTAACCTGGACAATATTGCTCATCTGAGGAATAACCCGAACTTTCACTTTGCCCGGGCCAGCATTACCGATGGGATTGTGATGGATCGACTGGCTTCGGAAGCCGACGTGATTGTCCATTTGGCCGCAGCCGTAGGGGTCAAACTGATCGTCGAGCACCCGGTGCATACGATTGAAACGAATGTGATGGGCACCGAGGCGGTGTTGCAAGCAGCCCTACGTTATGGCTGCCGGGCGTTACTGGCCAGCACCTCGGAAGTGTATGGTAAAGGCAGTAAGATTCCTTTCAGCGAGGAAGATGACGTGCTGCTGGGGGCCACCAGTCGCAGTCGCTGGGCCTATGCCGCCAGCAAGATGGTAGACGAGTTTCTCGGTTTGGCCTATCAGCGCGAATATGGACTGGAAGTGGTACCGTTTCGTCTGTTCAACACCGTTGGTCCGCGCCAGACCGGCCGCTACGGCATGGTCATTCCCCGCTTCGTCCGCCAGGCGTTGCAGGGAGAGCCGATTACGGTTTACGGCGATGGCAGCCAAAGCCGTTGTTTCTGTGATGTGCGGGATATCGTGCAGGCCCTGCTGGGGTTGGCCCAGCATCCTGAGGCGCCAGGCCATGTGTATAACATCGGGGGCATCGAGGAAGTGTCCATTGGTGAGCTGGCTGAACAGGTCAAAGCCATTACTCACAGCAGTTCCCCCATCATCACCGTGCCTTATGCCGAGGCATATGCCCCGGGCTTCGAAGATATGCAGCGCCGGGTGCCGGATATCCGTCGTATTCAAGCCTTGCTTGGTTGGCAGCCCCAACGCTCGTTAGATGAGATCTTGCGCGCCGTGATGGCGTATGAGCAACAGAAGATGGATAAGCGGCGATAAAACTGCTCGTAGTAACGACTTTAGTCGTTAATTGCCGACGTTATGAAGCCAAAAACCGCTAAAGTGGTTACTACGAACCCCAGAATATTGACTTTGGTCCTCGCTTCCGACCGGCCAACAGCAAATAACCGTACAGCAGCACGCCGCTGCCCAGCCCTATGCCCCATTTAACCGGCCAGGGAATGTTCTCGGCCGGGGAGATGAAGCCCTCGATCAAACCGGCCCCTACCAGCAGGGGCACGCAGCCGATGACCAGCCGAACGGCTTGACGGGCGGCAATGGCTAAGGCATCGCGGCGACGCAACAGACCCGGCTGGATGATTGCCCAGCCCAGCCTCAGCCCCGACCCACCGGCGATAAAAATGACGCTCAGTTCGACCACGCCGTGCCCAATGACAAAGGTCCACAACTCAAAGCCAAGGTCATAGTAGATGGTCAAGCCGGTGATGCCACCCAGTAGCAGCCCGTTATAGATCATAATCCAAACGGTGAAGACCCCGGCTAACACCCCGCTACCAAAGGCCAGAAAAGCCACCTGGATGTTATTGCGCATAATAAAGGAAGAAGCATAGGGTCGTTCATTAACGGGGATATCGGTCCACAGTTCTTGTCGTTCAATGGTGGTAATTAAATGCTGTGCGCCGACCGGAAGCATCCAGCGGGCCGTTTCAGGTTGCCAGGCCGTGCCCAGTCCGGCCGCCAAAGCAGGTATAATGAATAACAGGGCGGCCACCAGGATAAAAGGCAGCATCTCCCGATAAGCGCGTGGAAAGCCGGTGGTGGCAAAGCGCAGTATACGGTTAAGGGCCAATGGCTCACTGCGATAGACCACCGCGTGCGCCCGAGCCACTAACTGGTTTAAGTAGGTCGTGACCCGGTGGTCAGAAAAGTCTCGTTGGGCCAGGGCCAGATCGGAGGTGGCTGCGCGATACAGACGTCCCAAGGTATTAATATCCTCGGGGGATAAGCGGTGAATATCCTGCTGGCTACGAGCCAGCAGTTCGGTCAGCAGTTTCCAATCGGCCTGACGAGATTGGTAAAATTGATCGACTTGCATTAGGATATCCAATATGACCTTACCAGAAGATTACTTCAGTATCGACACCCCAGAAAACGTGGCCTTTGGTTACGATGTGGCCGGCATTGGCTCACGCTTTCTGGCGGCCTTAGTCGATACTATATTGATAATCATTTTACAGCTCGTTGTCAACTTGACCCTGTTCCTATTGGTTAGCAGTCTGTTCGACGACGCCTTTGAGGATAACTTTCTGGTCTGGGTAGTGGCGGCTCTATTTGGTCTGGTCGCTTTCGCTTTTTTCTGGGGCTACTATATCTTCTTCGAGATGATCTGGAACGGTCAATCACCTGGTAAACGTTGGGTCGGTTTGCGGGTGATACGGACCGATGGTACCCCCATTACCTTGACCGAGTCGATCATTCGTAACCTGGTCCGCCTGGTCGACTTTTTACCGGCCTATTACGGGGTGGGGGTGGTCACCATGTTTGTCAATGAGCAGGCCCGCCGGTTAGGTGATCTGGCTGCGGGGACGCTGGTGGTTCGGGATCGGGCCACCATCACCCTGGAAAGCCTGGCCGCGGAATCGACTTCGTCTGGCCCTACCCAACCGGTCTCAGCCACGACCGCCGCGTTACCAATCGAGCGCCTGACCAATCGCGACATCCAAATGGCCGAGGATTTTCTGCGCCGCCGGGCCGAACTATCCAATCGGGCAGTCCTGGCCCACCGGCTGGTGCAAGCTCTTTTTGCCCGAATGGAGCGACCCGCTCCTCAGTTGGTCGGGAGAGAGGCCGAAAATTTACTGGCCGAAATCGTCCAGGCCAGTCGTAATCGGGACTCGGAAAAGTAAAAAGATTGGTTCGCGTGGCATAGGGATGCCACGCCTACGATAATTGCTGTAGCAACGGCATCCTCTTTAATCAATCCCGTTTGACGACTCGGCCCTCTTTACTTATCATGTAAGATACGGGATTAAAATCGGCCCGCCTAAGCAGGCATGCATAGGCGGGTTGCATATTGTTAGGGAGTTTTTATGTTATTAGATAAATTGGCGGCTGTAGAGGCTCGCTACAACGAACTGTCTGGATTGATGGGCGATCCAAAGGTTACCAGCAAGCCCGAACTGTTGATGAAGTATGGCCAGGAACAGGCTAACCTGGAGCCGGTGGTCGAAACCTATCGGCGCTACCGTGATGTTTTGACTCAACTGGATGAGGCGCACGAGATGCTGGCTGACGACCCGGACGAGGAGATGCAGCTTCTGGTCGGGGAAGAAATTGACAACCTGACCGGTGAAAAAAAGAGGCTTGAGCAAAAATTACGCTTGATGCTGCTACCCAAAAACCCCAACGACGATAAAAATGTGATTGTCGAAATTCGGGCCGGGGCCGGTGGGGACGAAGCCGGTCTTTTTGCGGCTGATCTTTTCCGTATCTACAGCCGCTATGCTGAAAGTCAAGGCTGGAAGATTTCCGTATTGAGTCGACATGCGTCGGGGATCGGGGGATTCAAAGAAATTATTTTTCAGGTAACAGGCAAAGGGGCTTATTCCAGATTAAAGTACGAAAGTGGGGTCCATCGGGTGCAGCGTATTCCCCAAACCGAAAGCGGGGGACGTATTCACACCTCTACGGCCACGGTGGCTGTTTTGCCGGAAATGGACGCAGTGGAAGTCGAGATTGATCCCAACGAGGTACGTATTGATATTTTCCGCTCCTCCGGGCCGGGTGGCCAAAGCGTGAATACGACCGACTCGGCTGTTCGTCTGACCCACATGCCCACCGGCATTGTGGTCAGTTGCCAGGACGAAAAGAGCCAATTGCAGAATAAAACCAAAGCCTTTAATATTCTGCGGGCCCGTTTGTATGATATAGAGCAGCAACGGATACAGGCCGAACACGGTGCTGCCCGTCGCTCTCAGGTGGGTAGTGGTGACCGCAGTGAAAAAATCCGCACCTATAATTTCCCTCAAACTCGCGTCACCGATCACCGCATTGGTTACAACAGTTACCGGTTGGAAGATATCCTCAACGGCGAGATTGACGAGTTCATCGAAGCCTTGACCAAGGCTGACCAGGAGGAAAAGCTGAAGGAACTGGCCACAGCGTGATGGGATGGGCGATGTGAGATATGGGATATGGGATAGCACTGTAGAGATTGTGTTAGAGACAGCCGTCCAAGGCCTCATCGAAGCCGGATGCGAGACCCCTCGTCTGGATGCCGAAGTGCTATTAGCCCATGCCCTGGACAAAGACCGCACCTGGCTTTATACACATCCCCAAGAACCGCTTACTGAAAATCAAGTAAACAGATTTTACACGCTGCTCAGTCGCCGGAAGCGCCGGGAGCCGGTGGCCTATATCACCGGTCACAAAGAATTTTTCGCCCTGGAATTTCAGGTGAACCGGCATGCGCTCATTCCCCGGCCTGAAACGGAGCTACTGGTAGAAATAACGCTGCGCATAGCCAACGAACGAATGAGGGCCTCAACAATCGTCGACGTGGGTACGGGGAGTGGCTGTATTGCCATCGCCCTGGCTAAAAACCTGGCCCAGGTTTCTCTCCTGGCTATTGACACCTCTGAACAAGCCCTGCATCTGGCCCGGCAAAATGCCGCCTGGCATGGGGTTGTCGACAGGATCACTTTTTTAGCCGGTGATCTGTTACAACCATTGGCCCATCCGGTTGACCTCATTGTCAGTAATCCGCCTTATGTCAGTGATTTGGAATTGGCCGCCGCCTCAATGTCGCCGGAAGTAAGCCGGTACGAGCCACGACTGGCTCTGGCTGGTGGTCAAGATGGACTGGAGATCATTCGGCAATTGCTGCCCCAGGCCAAGCGAAAATTAAAGCCCGGCGGCAGTCTGCTGATCGAAATTGGGGCGAAACAAGGCCAGGCTGTCACGCAATTGGCCAGAACCCACTTCCCCACAGCTAAAATCGAGGTCAAAAAGGATTTGGCCGGCCTGGACAGATTATTGGCAGTCGAGACAAAGTGACGATGCTTCCTGACGTCTTTGTACACTTGTCAAAGGGTATACCCTATGATAGAATATTGCCTATTCTGAACCGAACGAGTATTATGGAAATGGGTGTGTTCCAAATGGTTTGGGTTATGAGGAGTTTGGCACGCCCACGTGCCAAACGGAGCCGCACGTAGGCGTGCTGGCTCCTCTCTCTAAAGTAAATGAAACACACCCAATGGAAATAGTGACGGTGATACGTGGTATGTCAACAAATCCACTTGATATCCTGCTATGGTCAACAAACTTTGCGACAAAATGATTTTGAAACTCTTAATCGAATTGGGTTGGATCGCGTTTAAAGGGTCGGTAATCAGTTAAACGGTTTAGACAGTGTCCCCGCTTAATCGCCTTTTTCCCTTTTTGATTTATTCTTAATCACCACTGTGTGTAACTGGGCTGGCGTTGGTGTTGGTTTTGGGAACGGCCAACATTTTAACCAACTGGCAGCCTGGACTTAACCGGGGACGTGACTGCTAACCGACAAAGGACAGGATTTTTGGATATAGGCCAAGGACAGCATCTTATCTTTTAATTCGGGAAAGGAGAAGCGAGTTTAAAGTGTCATCAAATGTAAATTCAAACCCCCTGGTTCAATCGTTTGAGCTAATTCTAGAGAGCCGGTTGGGTGGTATTGTCATCAACTTCATTTTAATCCCCCTCCTTGTTTTGAGTGCGTTGCTTTTACCACCCATTTCACTGGCCGATCGCTTGCTCAGTATTGGTTATGAGCGCATTGGCCGCGATGGCGGGGCCATTCAAGACCCCGACGGCACTCAAGTTACTTTTCTGCCAGAAGGTGTCAAGCGCACGTTTCGGGTAAAATTAACCGCCGTACCCCGCAGTTTATTTTTGGAAGGGGCGGCCGGTAACAGTCTGCTGACTGCGGCGGAAAGTATCCCTCCTAACCTGATTATGAAAAGCCCCTTCTACCGTATTCAGCGCAAAGGGGTTTCGCCAGAAAAGGTACTTATCTCCGTCCCGATCCCCAACGAGGCCGAACCTTACAGCACCCTGGACCTATACTCCTGGAATGGCGAAGTCTGGGAATGGCTGCCGAATCGCAAAGTGATCGCTGACGATGTGATCGAGTCTGAATTAGATTATCTGCCAGAGTCGATCGTCGTTATGCAAACACATGCCATTAACCCCAGTGTATCGACTGACTACGCCCCGAATCTTCCCTTACCGGATAACGTCCAGGACTCATTGGTAGAACTTAATCTGGTGGGCCTGTATCTGGATAGCGAAGGTGGCATTACGGACGAGTTGGGGCAAATCCCCCCGGAAATTCAAAATGCTCCCTTTTCCGTTATCCCCTCTATTCGCAACTGGTATGATGATGGTGCTATTCGTTCAGACTTGATTGATAATATGCTGATCGACCCCAATGCCCGCGAGCGACATATCCAGCAAATTGTTGACCTGGTTCAACGCGGTGGCTATCAGGGCATTGATATCGATTATCGGGGTATCAACCCCGACCTGGATCGTGAATACACTTCATTTTTACAACAACTACGCCAGGCACTACCCAACAACAAACAACTCTCGGTGCGAGTGGAGTTAGCCAATCAAGTTTCGGCGGACACATGGGACACCGGGGCTTACGATTGGCAGGCCATTGGCCGTATTGCCGATGTGGTCAAGGTACCGACTTCGCCCGATCCAAAAGCCTACGCACCGGGTGGCCAAATGGAAACGATGCTTAATTGGGCTGTAGGACAAATCAAGCGCTACAAGATACAACTGCTTCTTTCAACCCTCAGCACCGAGCAGGTGAGCGGTATTACCAGAAACATCAGCTACCAGGAAGCGCTGAACCCTATTGGCGGGGTAGCCGTCGTCGATGACCAGAATGTGGTTAGCCCCGGCCAGGAAGTTGATTTTACCCTGGCTGGCTTACCGGCCTCCACCGGTATTCAATTTGATAGCGCCAGTGGCACCTACTGGTTTGCCTATCTGGACGATAATAATGTACAGCACACTGTCTACCTTGAAAACGCGGCCAGCATTGCCCGCAAGTTACAATTCGTAGCCCAATACAATCTGCGTGGCGTGGCCGTGCAAAACTTGTTGAACGAAGATAACGATGCGCAAATCTGGTCGGTCATCCGCAAATTTCTTGACCTGGTCATTCCCCCTGTTGAAAGCCGATATTCTGTGGTCTGGCGGGTGCAAAATCAAGATGGGGGGGTCATCGCCGAAGAAATTGTTGACTTGAGCAATCCGATCTATAAATGGACTGCACCCGAAGCGGGTGGCTCTTATGAAGTGGGCGCCTCAATCTCTTCCAATCGAGATAGTGCTGCGGCAGTACCCCGGGGAAGTGTGGCCGTGCTGGTGGCTACGCCTACGCCGACCCCCAGCCCCACCCCGGAACCAACCCCTACCCCAGAAGCCACCCCCACCCCGGAACCAACCCCTATCCCAGAGGCAGACCAGGCCCCACCACCATCTGAAGACCAGTCTGCCCCGGCTGACTCAGGTTCGCCGGCGCCACCGTCCGTGGCCTCGGTCAACGTACCGTTTGGTTACGGCATTCAGGCCGACCCACGAGGCAATGCCAGTGCCAATATCGGCCATATCAAGGCCATAGGCTTTAACTGGGTCAAATTCCAAATGCCCTGGAAGGAAACCGAACCCTCGCCCGGTGGTTACTCGTGGGGAATGTGGGACGAGCTCGTTGGCGTCTACAATGGCAATGGTATCCAGGTAATGCTCAGCATTCCTAAAGCCCCCGATTGGGCCCGGCCACCGGATGATGACAAAAGTGTAGAAGGTCCCCCTCAAGATCCGGCTAAATATGCCGAGTTTGTCGCCCGCGTGGCCGACCGTTACCGGGGCAAGGCCCAGGCCATTGAGATCTGGAACGAGCAAAATCTCTGGTATGAGGCCGGCGGTATGGGACGCATCAACGCCGCAAACTACACCCAATTGTTGCAACTCTCTTATCAGGCCATCAAATCGGTCAACCAGGAGATAATTGTCATCAGCGGCGCGCTGACCCCGGCCGGTAACGTTGGGGGGGCGGCCGTTGACGATATTGATTATCTGAACCAGATGTATGCGAACGGGGCCAAAGGCTTCTTTGATGCTTTGGGCTCCCACCCCAGCGGTTACAACTGCCCGGCCAATGGCGATTGGCAAACCGTCGAGGATCCGACAGCGACCAACTTCCGGGGGCCCTTTGACAATCGGCATCATAGCTGGTGCTTCCGGGGAACGATGGAAGGCTACCGCAATGTGATGGTGGCCAACGGCGATGGGAGTAAGGCCATCGCTCCGACCGAGTTTGGTTGGGCCGTTTCCGGCAATCCCCAACCCGGCTACGAATATGCTCGTGACAATACCCCTGAAGAACAAGCTCAATGGATTGTCGAGGCTTATCAGTTGGCCAAGAGTTGGGGTTGGGTCGGCCCTATGTTCCTGTGGAATCTGGATTACGGCGTGACTGCGCCCGGTACAGAGTTGGCCGCCTTTGGGATTATCAATATGCCTGCCTACAATGCCCTGGCCAATATGCCGAAGTAGTAAATATATTAAAAGGTCAATTTATGCGTCAACAAAAACAATTACACCCCCAACGAAAAGGTTTTAATCCTTTACTGCTTCTCCCTATTTTGGCCGGTGGAGGTATTGCGGTCCTCGTTCTTTGTGCGGCTGCCTTTGCTGTTTACGCCATTTTCTTTTACGAGGCCAGTGTTCCGGAAGATCGACCCACGCCTACGCCCACCGTCAAAATAGCCCGTTTTCAGGACGGAGAGGACAACCAATCCCCAGCCGCTGCTCCTCTCACAACCCCAGCCCCGTCTGATCCCGGCACCGGGCAGCAGCCTCCTGAACAGCCGCCCGACGCGGTTCAACCACCGGCTTCTATCCCGATCAATACCTCGCCGGTGACGATGACCTCACCGGATTACGGGATGCAGGTATTTCTCTTCTGGAAGGAAGAGATTGCCGATCGGGATTTGCAACTGGTCCAAGATGCCGGCTTTCGCTGGGTAAAGCAAGAGTTTGCCTGGCGGGAAATTGAAGGCGCGGGTAAAGGTGTCTTTGATTGGAACCGCACCGACCGGGTTATGAATCAAATTGACGCCCACGGTCTCAAGGTGATTGTCCGCCTGGGCGTGCAGCCTAAATGGGCCGGCGGTGGCTATCCCGAAATTGGTCCGCCTAACAATCTGCAAGACTTTACAGATTTTGTCACGGCTGTGGCCACTCGCTATAAAGGGCGAATTGACGCCTACCAAATTTGGAACGAGCCGAATTTATCCCGCGAATGGGGCAACCGCCCCCCCAATGCGGCTGAATATACCGAGATGCTCAAAGTGGCTTACGAGGCCATTAAGCAAGTTGACCCCTATCCCATCATCATCAGCGCCGGTATGGCTCCGACAACCCGCAATGATGACGTGGCTCGTCCTGACATCTTTTACATTCAAGAAATGTACGAAGCCGGGGCCCAGCCCTATTTTGACGCCCTGGGCGTGCATGCCCCGGGCTATGCCTCTGAGCCTGAAACTGATCCGGCCGAGATTGCCCGCACCCCAGGGCTGGCCAATCCGGGTGATTTTAAGCCAGAAAACAACGTTCCCGAAGAATTACGCCGCGTTTACGGTTTCCGCCACGTGGAAGACGTACGGGAAGTGATGGTGCGCAATGGGGATACCGACAAACAAGTCGTCCTGCTTGAGTTTGGCTGGACGATTGACCCTCGTCCTGACTCTCCCTATTATTGGCACGCGGTCACGCCCGACCAACAAGACAAATATTTTCAGCGGGCTTATGCCTATGCCAAAGAAAATTGGCGACCCTGGATCGGTATTATGAGTCTGATCTATATTGCCAATCCACAGTGGACCATGAATGATGAGCAAACCTACTGGAGCGTTGTTTATCCCACCTATCCCGAATTCACCCCTGCTCCGGCTTATTTTGGCTTAAAGACGATGCCCAAAGATTAAAACGTGTAACGTGAAACCCTCCCCCCTGCTGTTAGTCTGGTTACTGTCTGTGCCGGCGGTCACTCCACTCATCCAGCCGACACTGACCCGCAGTGCCGATGGGCTACTCCACCTATACCGTATCGTTGCCCTGGACCAAGCCCTTCAGCAGGGGGCTTTTTTTCCGCGCTGGCTCCCGGACCTGGCTTATGGGTACGGTTTGCCCCTTTTTGTCTTCTATGCCCCGCTGTCATATTACCTCTCAGAGGGCTGGCATCTGTTGGGGCTGGACCCCGTTACTGCTCTCAACGCCTCCTTTGGTCTGGCTCTGTTTGTCGCCGGTACCGGCATGTACCTCTTTGTCCAAGACCTGTTCGGGTCAAAAGCTGGTCTGTTGGCCGCTGTGGCTTATGTATACGCTCCCTATCAACTATTTAATGTGCTATGGCGAGGCAGTCTGCCCATAGCCTGGGCCGGGGCCATCTTGCCCTTTGTTTTCTGGGCCTTTGGCCGGTTGATTAAGCGCGACCAACCAATTTACTTACCCCTGAGTGCCGTTGTCTGTGGGGCAGCTTTGCTGACCCATAACATCTCAAGCCTGATTATTTTGCCGCTGCTAAGCTTTTACCTGGCCCTGGAGTGTCTTGCCCGGTATAACCGGCGCACCCTCTTACGAGTTTGTCTGGCGATGATCCTGGGGCTGGGCTTGGCCGCTTTTTTCCTGGGACCGGCCATGATCGAAAAGGAATTTGCCCAGGTCGAACGGGTCATCACCCCACCCGACTTTGACTACCATTTTAATTTTGTCAATCTCAAAGAACTGTTCAGCCTCCCCCCCCCGGCTAATACCGGCCTGCTCAATCCTGACCCTCCTTTTACCCTGGGCCTGGTACAGGTGGGATTGGCTGTACTCGGCCTGCTGAGTCTCAGCGGCTCCAAATTTGAGGAGTTAGCACGCCTACGTGCGGCACGCTTCGCAATCGGCATGTGGGCGTGCCTCACTTCTCAAAAACCAGAGCTGAACTCTTGGGGAGCAGGGCAGTCACCTGCCGGATACAAGCAACAAGATGGGGCAGGAGGGTTTACCCCACCACTCACCATCGTTATTTTTGCGGTCATTTCCCTGGCCGGGATCAGTTTTATGATGCTGCCCATCTCCGCTGGCGTGTGGGATAGATTGCCCCTCATCGCCTTTGTGCAGCAACCGCATCGGCTGTTGAGCCTGACCGCCTTTTTACTGGCCATCCTGGCCGGCCTGGCTGTAGCAGCCCTGCCCGACCGCCTGGGATTTAGGGTAACGCTGGTGGGAATCGGGCTTATTTTTGTCACGGCAGTTCCCCTACTCTACCCCCGCTATTATACACCTCTGCCTGCCCCCCCTACCTTAAGCGGCATGATGACCTACGAGCATGCCAGTGGCGCGATCGGGACCACCTCCTTTGGCGAGTATCTGCCGGTGTGGGTGCAACACATACCCCGTGAGTCTCCCTTAACACCGATGTACCAGACCGGGACCTCCATCGAGCGTCTGGACTCAGCCTACCTACCAGCCGGAGCCAAGGTAGAGACGGCCGTGTATGGTTTCAACCGAGCCGAACTGGTCATCGATTCGCCAGAACCCTACCAGGCTGTCTTTCACACCTTCTATTTTCCCGGTTGGGAGGCCCAGGTAGACGGCCAACCAGTAATAATGGCCCCGGTGAGTGAACGGGGCCTGATCGGCGTATCGATGCCACCGGGCCGACACCGGTTACAGCTCTATTTCCGGGAGACACCGGTTTGCCTGGCAGCGGACGGGGTATCCGTGTTAACGCTGACTATAGTGATCGTTATGGTGTTGAACGCTAAAACGTTAAAAGTTATAACGTTGAACGTTTTCCCGCGTTTCACAACTGCCCAATTCCTCGTTCTGACAGGGCTGGCGGTCATACTGATCGCCGGCAAAGCCCTCTACCTGGATCGCTTTGACAATCCCCTCAAGCACGTCTTCACCGGCTGCAACGTAGCCGGGGTGGGTATGTCGAGACAGGTAAACTTTGGCCACCAGGTGAATCTGCTTGGCTACGATCTTGAGCCCCGGGCTGTTGTCTCTGGCCAAACTTTCCATTTGACCGCCTATTGGCAGGCCCGCCAACCCTTGACCACCGACTACAGCACCCTGGCCCAACTGGTTGACGGGCAGCACCACCTGTACGCCGGACAGGATAACCTCCACCCCGGCGGCCTACCCACCAGTCGCTGGGAACCGTGGGGTTTTGCCCAAGACCCGCACGCCGTCCGGGTACCAGCGGGTACCCCCCCCGGAGATTACTTTTTGATTGCCAGCCTCTACGAGCCAGCCACCTGGAGCCGATTAGCGGTGATTGACGGTGGCGACCCGGAATGGAGCGACGTGGTGGCCATCCCGGTGATGGTGATGAAACCAACCAGTCCACCCCCGATCACCGGGTTAGGCATCGCCTGGCCGGGCGAAATGGACTTCGGGCCCGCCCTACGCCTCCTGGGAGCCACGCCGGAGCGAGATGCCATCCGGCGGAATGACTTTTTGCGGGTGGCCCTCTTTTGGGAGGCGATCAATGCTCCAGAGACTGACTACCGGATAAGCTTACGACTCCTGACCAACGAGGGTACGGTGATCCTGACAGAAACAGGCCGCCCTTCCTACGGTCGCTACCCAACCACCCGCTGGGTCGCCGGCGAACGGGTGCGTGATAACCACGCCCTCTGGATTCCCGCCGATTTCCCGGCAGCGACGTATCACCTGCAGGTGCAGGTGATCGATCAAAGAGGACAAGCTGTTGGTGAGTGGGTTGAGGTGGGCACCCTGGAGGTCGAGGACTGGTAATACACCCCCCAACCAGCCTTGTGACGGACATTTTTTACGATCTATTCTTAAAAAATGATTGTCAGCAGGGGGCAAGTGTGATATACTGAACTTAATAAAAAACTTTAACTGACTCCAAATTTAGGCTTTCGAGAAACGATGAAACGTGAAGAAGTAATACAAATCATCAAGTTTGCCCGCAGTCAGGGCGAGATCCCCAATCTGGGTGGAGTCGACCTGAGCGGAGTCAACCTGAGCGAAGTTGACATGCGGGGGGCCAACTTGAGCCAGGCCAATCTGGAAGAGAGCAAGCTATACAAGGCGAACCTGATCCGCACCAACCTGAGTGGGGCCAACCTAAACGGAGCTAATCTGTCTAAGGCTTATTTGCACGGGGTCAAAATGGATGGGGCTAATCTGAATAGGATCAGGCTGAGCGGGGAGAGAATGGAAACGTCCAGCTTGATGGGCGCTAATCTGAGTGGGGCCGACCTGAGTAAAACTTGTCTGCGCCGGACCAAACTCAGTAAAGCCAACCTGCGTGAGGCCAACCTGTATCAGGCTGATCTGCATACAGCCGATCTGAGCCAGGCCGACTTGACCAGGGCCAACCTGACTGGGGCCAGTCTGGGTGAGGCTAACCTGAGTGGGGCCAATCTGCATCGGGCCAACCTGAGCGCAGCGGATCTGAGGGGGGCCAACCTGAGTGGATGTGACCTGAGCCAGGCCGATTTGAGCCGGGCCAACCTGGAAGGGTGTAATCTGAGAAAAGCCAATTTAGAGGCGACCCGGCTGAGTGGGGCCAACCTGAGTCGGGCCAGTCTGGGTGGGGTCAAATTGAACGCGGCTAAACTGGGTAAGATTAATTTGAGTCGGGCCAATTTGCGGCGGGCCGACCTGAGTCAAGCCGATTTGAGTCAGGCCGATCTGAGTAGGGCCGATTTAAGCGAGGCCAACCTGCAGCAAGCCAAAATCACCAGCGAAAAACTCAATAGCGTCAAAAGCCTGAAAGGGGCCATTATGCCTGACGGCACCAGACACGTGGCCAAAAAGGTACCCAAAGCGGCCCAGACTCCTGACAAGCCTGAGCGGCGTAAGCCCACCGCCGACAGTCTGGCCGCCAGCCTGGCCAGGATACGGGGCAAGCCGAAATGATTCTTGATCATAATAAGTGGGAGGACAATGAAGGCAATCGATCCTAAAGATGCTCATATATTGGTAATTGAAGATAATCTACAAAATCTGGTGCTGATTACCCGGCTGCTGGACTATATTGGTATCCAAAACTACGAATGGAAAGCCTCTGGCTGGCAGGTGAAGGAGTTACTGGAAACGATCCCCCGGCTTGACTTGGTGCTGATGGATCTGCAACTGCCTCACGAGGATGGTTTCGACGTTTTTACTAAACTGCATAGTGACTCGCGCTTTGCCGACACCCGGGTGGTCATGGTCACGGCCAATGCCGATCCAGACGTGATGGACAAGGCCAAAAAGATGGGCTTTGACGGCTTTGTGGGCAAACCCATCGATCCCAATAAATTTCCCGACCAAATTATTGAGCTTTTGCAGGGCAAACAGGTGTGGGATTTGGGCTATTGATATAGCGTCCCAGGTCCAACAGACCCCGCCCGTTGGCGGGGTTTTTTGTTTTCTCCGGTGACTCTTTGAAACACACCCTAACCATTTTTACTGAGAACTGTCTGGGCCAAGATGGTATAATGATTACAAATCCATTGTCAGAGTTATGTAATTGTGTTAAAATGAACAAAAATGGTTAGCACCTCATATGACCAATCATACAGACTGGTGAAGTAAGACAAGATTAATCTTGTCCGATCAACCCTGTTTGGGAGTAACCGAAATGAAATGTTTGCATTGTGAAGGAACGTTGGAACAAACCAAAATTAGCTACACGGCTAACCGTAAAGGCTACCACCTGATTATTGACGATGTGCCCGCCTGGGTTTGCCAGCAATGTGGTGAACCGCTGTTTGACGAAGCCACGGTTGATGCCATCCAAGATATCTTAACCGAGCTAGACCAGCGCTTGGAAAAATTGACGGCTTTGGTAATGGCTGCTTGAGTCACAGGAGGCTATCTTGAGCAAAACCGGCTGGCCTATCGTCAAATTTGGCGACGTGGTGCGCAATGTAAATAAAAACCAGCTTAGAAGATGCAGGACTGGGGAAATACACTTTGCCTTGAATTTTAATTCGAGGCAAACCGCTATCAAACACCAACCACAAAGGAGATGCTTATGGCCCTCTGGCGATTATATTACCACCTGGTTTGGGCAACCAAAGAACGTCACCCGCTCATCACACCCGAGATTGAACAAGAGCTTTATGGTTACATCATCGGCAAAGCCAATGCGCTGGGCTGTATCACCCACGCTATCGGAGGCATTGAGGACCATATCCACCTGGTTTCATCCATTCCCCCCAAACACGCTATCAAATATTTTGTTCAGCAGATTAAAGGCAGCAGTTCACATCATCTTAATCACGGGGCTTTCAGTGACAGCCTCAAATTTCAATGGCAACGGGGCTATGGGGTCTTCTCGTTAGGTGGTAAACAATTGCCTGAAGCCGTGGCCTACGTGGTTAACCAAAAAGAGCACCACCGTCAAGGCACGACCATTCCCGCTTTGGAGCGATATGACCAGGAAGATGATGGCCCCGCTCCGTGGAATAATGGTGAGGCCATTGCCGGGATAAAGGTTGTAGGAGGGAGCATCGAAATCAATTTCGACGCTCATAGCTAAAGTCGGCTAAAAGCCGACTCACCCATCTCAAATCGGAGTCACTTGAGTCGGCTTGAGCCGACTTAAGCTATCAGCCTGGGATTTGAGTCCCAGGCCCACCTTGAGTCGGCTTGAGCCGACTTAAGCTATCAGCCTGGGATTTGAATCCCAGGCCCATAAGGAACTTGTCCTACAAAAAACAAAGACCCGACGTTTAGCCGGGTCTTTCATCTCACAGTCGAAATAGTTACTCCTCAACCACCTTCGCCTCTTGCGGCACTTCGACCACTAACTCGTCCTTCTTGACAAACACCAGCCCCTCGTCTTCATTATAGTCAACGATGACGGTATCGCCTTCTGTAAATTCACCCCGGAGCAGCTTGACAGAGAGGGGCGACTCGACTTGCTTTTGCAAGGTGCGGCGCAGCGGTCGAGCGCCAAAAGCCGGGTCGTAGCCCTGGTCGGCCAGCCAGGTACGGGCCAGGGCGGTCAGTTCAATCGTCATCCCATGCTCGCCCAGGCGACCGGCAATTTCCTTCATTTGCAAGTCAACAATTTGGGTCACTTGCTCTTTGGTCAAGGTGTGGAAGACAATGATCTCGTCGATGCGATTCAGGAATTCGGGCCGGAAATGCTTACGCAGGGCATCTTGAATGTCCCCCTTCAGGCGAGCATCGTCAAACGTGCCCTGGTCACCCTGCTGGCGGAAACCCAGGGTACCTCCCTTGGCCCCAAAAGCGGTACCCACGTTACTGGTCATAATGACCACCGTGTTGGTAAAATCGACGTTGTGGCCGTGGCCATCGGTCAGACGGCCTTCTTCTAAAATTTGCAGCAGAGCATTCCAGACATCTGGATGGGCCTTTTCAATTTCGTCAAACAAGACCACCTGATAGGGCCGGCGGCGCACCGCCTCGGTCAGTTGGCCGCCTTCGTCGTAGCCCACGTAGCCCGGTGGCGCCCCAAAGAGACGACTGACGGTGTGGCTTTCTCGATACTCACTCATATCGATTCGCAGCAGGGCGTCTTCATCGTCAAACAGGAACCAGGCCAGGGCTTTGGCCAGCTCGGTTTTACCCACACCAGAACTGCCCAGGAAGAGAAAGCTACCGCTCGGTCGTTTTGGATCCTTCAAGCCGGACCGGGCCCGGCGGATGGCATCGCTGACGGCATTGATGGCCTCGTCCTGGCCGATAATACGCTCGTGCAGGGCCTCCTCCATACGCAGCAATTTTTCTGCTTCCGTCTGGAGCATGTCGTGCAGGGGGATGCCGGTCCAACTAGAAACTATTTCGCCAATGTCGCTAACGTCCACTACCTCTTTCAGGTTTTTCTCTTTGCGCCAGATATCACGCTCGCGTTCAAATTCATCCTGCAAGCGTAGTCGTTCGGCTTTGATCTTAGCGGCATGTTCCCAATCCTGCTTTTGTCCGGCCTCGGTCTCCTCATTCTGCAATTTGTTTAACTGTTTCTTTTTCTGTTTCAACGCTTCGGGCATCGAGTAAATGGCGATTCGTAACTTGCTGGCTGCTTCGTCGATCAGGTCAATCGCTTTGTCCGGCAGGTGACGGTCTGTGACGTAACGGTGGGACAGGCGAGCCGCGGCCTTGAGGGCCTCATCCGTGTAGGTGATATTGTGGTGAGCTTCGTAGCGATGCTTGAGGCCTCGCAGCATTTCGATGGTCTCCTCCACCGTCGGCTCTTCAACAAAGACAGGGGCAAAACGACGCTCCAGAGCCGGGTCCTTTTCAACGTATTTCCGGAACTCATCCAGGGTCGTCGCCCCAACGCAGCGTAACTCACCGCGCGCCAGAGGAGGCTTCATCATATTACTGGCATCGACCGCGCCCTGGGCCGCACCCGCCCCGACGACGGTGTGCAACTCGTCAATAAACAGGATGATTTCACCCTGGGCGCGTTGAATCTCTTCCAGAGCGTTTTTAAGTCGCTCTTCAAACTCACCTCTAAAGCGAGAACCGGCGATCATCGCCCCCAAGTCCAGGCTAACCACCCGTTTGCCCATCAAAATTTCAGGTACATCGTCATCAACAATCTTTTGGGCCAGACCCTCCACAATCGCCGTTTTGCCCACGCCCGCTTCGCCAATCAGGACCGGGTTATTTTTTGTGCGGCGGGAGAGGACCTGAATGAGGCGCAAAATTTCGTTATCGCGCCCGATCACAGGATCCAGCTTGTCTTCAGTAGCCATGGCCGTCAGGTCACGGCTGTACTTTTCTAAGGTGCGATAACGGGTTTCGGCCTGAGGACTGGTCACTTTTTGGCCGCCGCGTATTTCTTCAATGGCGTCAAAGGCCCGGCTTTTGGTTACGCCAATCTCCTGTAAAATACGGGCGCTGGGCGTACCCCGCTCGCCACAGATGGCCAGGAAGATATGCTCGGTGGAGATATACTCATCCTGCATATTTTTGGCCTCTTCGTGGGCGTTATCCAGGACTCGTTTCAAACGGGGCGTGATGTAGACCTGGCCCACGGCCATATTAACCGCACCGCCCACCTTGGGTGTGGCCGACAAAATTTGATCAAGTTTGGCCATGATCATTTCCGGCTCAACACCTATTTTTTCCAATATCTCGGGAATAAGCCCACTTGGTTGCTCTAACAGGGCCAGAAAAATGTGCTCGGTATCGGCCTGGGAGTGCTGATACCGCTGCAAAATCTCGTAGGCCCGCATAGCAGCATCCTGGGCTCGTTCAGTGAATCGATCAAAACGCATCATAATGGTTTACCTCAATTGTTATGGGGGCATTTCGGTCGTAGGGCAAGTTGTTAACTTGCCCCTGGGACAAGCTGCCAGCTTGTCCTACAACTCATTTGAAACACACCCAATTGTTATTACAACCTCAAGTGGGAAACTTCTGAAAACTTAGAGCTAATTTTGGTCTTCGCCCCTGATTTTCCAAATTCTGCAGATGTTAATTCATCCCTGATAACTGTTAGCTACAATCTTTAAGATTATTATACCAACGTTTTTGCTAGATTCCTATTAGATTCTGATTAGATTTAGATGAGAGATTCCGATCACTTCTGAGATAATCTACTCCAAAAAACAAGCCAACTAAAACGGGGTACGGCATTCCAAACACGTCGCCAGCGCCAGGGCTGCATGAGCAGGCGGTGCAGCCACTCCAAGTCCAGGCGCTGCACCCACAGCGGGGCACGTTTGGCCGTACCGGCAATAAAGTCAAAAGAGCCCCCGACGCCTATACAAACCGGAATTTGCAGTCGGTCAAGGTTGCGAGCGATCCACTTATCCTGTTTAGGGGCGCCATAGGCCACCAGGAGAATATCGGGCCGGGTCGGCAGGATACGCTGGACAATGGCCTCATTCTCCTCGATGGCCGGTGAGCCGGCGTAACAACCGGCCACCTTCAAATTCGGGTAGCGCACTTTGAGATTTTCAACGGCCTTTTCGGCCACCCCTTCTCTCGCCCCCAAAAAATAAATTCGATAACCTTTTTGGTGAGACACCTCCGCCAATTGCGCCACCAGGGTGGAGCCGGGCACGCGCTCCGGCAAGGGGGTGGTCTTTAAAAAACGGGCCGCCTTGAGCAAGCCGGTGCCATCGGGCAAGGCCAGGGCGGCATGGTTGATAATTTGTCGAAATTCCTGATCGTGTTGGGCGGTCATGACAAATTCCGGGTTGATGGTGACCAGTTGGTGCGGTTGGCCACTGGCGATGAAGGCCTCAATCAAGGCCAGAGTCTGCGCAGTGGTCAGGGCATGCACTTTGACTTTGAGAATGGTCGCGGTGGGTGGGATTGATGGCATTGTTGGTTAGTTAGTTGGTTGGTTAGTTGGTTGTTAGTTTTTTTCTGATCACTGATAACTAACCACTGATAACTGCCTGTTCCAATATTTCCAACACTTGCCTGGCGGCTTGCTGCCAGGAAAATTTCTGAATCTGCTGGTAACCTTGCTCGATCAACCGGTGGCGCAGGTCGGCGTTGGTTATGAGTTGAATCAGCCCGGCTGCAATCTCGGCTATGTTGTGTGGATCAACCAGCAGAGCCGCCGGGCCGGCTACCTCCGGCAAGGATGAACAGTTACTGGTCAGGACGGGCACCCCGCAGGCCATTGCCTCCAGCACCGGCAGACCAAAGCCCTCGTAGAGTGAGGGAAAGACATAAGCTAAAGCCCCGGAGAGGAGGGCCGGTTTGGCCGCGTCGTCTATATAACCGGGGAAGATAACCCGTTCCTGTAACCCGAGACGCTGGACACGTTCAAAAATTTCAGTGTACAACCAGCCCCGCTTACCGGCAATGACCAGTTTTAACTCTTGGTTTTGTAGGGAGTCGGTGGCCATATGAAAGGCTTCAATCAGCCGGTCCAGATTCTTACGTGGGTGAAGCGTGCCCAGGTAAAGTAAATAATCACCCCTAATATTATAGTGAGTTTTGGTTTTGGCAATAATTTGAGGGTTGGTAATGGACGCCAACGCTTCATCGCGGCCCAAATAGACGACCGTAATACGGTCAGGCCTGGCTCCGTAAAAGTCCACCAGGTCCTGTTTGGTAGCCAGGGAATCGGCAATAATATGGCGGGCCAGGCGGCTATGGCGGCGAGTGGTCCAGTCGAGATACCAGCGATCAAAGGGACGATGCGCTTCAGGGTAATGAAGGTAACCAAGGTCATGGACGGTGACAATGGCCGGTACGGGACAGTAAAGTGGCAGCACGTGCGCCGGCACAAACAGAATATCGGGCGGATGCTGTCGCAACTCGGTGGCCAGGCGCAGGTGAGTCCAGAGGCGGGGCCAGGGGATCACCCGTGTTTCCACATAGGAGGCAGTGGGCCAATCCGGGTGTTGGGGAGGATGAGGGGTGTAGAGACGCAGGTGGTGCTGTTGCTGCCGCAGTGCCGGTAGTTTGGCCAGGGCTTTAATCAGTTCCAGGGAATAGGTTTCAGTACCGGTACGGTGGGCCCGAGCGGCCCGGCTGGCGTCAAGGCCAATGGTTATTAGAGACATCGTTATCAATGTGTGTAGTAACGACTGAAGTCGTTACTACGAGCGCTAAAATCGGGTTTTTCAGATACCCTCTAAATCCGGCAAAAATTTCTGCAATGTGGCCAGGCTAAGCCGCCCCTGACGTAGCAGGCGAGGGGGGCTGACACTCAGGTCGATGATCGTAGAAGGTTGGGTGGTAGGGCTGGGGCCACCGTCGAGCACAAGAGGCAAGCGCCCGGCCAATTGTTCGGCGACGCCTTGAGCCGTGGTCGGGGTGGCATGACCGGACAGGTTGGCACTGGTAACGGCCAACGGACGGCCGACCTGGGCCACCAGTTCCAGGCACAAAGGGTGATCAGGAATACGGATAGCGACCGTGTGCTGACCGGCGGTGACCTCGTCGGATACCCGGGGATTTTTGGGTAAAACGACCGTCAATGCGCCTGGCCACAGTTTTTGTAACAGACGCCAGGCCCGGTTAGAGATATCTCTGGCCACCAGGTTAAGGTCATCAAGCTGATAGATAAAAACGGGGATGGCTTTATCGATTGGACGTCCTTTGACAACAAAAATTTGGCGCACGGCTAACCGGTCAAAGGCATTGGCGCCCACCCCATAGATCGTGTCGGTGGGAAAGGCAACCACCTCTCCCTGGCGCAGCAGACGACGGGCCAGCTTAATCGCTTTCCCAGAGGTAGCAGGCAGAATTTGGGTCATCAATCAGCTCCACCTTTGGCCAATCACTCATTCATATTGATTACGACCCTGTTACGCTGTGGCCTGGCCGCAAAATAAAATACTCAATGGCCCAGGCCGCCCCTTCTTCGCTCACCGGGGGGGCAATGTAGTCAGCCACCACTTTAGCCCCGGTACTGGCGTTGCCCATAGCCACCCCCAAGCCGGCCCAGGCGATCATTTCGATATCATTATCCTGGTCGCCGATGGCCATCACCTCGCTCTGGGAAATGTCGTAATAATCGGCCAGGGTGGCCAGGGCGTACCCCTTGGAAACGTTAGGGGCAGTAACCTCAATCAGGATGTCGAGCGAGCGGATAGCCCGCAGACGGTCCCCCAAGACGGTTTGTACCCGCTTCACGATTGTCGCACCCTCCTCGGGCGGGTGAACAATCAAGCCTTTAAGGGGGGGGTCGGTCAATGCCTGTTTGAGGTCGCTCACCTCTACTAGAATCGCGCCGGTGTCGCTATATATCGTCCGGCTCTGGGGCGTGGAATGTTCGGTATAGGCTTTGCCGTTGAAGTAGAGACTCAGGGCCAGATTTTGAGCCCGGGCCAGGTCAATCAGTTGATAAGCCAGGGGCAAGGTTAAGCTCTCACTGGCAATAGCCTCGCCAGTTTGGGGATCATAGATGACAGCCCCTTGATAACAAATAACGGGTGTGGTCAGGCCCAGCAGATGGACAAATTTTTGGGTGACCGCGTATTCGCGCCCGGTGGCAATGATGACATACACACCCCGGGCCGTAGCGGCTTTGATAGCCGCCTGGGTACGGGCGGGAATGGTATGTAAGTCGGCCACCAGGGTGCCGTCTAAATCTAAGGCTAATAGTTTGATGGGCATGAGTTGGTTGGTTTGGTTGTTGGTTAGACTGCGATTACTTTACTCTGAGATGAGGTGGGTGTCAATTTGGGATTGGAGTCTTTATTTGAACCTCTATCGTATCAATCATTGACTATTGATTACATTCCTGATACAATACTTTCAAAATGTATTGAAAATTTTGAAATAATTATAATCGGTTTGATGGAATTTCTTTGTAGGGCAAGTGGCTAACTTGCCAACGGTGGTAGGGGCAAGTTAGCCACTTGCCTTACAAAGACTACAGGGGGAAACATTATGACTGAGCATAAGCTGCATGCTGTCACCGGAGCGTTTGGGTATTCGGGAAAATATATCGCCCGGCGTTTATTGGAGGCTGGGCACCAGGTAATAACGCTGACTAATTCGCTCCATCGCCGAAATCCATTTGGCGAAAGAGTAAGGACCTATCCGTTCAATTTCGATGATCCGGTTAAGCTGGCTAACTCGTTAAGCGGGGTTTCGGTGTTATATAACACCTATTGGGTCAGGTTTAATCACAAAACTTTTACCCATGCCGTGGCTATCGACAACACGCTGAAGCTCTTTGCTGCGGCCAAGGAAGCCGGGGTCAACCGAGTGGTACACGTTAGTATCACCAATCCCTCTGAAAACTCACCGCTTGAGTATTTCAGCGGGAAGGCCAAACTTGAACGGGCATTAATAGAATCGGGCCTGTCTTACGCCATCCTCAGACCGACGGTTTTATTTGGCAAAGAGGACATCCTGATTAACAACATTGCCTGGATATTGCGTAAACTGCCTGTTTTTGGCGTTTTTGGAGATGGTAATTACCGGTTACAACCGATTTATGTTGATGATTTAGCCCAAATAGCCGTGACACAAGGTCACAACAATGAAAATGTCATCATTGATGCCATCGGTCCTGAAACCTTTACCTATCGTGATTTAGTAAAAGCAATAGGGGCCATTATTGGCAAACCCAGACCGATTATTGCCGTGCCACCAACATTTGGCTATCTCATCGGGACGCTGATCGGCAAAATAATTGGTGATGTAACGATTACTCGAGAAGAGATTGAGGGATTGATGACCGGTTTACTTTGTGTTGATTCGCCACCCGCCGGCCGGACTAAATTGACAGATTGGGCCAAAGAGAATGCCGTTACACTGGGTATACAGTATGCCAGCGAACTGGCTCGACGAAGATAGTAAGGGACACGGGAAAAATTCCCAGTTGGAAGTAGGAAAGCCGGTAATCAGTCATCAGTCATCAGTCATCAGTATTTGGAGTGGTAAGAAAATTCCATTGACCCACGTCTAAGCAGTAAAGGACAGGAAAATATAAACTTAAATTTGACTTGATCGTCAATTTCTTTATAATTCTTGTCTTGGATACCCCTATAGGGTATACACAAAATTTGATCAATTAGCATATCTACACGATAATGCATTTAAAAAAGGAGTAAATCACCGATGTCTAAGCCTATTCATGTTTCTGATACTGAGTTTGAGGAAAAAGTATTAAATTCTTCCACCCCGGTGGTGGTTGACTTCTGGGCACCGTGGTGTGGTCCCTGTCGTATGGTAGCCCCCATTTTGGAGGAGTTGGCCAAAGAATATGGCGACAAGCTCGTCATTGCCAAAGTTAACACCGACGAGAATCCACAGTGGGCGATAAAGTATGGTGTGCAAGGCATCCCGACCATGCTCTTTGTAAAAGACGGTGAATTGTTTGACCGGATCGTGGGGGCGGCTCCCAAGCCCTCCATTCAACAGCGGGTCGATAACATGCTGGAGGCTGTAGTCCACTAATGTCAGCCTGGCTTGATTGGGCCCGCTCAAATTGGTTGCTGCTGACTTTCATTGTTGGTTTGGTCCTGGTTTTTACCTTTCTCAGAACACGTCCGACAGAAGGGGTTGATTCTCTACAATCCCTGGATACTGCTCTGGTGACAGGCCGACCGGTTGTCCTTGATTTTTACTCAAATTTTTGAAGTACCTGCCTGGTGGCCAAACCCATCGTTGATGGGTTAGAGCGAAAGTTAGTTGGCAAGGCAGAGGTTATTCGGCTGGATGTGTTGAGCCGGGTAGGTCAACAGGCAGCGGTTCGTTATGGAGTCAGAGGGGTACCTGCCCTGGTGGTGATCGATGGCAATGGTCAGGTGGTTTACGGTCAGGCCGGTATCCCTCTGCCCGGTCAAGTCATCGAACAAGTTAACGCGATACTTGAATCAAAGGTATCATCTCAATAATTCGGGGTTGGGTACCAGGGGCGAGGCAACTCGGAGAGCAGGTTGTTTGCTCCGAGACCTCAATCCGAGTTGCCTCGTCCCTACTTTTTGAGAAGATAGAATCAAAGTGAGGGTGATAAAACAACATGCCGATTTACGAGTATGTTTGCCAGGATTGTGGCGAAAAATATGAGAAATTTGTCCGCTCTAGCACGGCCAAGGTTAAGTTAATCTGTCCGACGTGCGGCAGCGAACGCGGGGAAAAAGCCTTCTCTGTGTTTGGGGCCATTGGAGGTAGTACAAAGAGTAGTAATTCTTTCAGTAACGTCAGCTCGTCGGCTCCAGCATGTGGACCGATTGGTTGAAGCATCTAACAGAAGAGCCGTGAGCTCTTCCATCCTATTTTCGTAACAACCTACCATGTCATTCTGAACAGGTGAAGAATCCCCAAGGTTTTGGTAAATACCCAAGGGGCACAGGGTAGAGCTCTTTTGGGCCAAAGTTTCGGAGATTCCTCGTCGTTTATGCCCTTTGGGTACTGCGCTCCTCGGAATGACATGAGGGGAGGAAGTTACCTATTTTCTTATGACAAACAGGCTTTCGCCAGATTTACAAAAAGATCTTAACCTTCGTTTACAACGCCTGGAAGGCCAGGTGCGGGGTGTACGCCGGATGTTAAACGATGATCGTGATTGCCAGGATATGCTGACCCAATTAGCGGCCATCCGGGGGGCGGCTTATCAGATCTCGTTGCTCCTGGTTGAGCATTATGCCCTGGACTGTGTCAGTCATCCCGAGGAACACGGTTCCAGGGACGAGGCCATTGCCAGGATGGTTAATACACTGGGTAAGCTCGCTTGATCCTGTAATCTTGTAATTCACTACCCGACACGAGGAGAGAAACCAGGTTTTTTGTCGTCTGAACCAAGCTAATCGTTGATTTTTGAGCATTCTGGAGGACCAAAAATGCCTCAGCAAGCGAAAAACCTGGTTTCTGATTTCCAATGTCGGGTAATGAAATCTTGTAAGACAAGTTGCTAACTTGTCGATGGTGCTGCGGGCAAGTTGGCAACTTGCCCTACATACATTTGATTTACTGCAAGGTAAGACTGCCCCTGTATCTTAAGCGTTTAGAGGCCTCCCTAATTGGGGAGGCTTTTTTATCCACAATTGGTATCATCTCAATAATTCGGGGTGACGTAAGACAAACTTAAGTTTGTCCTACAAAACCCCCTACTTTTTGGGAAGATACCACAATTTATTCAAATGAGCGACTCATTGCGTGAAAAGGCCCTGGCCTATCTGCAAAACCATAATGTGATGGTGTTGGCGACCACCGGCCCGGAGGGTTTGTGGGCAGCGGCCGTCTTCTACGTCAACGACGGTTTCATCCTTTATTTTCTGTCTGCCCCCACCACCCGTCACAGCCGGAACCTGGCCGCACACCCGCAGGTGGCGGTGACGATTCAGGAAGATTACAGAGATTGGCCTGAGATTAAAGGTATTCAGCTTGAAGGCAAAGTAGGGCCAATTGAAGGCGCGGAGCGAGCGGCAGCAGTGGCCCGCTATGGGATGAAGTTTCCCGTGGTCGGGAACCTGGCTCAGGCTCCGGCAGAGATCGTCAAAGCGATGCGTAAAATAGCCTGGTACAAAGTGATTCCGGAGCGTCTCTATTTTATTGATAATTCGCTGGGGCTGGGTCATCGGGATGAGGTACGATAGATAGTGGCATAAGGAGAGAGGAGATTGAAAAGACTTATCGTCGGTCTTTCAGGTGCCAGTGGGGTAATTTACGGTATCCGGCTATTAGAGGTATTGCGTAGCGTAGAGGAAGTTGAAACGCATGGAGTGATCAGCAATGCGGCTAAACGGACCATCTTGCTGGAAACGGATTATACCGTTGACCAGGTTGAGGCCCTGGTCGATCAAATTTATGGCTTTAACGACATTGCCGCTTCGCTGGCATCGGGGTCCTACAAAACAATGGGGATGGTGATCATCCCTTGCAGTATAAAAACATTATCTGGCATCACTAACTGCTATAGCGATAATTTGCTACTGCGCGCTGCGGACGTGGTCTTGAAAGAGCGGCGCAGATTGGTGCTGGTGTTGCGTGAAACGCCGTTGCACCTGGGACACGTTCGCCTGATGACCCAGGTGACTGAGATGGGAGCGGTTATTATGCCTCCCGTGCCGGCGTTTTACCACCGCCCCCAGACGTTAGAGGACATCATCAATCAGACTGTCAACCGGGTCCTGGATTTATTTGATATTGAGCTGGATCAGGATTTATTTGAGCGCTGGCAGGGTCCTGCCTATGGCTCCGGGTCGTAACAGAACCTTCTCCGTTACTCTGATGAGAATTTCAGTTTATTGTAAGCCGCAAATTCAGCCTTGAGGCTGGATAGATTTTCGGCTACTTCCACAAAATCGGGGTCAAGTTGTAGCGCTTTTTTGTAAGCACCGAGCGCATCTAATGACCGGCCCCATTCTTCCAAAAGAACCCCACGAAGATTGTGAGCATCAGCCAGGTACGGATCAAGTTCAATCGCCGCCTCGCATTCTTTGATCGCTTTCAAAATTCTCTAAATCAATGATACCCAGTACATCCAAATTTGCTCTAGCTGGACCATAGTCCAGCGACCAAAACGCGGACTGTCCCACAGGGAGGCTTCGCACTGGTCCGCTCCGAGCTTGAAAATTGGATCTACTGATACCGGAATTCTCGCCCAAACTAGAGGGCGCTCTTGACAAATTCGCCCTCATAGAAGCCCGCCTGTTAATATGCTTGATCTGCCAATTCCCACCAGACGAAAGTTCCGATCATCCCCGTAAGACTCGCAAAAATCACAATGACGTAACTAATCATTCCGAGATGAGTCTCTGGTCCAGCCATTCCCGCATATAATGCTGGTACCGACCAGGGGAAATACTCACCCCATCCTGCTGCCGCGACGACTTGCGCCAATATCAGCGCCAGTATCGCAGCGCCCATCGGCGGTAGATAACCACGTCCCGCGCTCGCAAAGAAAGCGATGGGCATGACGAGTGCAATAGTCAAACATGCGGTAATCGCCATAGTGATTGTGCCTTGCCAAAGTATCTCTGCCGATACTGGCGGAAGGGCCACTGCTGTGCCAACGCCAAGACCGATGAGATAGATGAACGCCGTCAACACGGCTGACCACAAGATGATGAGAATAAACTTGGCAAGTACGATAACAAAACGCGGAGTCGGCAACGCGAGCAGGTCTTTGATTGTATGGTCCGAATATTCTCGTCCGAAGACCCAACTGCCAATGAAACCAAAAAGTATAATGCCGCCAATCGCAGCCGCCTGGGCAAGAAATTCCAAGTAGGTAGGCCAATCAGCAAAGCCAGCAACGATCTGCGCTTTGGCACTTATCATCCCGAGACGACGTGCAAGGTCGGGGTCTTTCATAACAATCATAAAAAAGCCACCCGCAAATGGGGCAAGTGAAAACCCCAAAGCGGTCAGCAGCGGCATTTTAGAGCGACGCGCTTTTAGCAGTTCCACCCAAATGGCTTGAGTAAGGTTGCTCATCTTGTATTCTCTTCATCCATACCGACGAGTCGCAAAAAGTAGTGCTCGAGGTCTTCTTGTTCGATGTTGAGCATCGTTGGCGCGTGTCCTGCCTTGACCAATCGAGTGGCAATTTCATCTGGGTGTTCGATGGCAGCATCGTCCTTCACTTCAATTATATTGTTGGGTATAAGCTCGGCGGAGAATCCTGTGCCGACAAGTACGGCGTGCGCCGCTTCACAATCGCGCGTTTGAATCGCCAGCCATCGCCGTCGGTTGCTTTCAAGTTCATCAACATCCAATTCCTGAATCAAACGGCCCTGGTGAATTATACCGATTCGATGGGCAAGCCGTGATACTTCTCCGAGAATGTGGCTTGACATGAAAACAGTAACGCCTTGTTCTCGCACAAGTTCGAGTAGCAATTCTCGTATTTCGACAATTCCCGCAGGGTCCAACCCGTTCGCTGGCTCGTCAAGGATGAGTAATTTGGGATGGTGCATCAGGGCTTTGGCAAGTCCCAAACGCTGCGCATTGCCATGCGATAACGCCCTAGCACGCCGATCAGCATAGGCGGTCAATCCTAGAAGTTCAATGATACGATTAACTACTTTCTGCTCAGTTCCAGGACGAAGACGACGCATTACTTCCAGATTCTCGCGCACAGAAAGCTCTGGATACGCATCCGCTGTCTCAACCAAATATCCGACAGAATCCCACGGTTTTTTGCCGCCAACGCGAATTCTTGTTCCCAGCACGCGCGCTTCGCCAGAAGTCGGTTTGACCATTCCAAGCAACATGCGGATGGTTGTTGTCTTACCTGCGCCATTCAGACCAAGGAACGCATAAATTTCACCCCGCTCAACACGCAAAGATAAACCATCAACGGCTGTTACATTACCGTATCGTTTCACCAGGTTATTGGTTTCGATGGTTGCGTTCATTTTGTCCTGAACAATGCCGGTTGATTATTCATTTATGCCCAGTGTTTTAGCAGGCTAACAATTCGTAGTAATACATCTATATTGGCCCGGTGGGTTTACACTTTGCGTTTTACGTGGTTGGATGCTTTATGAGCTACTTTCTCGGAGCGGACCACAGTCTGCGTTTTGGCCGCTGGACTGCGGTCCAGCTAGAGCAAATTTGGATGTACTGAGACTACTGATTACGGAGGTTCAGGACACCGGTCCCCATGTTGACGTCAATCGTAATCCGGTGACCTTCACCGGGTAGGATGTAGCCAGCCTCCGATTCCTGCCAGGCCCCCTTCAAATCAATGCTGCTCGGCCGGCCGTTAACAAAAACCTGGGCGGGCACACCTTCGGGGACGATGACGGTGATCAGGCTGAGCCAACTGGCAATGGTCACTTCGACATCGTCTTGCAACTGGCCGCTGAAATCGAGCGTGTAGACACCAAGACCAGTATCGAAGGTAATGTCCTCGGCATGGGTATTGGCCAAACCGGTGAGGGTGCCGATAGATGCGCCTCCCTTGAAACGCAAAGCATCCATCTTGGTTTGGTTCGGTTCGGAGAATGATAGATCAAACTCGAACGTAGCAGTCTCATGCACGGTCAGGTCAACCAGGGAGAGTCCCCCCAACTCGGCATTGACCTGGGTAGCTTCAATGTTGAGGGTTAAGGCCATAGGGTCAGAGCCCAATTTCAGGTCCCATTTGTTCTCAAGTTCACTGTTGATATGACCGGCAAAGCCGATGTTGTCTTTAGGTTGGAGGCGAATATTTTTACTGCTGGTGATGAGCTGGGGTTTGAGTTGAGCCACATTGTAGATGGCTGTGCCCTCCAGCAGGGCCTCTGAAGCACCCGGAGCCAGAGACAGTTCGCCGGCTCCCAGGTTGAGTTCCAGGTCAGGTATATTGGAACTGTCGGGTAGAGACAGGTGGATGTCCTCGGTCATCGTAGGGCCCACGGCAACGGCGACATCAGCAGCGGGGGAGCTATCGGTAAAGGCCGAGCAGAGCGTCCCGGCCCCAATGATTACCAACACCAACAGGCCCAGTCCCACGACCGCGCGTACCAGAAAACATCCTTTTCGCTTTTTCCTCTTGACCAGCGCAGCATGCGGAGGAATGGGTGTGGCCGGGAAGGGTGAGGCAGACAACCGAGATGCAGCAGGTGGTCCTGGGGAAACTTCTGCCACCGGGGGAGGCTCGGTGAACTTTTCACCCTCCAACGGCTTCCGTGGGGAAGTGGCTGGTCCGGTTTTTTCAGCCGGGGGCAATTCCTCCCAGTGCTGGGCGGCCTTTTCTGCCCCTTCTAAGGCCCGTTTGACCCCTATATTGAGGTGCGAGGCTAACCGTTGGCTGATAACTGTTTGCCAGCGGCGAGCGACCTGCTTGGCCGCGGCCAGATTTTCCTCCGCTAAGAGAGGCCTGGTCTCTCTGTCCTGTTTGGCCTCGACCGCAGAGCCTGCCGGAGCCTGTCGGAGATTCCTCGTCGCTGTGCTCCTCGGAATGACATTTGGCTCTGGGGTGGCCATATCCGTATCCTCAGGTGACCCCGGTATCCCCGGAGGCGGCGTTACGGCTTCTGCGGCAGATGGTCTTGTCTCCTGGTGGAGGCGCGCCACTCCTTGCTCTGTTTCGGCAGTCTGCTGCTCTTTATCAGCCCGAGGCCGGTCACGTATCTCCAGAGCTGGGTCTACTGTCTCTGGTGTCGAGATCGGGGGCGGTTCGGCCAACTCGGGCTCGACAGCCAAGGTGGCCAGTGTCTTCACCATCTTACCGGCGGTGGTATATCTGCCGGTGGGCTGGCGGGCCAGGGCAGTTTTTAGCACATCGGCCACACCGGATGGTACGCCCTCAGGCCACTCCTGGGGTAGGGTTAGCGGTCTGAAGTGAGCCATCATCACCGCTGGCGGTGTCTCACCCTTAAATATCTTTTCCCCGGTCAGTATCTCATGCAAGATACAACCCAGGGCGTATATGTCTGACTGGGGCGTGGTGCTCTGGCCTTCCCAGACTTCCGGGGCAATGTAGTGGGGGGTACCGACCACGCTCCCGCTGGCGCTCATGCTCATACTGCTTTCACCGGCCAGCTTGGCCAGGCCGAAGTCGGTCAGCATTGGGCCGCGTTCCGGGTCCATCAGAATGTTGGCCGGTTTCAAATCCCGGTGCAGGACGCCCTGGGCATGGGCGTAATCCAGCCCCTCGGCCACGGCCGTGATAATCTCCACGGCCTCTGGCCACGGGAAGCGGCCCTGAGTAGCAATCAACTCTTCCAGGCTGGGCCCATCCACCAGGCGCATAACGATGAAGAGCCGGCCCTCCACCTCACCCACGTCGTAAATAGTAACGATGTGGGGATGATCCAGACGGGCGATGGCCCTGGCCTCCCGGCGGAAGCGCCTGGCCCAACTCGTATCCTGGAGCAGGATTGGCCTCAACTCCTTCAAGGCCACCAACCGCTCCAGTTCCATATCCCGAACGCGGTAGACAATGGCAAAGCCACCCTGTCCGATTTCCTCTAAAATTTCATATCTGCCAAGTTTCCCGGTCATAATTTGGCTCCTCTATTGGTGTGCCCACCCATAACCCTACGACCGTTACAATGATACCACAAAAAGAGGAGGGGTGAAACTTAAAATAGGCTTGAAATATTTGTGATATTCAAGTACTATTGAGAAGGAGTGAGTTTTTATATACGTTAGGGAGGCTAACGCTTGACCGCTATCAATCGCTCGTGGTATCTTTCTCCAGCCAATTTGGTCTTATCCGATAATGAGATCCATGTTTGGCGGGCATCCCTGGACCAACCGGCTGCCTATGTTGGCCAATTGAGGCAGACACTCTCGCCCGACGAGCGAAGCAGAGCAGAGCGTTTTCAGTTCGAGCGGGACCGGCGGCGATTCATTGTTGGCCGGGGGGTACTCAGAGCAATCCTGGGGTACTACTTAAGTCTTGATCCGGGCCGGTTGCAGTTCCGCTACGGCCCTCGGGGAAAGCCATGTTTGTCGGAGGAACTCGGTGGTGATACGCTCCAGTTTAACCTGGCCCATTCGCACGAACTGGCTCTCTATGCCTTCACGGCCGGCCGCGAGATTGGCATTGACCTGGAGTACATCCGCCCTATACCGGACATCGAGCAAATCGCGGCCAGATTTTTTTCCGCAAGTGAGAATGCTACCTGGCGTATACTTCCGGCAAACCAAAAACAAGAAGCCTTCTTTAACTGTTGGACTCGCAAGGAAGCATATCTCAAAGCCACTGGAAACGGACTGGCCCAACCTTTAGACCAATTTGACGTCTCCCTGGCGCCGGGAGAGCCGGTCCGGTTGTTAAGGGTCAGGGGAGCCTCAGAGGAGGTCTCTCGCTGGTCCTTAGCGGCCTTGACGCCTGCCCCTGGTTACGTGGCCGCCGTGGCCATCGAAGGACACGACTGGCATCTTAGCTGTTGGCAGTACCAGCAAATAATATAATTTGGGTGTGTTTCAAACGAGTCGAACAGTTGTTATTACGTGTTGCGTGTTACGTGCCAAAAAAACACGCAATACGCAACACGCAACACGATGTTTTGAAATGCTCTGACTCAAATGAAACACACCCATATAATTTATCTTGTTAGCCTTAAAAAACAACCTGAGGTATGGTATAATAACTGTCACGCACCCTACCAAATTCAATTCAAGGTTTCTCACTTTGTAGATGTTGTCCTCCAGAAGAACTTTGTTAGCACGAATATCTGAACCAGGAGAGAGTTTTATGAATAAGATTTTGAACATGTCCCCCATCAGGTTTGTTGTTTTACTGTTGGTGCTAACTAGCCTGGCCTGTAGCCTTAACCTGAATCAACTGTTAGGCCGGAGTGTTAGCAGCAAGCCAAATGCCGTCGTTACCTACCCCCAAAATGGCATCAACGTAGTCATGGGGCAGGAGATAGTGGTGGAATTTGGCGCCGCCGATGTCAAAGGTGTGGCTCGAGTGGAGCTATTGATCAACGGTCAGCCGGTCTACAACAGAACGGTTGAGCCGCCGGTCAACTCAGTGGTAGATAACTACCGTTGGACTCCGCAGATTGTTGGTAACAACATTATTGAGGTTCGAGCCTATAATGTAGACAATCAGCAAAGCGACTTCAATATGGTCACGGTGACGGCCCTTGAGGCGGCCCTGCCCGCTCAAACAGCAGAGGCCGGACAGGCAACCGGTGCCCCCACGCCCACCCCTACCCTGGTGGTGCCCCCCAGTCTGGCCGAAGAACCTGGCGAGCCAGCCAGCGGGGCCCAACCGGTCAGTCTTATTGTCAGTAATCCTAACGCGACCATTATTGTTAATGGCCTGTATGTCCGGTCTGGACCGGGGACAAATTACCCCATTCTTGGGGCGATAAAGTACGGTCAATCAGGCCAAATTACGGGCAAAAACCCGGAAGGGACCTGGTGGCAGATTGTTTATCCGGCCGATAGCGACCGGCGGGCCTGGATCTCGGCCAATGCCCAATATTCTTCGGCCAGCAATGTCGAGCAGGTAGCGATGGTGTCAGTGCCGCCTCCGCCTGAGCCGGCCGCTACGGCGACGCCGACGCCGGTACCCCAAACCAGGCCGGTTATTCATAAGTTCCACGCCGACCGGACAATTATCAACGCCGGTGAGAGTGTGGTCTTGAAATGGGATTTAGAAGGTGGTCCGGGGACCGTGGCCTATTTGCGATACGACAATACAGATTACCCCATTGTGTCGCCTGGGGGAACCACGCTCAAGCTGGAACGGACCACCGACTTTGTTCTGGTGACCCGCAATGCGGTCGGTGAGACCACGGCCGGATTGCGAGTTGAGGTCCAGGCTGGGCTAAGTACGCCCAAATTGGTGTCTCCGGCCGATGGGACGGTGTTTAATCACTCCTCTCGCCGCACGACCCTGGAGTGGAAGGCCGTCTCCAACGCGAAAAAGTATAGGGTCGAGATTGACGTTCACGATATCTGCCAGGCCAATAAATGGTGTCGAGATGTGGGGCAGAAAACCCAGATTGTTGAAACAGAAAAAACAGAATATGTTGATACGGCTCCCAACAATGTCCTTCTGTTTCGCTGGCGCGTCTGGGCGGTGGACTCCGAAAATCGGGAAGGCCCCAAAAGTGGTTGGCGACACGTTTTCTATCGCCCCTGTAACACCAACAACTGTGCAGAACCGCCTCGGGCCCCGGTGCCAATTACCCTCGACGGCACCATTTTTACCGATAAATCGGTTCCAATCAAATTAGAGTGGCAACCTGTAAAAGATGTAAACTTATTGCGGTATGGCATCCAGATTCAAAGGTATGAAAATGGCAAGTGGCGTGACATTACTTTTGAAGGGGTGACCAATACCAATTACCAACTGGCCGTCAGTAAATTTGGCTTCAATCCTAACGAGTCTTACCGGTGGCAAGTCTGGACGGTCAATACCAACGGTGTGGCCAGCCCTCGAAGCGACTGGCGAGGCTTCTCTTACCAGGCGCCTGCCCCACCACCCGGCCCACCGACTACGCCGCCGAAAATTATTATAACACTCCCCTCAGTTCCGTCCAGGCAACCTGTTCTGTTAACCTGGCAGCCGGTTCCTGGCAATAACATCAAGTATGTTGTTGAGATCAGAACCAGTAGCGGCAAATCCAAGACGTTTGAGGTTACGGGGACAACGTTTAGATTCATCCCGGCTGAAATTGCGGCCCTGTTGGGACAAGGCCCCTTCCAGCTCAACCTGCTGGCCAGTTTGACGGGCGCTCCCGTTTTTGCCCAGGAAACAACCGAGCAGTGGCAATGGCGGGTCTGGGCCAAGAATGACGATGGTGATGGCCCACCAAGTGATCTGCAATCATTGTCTGTCATCGTCGAAGATACCCAGGGCGGGGATACCGAGAGACCACCTGACGATGACACGCCTTCACCTGCCCCGCTGCCTGCCCCCAGCCTCAATAATCCGCCCAATGGCTTTGTCTCAAACATAACACAATTTAGCTTAGAATGGTCGGCTGTACCTCAAGCGGCGCGTTATGTGGTCGAGATTGACTTCTTTGACAAGTGCGAGCCGGGTAAATGGTGCGCCGACTCCGATCCCGGTAATTTGCAAGTGGTGGGAGTGACTGAAACGACCTACGTCTTGAATTGGGACCCCAGCTTGCAACGAGGCCGCTGGCGGGTGACGGCTGTCGATGCGGCCGATAATCGCGGCACTCAAAGTGGCTGGTTTGAATTTGCCTACCAACCGCAAATTGAACCACCCCCACCAAACGTCCTGCCTGCGCCCGGCAATCCTTACCCGGCCAATGGCGATGTGGTCAATGGCACCACCAATATTATCGCCCTGCAATGGGATCCTATCCCCGAGGCCGGGGGATATGGGGTTGAAGTTGAGGGCTTAGGCCAATTTAGCTGTCCGGTCAATGCCTGTTCCATTGAGTGGAACGGAGTCAATCCGATTCGCTGGCGGGTGTGGGCTGTGGATGCAGCGGGCAACCGTGGCTCTGAAAGTCCCTGGTGGGAGTTTACCTACACCTATACCCCGCCACCCGAACCAACGACCGAGCCACAACCTGAACCAACCACCGAACCAACGACTGAACCAACCGCTGAACCGACCACCGAACCAACGACTGAACCAACCGCCGAACCGATACCTGAACCCGGTCCAACCATTCCGCCCGTCACTGAAGCTCCCGGCAATCCTTACCCACCCGACGGTGGTCAGATTGAGGCCACAACACCACGGGTGGCCTTACAGTGGGGACCGGTGCCGAACGCGGTTAGCTACATAGCTGAAGTTGAAGGCTTGGGCCAGTTTTCGGTGGTTGATCCGGTTTACTCTTTTGAGTGGATTGGGGCCGAGCGAGGCCGCTGGCGGGTGTGGGGCGTGGATGGCGCTGGCAATCCTGGCCCACAAAGCCCCTGGTGGGAGTTTATCTATGTTTACACCCCACCACCGCCACCACCAACCGAAGAACCGCCACCACCGCCAACGGAAGAACCACCACCGCCACCACCAACCGAAGAGCCACCACCAACCGAGGAACCACAACCAACCGAAGAGCCATCACCAACCGAGGAACCACAACCGACGGAAGAACCACCGCCACCGACCGAAGAACCGCCAGCCGAAGGCGAGGGTGGATAATAGAAATTCCCAATTGATACCATCATGACTGGGGAGCAAGTTTTAAATTTACTCCCCAGTTTTGTATATTAAAGAAATGTCCCTTCTCAATAGATTATCAGTCGCCTTGAATATCCGCACCGGCGAAGGGCAACTGGTGGCTCTGCTGCTGGTTCACTCTCTTTTTATCGGCCTGGCCAAAGTTTTTACCAGTACGGCTGCCAGTGCCCTGTTCATTGATACGTTCAGCGCCCAGGCATTGCCCTATGTTTACATAGGGGTGGCTGTTGTCGTCAGCCTGGTCGGCTTCGTCTATACCCAACTTGAAGAACGCCTCTCATTTAAGGCCCTTTTGATTGCCAACCTGAGCACCTTATTGCTGGGGCTGGGTCTCTTTCGTTTTTTGCTGGGGCTGACCGAGGCCAGGTGGCCGGCGATGGCCCTGATGATCTGGTTTGAACTGTTGTGGGCGCTGACCAGCCTGGAATTTTGGGGACTGGCCGGTCGTCTGCTCGATTTACGCCAGGGTAAACGCCTGTTTGGCCTGATCGGTTCGGGAGAGATGGCGGCCACGGTGGTCAGCGGCTTTGCCATGTCCTACTTTGTGGTTCTGCTCGGCACGCCCAACCTGTTACTGGTTGCGGCCGGAGGGTTGGCCGGTGCGCTAGGGATGCTGCTCTACATTGCCTCCCTGTACAGTGACCAGCTTTCAGACTCGGTTGAACCCCCATCAGCCAACCAACGTGAATCCACCCAACAGTCCCCAAGCCGAAAATCGTACGCGGAGCTATTTAAGGATCGCTACATTGTTCTCATCTTTGCCCTGTCGGCCATTGCCCTGCTCGGTTATTACGTTGTGGATAATGCCTTTTTTGATCGAGCCCAGGTCCGGTATACCGATGCCGATCAATTGGCCGCTTTTGTGGGTAACTTCTTGGCCGTGGCCGGGGTGGCTTCCCTGATCAGCCGGGTCTTTATCTCAGGACCATTTATGGAACGGTATGGCTTGCTGGGCGGGTTGCTCTCCTTGCCGGTGATGGTCAGTGTTGGGGCGATATTGGTGGTCATCACCGGCACCATTTGGGGACCCATCGCTTTCATTTTCTGGCTAACAACGGGCACCAAAGTGTTTGACAGCGGTCTCAGGTTCTCGATTTACCGGTCAGGGGGACTGGTTCTCTACCAACCGCTCTCTGTTCAGCAGCAGTTGCAGGTTCAGACCGTGGTTGAAAGTTTTATCGAACCGATGGCCGGTGGTGTGGCCGGTATACTCCTGCTGTTATTAACCAATTACCTAACCTTTGGGGCCGTTCAACTTTATTATATCTTGTTGGTTATCTTGATCGGTTGGCTGGCCATCATCATTCTGTTGAACCGGGAATATGCCGGGGTGCTGACTCAAGCCCTGACCAAACGCCGCCTGGGGGGTGATTTCCTGGCCCTGGCCGATGGCTCAAGCCTGGCGGTTTTGCAGCAAGGGCTAAATAGTTCCCGCGTGGGACAGGTGCTGTACGCCTTAGACGTTCTGGAAGAAATTGACCATGAGTCGCTGGATACATTTCTCCGGAGGGCTTTGAGACATCCCGCACCAGAAGTAAGGCAGGAGGCGCTACGTCGCATTGAACGGCGACGGGCCAGCTCGACCTTGAGATCTGTCAGGCTAGTAGTCGCCTATGAAAGGGTCGCCTCGGTGCGGGCTACGGCCCTGCGCACCCTGGCGGCCCTGGGGGGTACTGAGGCGGTCGAAGAGGTTAAACCCTATCTTGATGATCCCGACTTTCAGATCAGGCAGGGCGCCCTGGTCGGATTGCTCCGTAGTGGTGGCATTGAGGGGGTGTTGATTGCCGGACAACGGCTGCTTGCGGCCGTCAACGCACCTGACAGGGCGGACCGGGTCTTTGCGGCCCAAGCTTTAGGTGAAGTAGGCATTCCTGGTTTTTACCAGCCGCTCCAGAGCTTGCTCCAAGATGAAGATGCCGCCGTCCGGCGAGCGGCCCTGGCTGCCGTGGGTAAACTACAACCGCCTCAACTATGGCCGTTGGTCATCGAGGCTCTCTCCTCACCTGAGTTAGCGACCGCTGCTTCCTCGGTGTTGGTGGCCGGCGGCGAGACAGTTGTCCCCGAACTACGAACGGCTTTTGACCGTCCCGGGCAATCGCGCCAAACCTTAATCCGCCTGGCCCGGATTTGCGGTCGGATTCAGGGAGAACAGGTCATCGCCCTGCTGCGAGACAAAATGGATTACCCCGACGAGGACGTACGTTTTCAGGTGTTAAAGTCCCTGAGTTTGTGCGGCTATCAGGCCCAACCTGACGCAGTGAAGCAGATTCAGCAACAGATCAAAGATGAAGTGGCTGATGCCACCTGGACGCTGATGGCCCTGGTTGATATTGGGGAAGCTGAGGGCTTAAACCCACTCCAGCGGGCTTTGCATCATGAACTGGCACAAAATCAAGCCCGCCTCTTTTTGCTACTCTCCTTTATTTATGACGCGACGGCTATGCTACAGGCCCGTGATGCCTTGCGCCAGGGGCATGGCTCGGCTGAAAAAAGGGCCTATGCCCTGGAAGTCATCGATATTTTGATACCGGGAGAATTAAAATCCATCTTGCTGCCCCTATTTGACGCAACAATTTCTCACCGGCAACGCCTGGCACAATTGAAGGCTGTTTTTCCTCAAAAGCAGTTGGGGCAACATCAGCGGCTGAACGAAATGGTGACCCGACCCGATAAGTGGCTTCATCCGTGGACCACCGCCTGCAGCCTGGAAGCAATGGCTCATCTGTCCCTCACAGAGGCGATTCCGGTCGTCGTTGAGGCTCTGTCCGCCACTGCGCCTCTGATCCGGGAAACGGCAATCTGGACCCTGATAAAATTGGCCCCAGCCGACTATTGGCCACAGATTGAAGCTTTAATGGATGACCCCAGTCCCCAGGTAGCGGGCGTAGTCAAACATTTACAAGCAGTTAGGAACGGAGTAAACGTAACGATGTTATCGACCGTAGAGAAGGTGTTTATCTTAAAAGCAGTGGATATTTTTGCCGAAACGCCCGAGGAAGCACTGGCCGAGGTGGCTTCTATTCTGGAAGAGGTAGAGGTAAAAGCCGGAGAAACGCTCTTTGAAAAAGGTGACCCTGGACATAGCCTGTATATCATCGTTGAAGGTCGGGTGCGGGTACACGATGGGCAGCAAACCCTGGCCGAACTGGACGCCCGGGATATTTTCGGGGAAATGGCCCTGTTCGAGTCGGAACTACGCTCGGCTTCGGTGACGGTCCTGGCGGACACCCGCTTGTTACGCCTGGATCAAGCCCCATTTTATGAGTTGATGGCCGACCGGAATGAAGTAGCCTGGGGGATTATTCGGGTGTTAATCCGGCGTATACGGGTCTTGCAAGGGCTGGACGTCCAACCTGACCAGGAACGGGAAAAAGTCAGCAAGCGCCGGGATGCTTTGTTAGATGGGATCATGAGCAAATTGTAGGCGGGGTGCGCCATTGATGCCGGAGCAAAAAATTGTCATTACCGCTACCTTCACTACAGAACCAATCGAGGAGTCGCTTACTTTTTGGCTGCAGACACTTGATCTGCCTTATACCGTCGAATTTGCCCCGTACAATCAGGTCTTTCAGCAACTGCTCGACCCGGCCAGCCTGCTTTCCCAAAATCAGTCCGGCCTTAATGTTCTTTTGGTCCGCTTTGAAGATTGGTTATGCGGCCATAAGGGTCTGAGGCTTAACGTTGACCCGTCTGAGAAAGAACATCTGCTGGCCGGCCATGTCCGTTACAAACTGCCAGATCATACCGAAATAGCTCACCTCAATCAATATGAAACCGATTACGTTTATCAAGAGATATTTGTCGACCAGGCCTATTTAAAGCACGGCATTACTTTGAATGACGGCGATTGTGTGGTTGATGTGGGGGCCAATATTGGCCTGTTTACCCTGTTTGTGCAACAAAAATGCCCCCATGCGACCGTCTACGCTTTTGAGCCTTCTCCCCCTGTTTATGAAATTTTGCAGACCAACGCCAGGTTGTATGGCGCTCAAGTCAAAACGTTCAATTATGGGCTGTCTAATGAAACCAAAAAGGCCCAATTCACTTTTTATCGCCATTCCTCCGTTTTTTCAAGTTACTATGCTGACGCAGCCCAGGACGAACATGCCGTTAAAGCCGTCATCCGTAATATGTTAAGGCAGCAGAACGGTGCGCTTGACCCGGCCGCCTTGGATAAATTCACGGCCGAATTGCTGGCCGGTAGGCTTGAGTCTGAAACGTTTGTCTGCCAGTTGAAAACGCTCTCCAGCATCATCACAGAGCAAGGCATCGACCAGATTGACCTGCTGAAGATCGACGTGGAAAAAAGTGAATTAGATATTCTCCAGGGCATCGAGGCCGAGCATTGGTCAATCATTAAGCAGATTGTTATGGAGGTGCATGATCAGGCCGGCAGCCTGGTTACCCAGATCACCCGCCTGCTTCAATGCCGGGGATTTGAGGTGGTGGTGGACGAAGAGGTCTTGCTGCAAAATTCGGGTCTATATAACCTGTATGCCACCCGCCGCAAGGGAAAGGATGAGGGCGAAAGGCTGATACCCATACGGGCCCAGGAGGATGAAGTTTCCCTCAGCCCTCATCCGTCGACCGCTTATGAGCGAGACCTTGTCCTGGCGCTAAAGGCTGCTGTGGCCCGGTCTGCTGCCCCGTATCTACTTTGTCTCTGTCCCCCCTCCCCGGCCACTATGGCCGACCCCACTTTGATGGACCAGTTCAAGCGTATGGTGGACCGGACCGCCGCTGAGTTGGCTGAGGTCGGCAGTGTTTATGTGATCGAACCGGCTGAGTTATCAGCCACCTATCCGGTCTCACCAGAGGCCATGTATGATGCTTATGGGGACAAATTAGGCCACGTTCCCTTTACGCCCACCTTCTTTACCGCTCTGGGTACAATGCTTGCCCGCAAAATATATACCTTCCAGAATCCCTCACTCAAAGTGATTGTCCTGGATTGTGACCAAACGCTGTGGGGCGGGGTCTGTGCCGAAGATGGACCGCTGGGGGTTAACGTAGACGATCCCTGGCAGGCCCTCCAGTCCTTTATGATGGCTCAAGCCGTAGCCGGGCGGCTCATCTGCCTGTGTAGTAAAAATCAAGCGGTCGACGTCTGGGCCGTCTTTGCCCAGCGTCCGGAAATGCCCTTGCGACCTGAACATATTGTGGCCTCGCGTATCAATTGGCTGCCCAAGTCAGAAAACCTGAAATCGCTGGCGCAAGAGCTGCAATTGGGGCTTGATAGTTTTGTCTTTATCGACGACAACCCACTTGAATGTGTCGAAGTGCAGGCCAATTGCCCGGAGGTGTTGGCTCTGCCACTACCAGCCGAGCCGGATCGTATCCTGCAATTTCTAACCCACCTCTGGGTCTTTGATAAATTGCAGATTACAGAAGTGGACCGGCAGCGCACTGTCCTTTACCGGCAAAACCAGCAGCGTGAACAGTTACGTACAGAGTCATTGACCCTGGCCGATTTTTTGACCAAACTTGAGCTAAAGGTACAGATTTCACCCATGACCTTCTCTCAGTTGCCCCGGGTGGCCCAGTTGACCCAACGGGTCAATCAGTTTAATGCCACCACCATGCGGCGCTCTGAAAGCGAAATCCAACAAGGCTGGCAAAATGGGGCGTTTGAGTCCCTGGTAGTTGAAGTCAGCGACCGCTTTGGGGATTACGGGCTGGTAGGGGTCATCTTCTTCACGACCGATAGCGATATACTCAAAGTAGATACTTTTCTGTTAAGCTGCCGGGCCCTGGGGCGCGGGGTGGAGCATCAAATGCTGGCCCGGCTGGGCAGGACGGCCGTAGAGCGAGGGCTGAGCCGAGTCGACCTGCCTTACCACTCTACTCCCCGGAATCAACCCATTTTGGATTTTCTGACAGAGACCGGACAGAACTGCCAGGAACCCTTCATGTCATTCCGAGAAGCGCAGCGACGAGGAATCTCCGTGGACGATGGCTTCTGCTTCCAGTTCCCCGTCGAGGTAGCCGCTGCCCTGACCTTCAAGCCAAAAACCACAAAACCGGTGTCCGTAACACCTCCCAAGGCTCACCAGGGCGAGACAAGCCCCAACAATCAACCAGCAAAAATATCTGCGGGACGGGCCGGGGCAAGTCTCAAAAGTCGAACGTGGCAATCCACCTTACTGACTCGGATTGCCACGGAACTGTATACCGTCGAACAGATTCATACAGCCGTTGAAACTCACCAACGCCATAGCCGTTCCGAGTCTGACAGCACGTTTGTGCCTGCCCGAACGCCTACCGAGGAATTACTGGTCACCCTTTGGGCGGATATCCTCAAGCTGGATCGGGTTGACATCCGCGATAACTTTTTTGAGCTGGGCGGAGACTCTCTCCTGGCCACCCAACTGGCCTCGCGGATACAGCAAAGCTTCGGGGTGGCGCTATCGCTCCAGCACCTGTTTGAAGCCCCTATTCTGGCTGACCAGGCCGGGCTGTTGGCCGCCTGGCACACACCTGGAGACACCCTGTCTGAAATGTCTATTACCCGTATGGGCACAGGCATCCGGTCCCAAACCAGGCCCGACAGCATCCCCCTCTCGTTTGCCCAGCAACGTCTCTGGTTTCTGAACCAATTGCAGCCTGATAATCCGGCCTATAACATCCCCCTGGCCATTCGCCTGACCGGCTCACTCGACATAACCGCCCTGAGCAACAGCCTGGCTGAAATTGTGCGCCGTCACGAGAGCTTGCGGACGACCTTTCCCACCATAGAGGGGCAGGCCGGGCAACGTATTGCTCCTCCTGCAAGCGATCAATTTACGGTTGAGGATTTGCTGCTGGTCGATTTACGTGCTCTGCCAGAGAACGAGCGTGAGATTGAGGTGAGAAAACTCATCAACACCGAGGCCAAGCGTCACTTCGATTTGGTTCACGGACCGCTCTTTTACGCCACCCTCCTCTTCTTAAATGATGGCCAAAACGGGGAATATATACTGCTCTTAAACATGCACCACATTATCTCTGATCGCTGGTCAATACGGCTCTTTTTTCAAGAATTGAGTGCGCTCTATCAGGGTTTTACTACGGGCCAGCCTGTCTCACTGCCGGACTTACCCATCCAGTACGCCGACTTTGCCCTCTGGCAGCGGCGGCAGTGGCTGGCCGGAGGGCAGGAAAATGGCCCTTTCCCCCTTCAGCATCAATTGGACTACTGGCGACAGCAGCTTGAGGATCTCCCCACATTATCACTGCCCACAGACCGGCCCCGTCCCCCCAGCCAAACCTTTCGGGGGACAACTTGTACCTTCACCCTCCCCCCCTCCCTGGCCGAGTCGCTGCGAAGCTTAAGCCAGCAAGAGGGGGGCACTCTATTTATGACCTTGTTGGCCGCTTTTCAAGTCCTCCTGTATCGCTACACTGGTCAAACAGACATTCCCGTTGGCTCACCGATTGCCAATCGCCACCGCAGCGAGATTGAGAATCTGATTGGTTTTTTTGTCAATACCCTGGTGTTGCGCACTGACCTGTCCGGTAACCCTACTTTTCGGACCTTGTTGGGGCAGGTGCGCCAGGTTGCCCTGGACGCTTACGCCCATCAAGACCTGCCCTTTGACCAACTGGTGGAGGTGCTTCAGCCAGAACGTGATCCCAGCCGGCAGCCGTTATTCCAGGTGATGTTCAATCTGCAAAATGAACCGCCCTTACAACGGCTGACGTTACCCGGCCTGACCGCAACCTGGCTGGCGGTTGACAGTGACGCGGCCCAATTTGACCTGTCCCTGGATTTGATTGAAGAGTCCCAGGGGTTGAGTGGCGCCTTTGAATACAACACCGACCTGTTCGACCCGCCCACCATCGCCCGACTGGCCGGACATTTTCAAACCCTGCTGGCCGGTATTGTGGCCAACCCGGACCAATGTTTGTCAGACTTACCCCTGTTGACGGAGGCCGAACAGCATCAAATGCTCGTCGAGTGGAACGGCCTGGCCCGGCAATCTCCCTACGCCCAGGGCAAGTTAGCAACTTACCCTACCACATCCCATCGTTGCCTACACCACCTATTTGAAGCCCAGGTCGAACGAACGCCCGATGCAGTCGCAGTTATTATTTTCCCCGAGGCGAGTCAAAATCACTCCACCCCACGGAGCAAGGGCACACAAGCACAATCCGCAACCCATAGGGCAAGTGTCCGCAATCCGCAACCCATAGAGCAAGTGCCCGCAATCCAACTGACCTACCGGGAGTTGAATCAACGGGCCAACCAACTGGCTCACTATCTGCAAAAGTTGGGGGTCGGACCGGATGTACGGGTGGGCCTGTGCCTGGAACGTTCCCTGGAGATGGTGGTGGGGCTGTTGGGTATCCTCAAAGCGGGGGGAGCTTACGTGCCCCTGGACCCGGACTATCCCCAGGAGCGACTGGCCTTTATGTTAGCCCATACCCAGGCCCCTGTCCTGCTAACCCAGCAGAAGATTTACGATTTACGACACTTGCCCTGTGGGTTGACGATTGACGACACTTGCCCTGTGGGTTTTTTACCAGATGAAGGCAAAGTGCCAGAAATCCAAAATCTAAAATCCGAAATCCGAAACCCGAAATCTAAAATCCAAAATCCCACCCTGGTTTGTCTTGATACCGATTGGGCGGTCATCGCCCAGGAGCCTACGGAAAATCCAACCAGTGAGGTCACACCTGATAACCTGGCCTACGTAATGTATACCTCCGGCTCAACCGGCACCCCCAAAGGAGTGATGATCGAGCATCATTCTTTGGTCTGGTATGCCAAAACCGCTGCGGACCAGTACAGTTTAACAGCCAACGACCGGGTTTTACAGTTTGCTTCCATCAGTTTTGATATTAGCGTTGAGGAAATCTATCCCTGTCTCACCTGTGGGGCCACGTTGGTGTTGCGTACAGAGGAGATGTCCGGGGCTGTTCCCGATTTTCTGGAAGCATGCCAACAATGGGGTATCACCACCCTCTTTCTCCCTACAGCCTTCTGGCATGAACTGGCGACCGGCCTGGCCAACGAACCGTGGCGACTGCCTACATCCTTACGCCTGGTCAGTTTTGGCGGCGAAAAAGTGTTACCGGAACGCGTGGCGGCCTGGCGGCAAGCCATCGGCAACCGGGTACAGTTGATGAACGGCTACGGCCCCACCGAAACGACCGTCGTGGCCACCCTCTGCCAATTGACAGAGACAGCCGGGGCCACCACAACCTGGCAAGCCTCGTCGATTGGCCGGGTTATTCCGGGCGCGCAGGTATACATCCTGGATCAAAATCTGCAACCGGTGCCCATCGGCATCCCCGGCGAGTTGTATATCGGCGGAGAGGGTGTGGCGCGTGGTTACCTCAATCAGCCTGATCTAACCGCAGAAACGTTTATCCCAAACCCCTTCGGAAGGATGAAGGACATCCTTTACAAAACCGGCGATATGGTCCGCTACCGAGCGGACGGCAGCATTGAATATCTGGGCCGGGTTGATCAGCAAATCAAGCTTCGGGGTTTCCGGGTGGAGTTGGCCGAGATTGAAGCTACCATCGCCCAACACCCCCTGGTGCGTGAAGCCGCCGTTATTGCTCAGCCGGACAAACCGGGCCACAAACGTCTCGTGGCATACATCGTTTCGGCCCAACCACCCCCTTCTTTAACCCAACCCTCCCCCCCTACGGCTTACTCCTTACTGCCTACTCCTGATTTCAAGCGTGAACTTTATCAATTTTTAAAAGGCAAATTGCCCAGTTATATGCTTCCGACCACTTTTGTACCGCTGGCGGCACTCCCGCTAACCCCGAACGGAAAGGTGGACCGTCGTGTCCTCCCTCCGGTCGACCTGCCTGAATCTGAACCGGCGGAGGATTTTGTGCCCCCCCATAACCGGGTCGAGGAGATTCTGGCCGAGCTTTGGCGCCAGATTCTTGGCCTTGAGAGAGTGGGCGTCTATGACAATTTCTTCGAGCTGGGTGGGGACTCCATTCTCAGTATTCAGATTATCGCCAGGGCTAATCAGGCCGGCTTGCGTCTCACCCCCCGCCAAATTTTTGAGCACCAGACGATTGCCGGGTTGGCAGAGGTGATCGATACCGTCCCTGTAGCCGAGGCTGAACAGGGGGTGGTGACAGGTCCGGTGCCCCTGACCCCGATTCAATGTTGGTTTTTTGAACAGGGCGAAGCTCTCTCTTGGGAAGAGTTGTCCGCCCTGCACCATTGGAATATGTCGCTGATGTTTGAAATCGAACCGGCCCCCGATCCAACCTTATTAGAGCAGGCTATCCACCATCTCAGCCAACACCACGACGCCCTCCGTCTCCGTTTTTGGCCTAACGGCCCAGAATCGAGTTGGCAACAATTTAACGCCGGTCTTGACCAGGACGCTCATCCGGTCTCTCTGTCCGAAACCGATCTGTCGGCCTTACCCCCGACGGAGCAAGAGGCTGCCATTCAGACGAGGGCCACGGCACTCCAGGCCGGTTTGAATTTGTCCACGGGGCCCTTGCTGCGGGCCGCCCTGTTTAACCTCGGTCTACAAAAGCCGGCCCGCCTGCTCATCGTGGTTCACCATCTGGCGGTTGACGGCGTCTCCTGGCGCATCTTTGTGGAGGATTTACAGACCGTTTACCGGCAACTGAGCCGGGGTGAGCCGGTTCGGCTGCCCCCTAAAACCACCTCCTTCAAACGGTGGGCTGAACAGTTAACCAAATACGCTCAGTCTGAGCCACTGCGGGCTGAGGCTACCTACTGGCTGCGTAAACCGCCCCCCCACCTGGCCTGTTTGCCGGTAGATTATCCCGAACAGATTGAGAGCACAACCCACCAATCTACTCTAGCCCAAAATACCGAAGCATCGGCTCGGGTCGTGTCGGTATCGCTTGACGTTGAGGCTACCCGGACCTTGCTGTACAAAGTGCCGGCCACTTATCACACGCAGATTAACGAGATATTGCTGACCGCTCTGGCCCAAACCCTGGTCCGGTGGGTGGCACGAGAAACGGATAGTCAGGGGAATGCTTCAACGACTTTATTGATCGACCTGGAGGGACACGGCCGGGAGGAGATTGGGCCTGGCCTGGACCTATCCCGTACAATCGGCTGGTTTACCACCCTCTTTCCCGTATCCCTGACCTTGAACAGGAACACCTCACCAGAGCCGGCCATCCAATCAGTTAAGGAGACCCTCCGCCGTATCCCCCAGCGGGGTATTGGCTACGGCCTATTACGATATTTGAGCCGCGATGCAGATATTGTGGCCAAGTTGCAAGCCTTACCTCAGGCCGAAGTCAGTTTTAACTACCTGGGTCAATTTGAGCCAGGGCAGATTTCAGATTCCTTCCATCCACTACCTATGTCCACTGTTCGTTCCCTGGCCGGGCCGGTCCGCAGTCCGCTCAACCGCCGTAGTCACTTGTTAGAAGTGGATAGCTACGTGACTGGAGGCCGGCTCCACATAGATTGGACTTACAGTGAGGGTGTCCATCGACGAACGACCATCGAAGGTTTGGCAGCCGGCTTGATAGAAAGCTTGCAATTATTGATCACTCATTGCCAGTCCGGCTATACACCCGCCGATTTTCCGTTGGCCAGACTCGACCAGCAAATGCTGGATCAATTCGTCGCAGATAACCGGCCGGTGGAAGATATTTATCCCCTCTCGCCCATGCAGCAAGCGATGCTTTTACACGTCCACGGTGCTCCCAGTTCGAGGGCCTATTTCGTGCAGTGGTACTGTACCTTGCCCGGCCCCCTGGATGTCTCTGCCTTTCGGCGGGCCTGGCAACACGTGGTGAACCGTCAACCGATTTTGCGGACGGCATTTGTCTGGCAGGGACTGGATGAACCGCTCCAGGTGGTGTATCGGCAGGCTGATCTCCTCTGGGAGCAACAGGATTGGCGGGGGCTATCCTCAGCCGAGCAGCAGACAAAGTTGACCGCCTGGCTGGCCGCAGACCGGACCCGAGGCTTTGACCTGACAGAGGCCCCCTTAATGCGTTTAGCCCTCATCCAACTTGAGGCCGAAACCTACCAGTTTATCTGGAGCCACCATCATCTCTTGTTAGATGGATGGTCGACCGCCCCGCTCTGGCAAGAAATCTTTACCGTTTATGAAGCGTTCTGCCGGGATAAGCCCCCCCCACAGCTTGCCCCGCCCCCCCCCTATCGAGCTTACATCGCCTGGCTACAAGCACGGACTACGGACCACGAACAACGGACCACAGACTACGGACTACGGACCACGAATAACGAACAATCTAAAGATGCTTACCAGGAACAGCAAATTCGGTTGTCCACGACCACCACGGCCCAGTTACAAGCCTTTGCCCAACAGCACCGGTTGACGCTAAACAGTGTGGTGCAAGGGGCGTGGGCGCTACTGCTGCGACACTACAGCGGCCAGGAGAGGGTCACGTTTTGGGTCGTTGCCTCTGACCGGCCGGCTGTGGTCGAGTTTGAGTCGATGGTTGGTCTGCTGCTCAAAATGTTACTGGTTCGGGTGGAGATACCTCTGGCTACCCCCCTCGTGCCCTGGTTGACCCAATTCCAGCAGCAACAAGTTGAACTGCGCCAGCAAACTGAGCACATCTTACCAGCGCAGACTCAAAGAAGGGGAGAGAGCGGGAGTGGGGCCAAGCAGCCTTTGTTCGAGAGCGTGCTGCGCTTTCAGAACTATCCGTTAAACCCCCTTCTCTCCAAGGAGAATACAGCCCGAAAACCGGGCAGTAACCTGGAAATCCGTCATGTGGGCTGGGTAGACAGGTGGCCTTATCCCCTCAACGTAGAGGTTGTACCTGGTTCGGAGTTACTGCTACAGATGAGTTATAACCAACATCATTTTAAAGCAGAAACGGTCCAACAAATGTTGAACCGTTTCCAGGCCTTATTGGAAGCATTTGTAGCTAAGCCGCAGCAACCTCTGGCAGCGTTGTTGGTTACTTCGTCACCTCAGCTTCCAACCTCTTCGGGATTTCGACGTTGATTTGTTTGATCTCGGCAGTCAGCACCGGCGGCCAGCGGATGTTATCAAACGCTTCGGGGGGGTAACTCTCGTTAATTAAACCAATTTGTTCATTGGACAGATAAGTTGTGGCCTCATCAACAGCCGACAGATAGCCACTGCTCTCAATCAGTTTGCCCGCATTTTTGGGCTCGAGCATGTAGTCAATCCAGGCATAAGCCGCCTTCAGGTTCTCCGCTCCGGCCGGAATGGCAAAAGCGTCAATAAAGGCCAGCGCCCCTTCTGCCGGGGCAATAAATTTAATGTCCGGGTTTTGCCGGCTTAACAGCCAGCCGGTCCCATCCCACCCCTCGGCCAGGTAGGTTTCTTCACGCAGCATGAGGTCGATATTCTCCTGACGCGTGGTCCAGTAAACCTTAACATTATCCCGGCAATCGAGCAGGTAAGCCAATGCCTCTTCCATAATCCTTTGCCACTCTTCCGGGTCATCGGCGGCGGCATACAGGTCGTACCCCAGGCCGTAAGCTGCGGCGACAAACATAGCGTAACGGTAGCGATAAGTCACATGCCCGGCATATTGGCTGTCACATAACTGGCGGTAGGAGGTGATCGGTTCATCAACCCGGGCCGTATTGACAATCAAGCCGGTAGCGCCCCAGGTAAAGGGCACGGCGTAAGGTTGGCCATCCAGGGTTGAGTAATTGGCCACTCGTTCTTTAAGGGTCGCATTTAGATGGTCCAGCTTTAAGATGCGGTCGACGTCAATGGGTTGGTAGATACCGTATAGCTGCTGGGCCACCAGTACCTCGGTGGCGGTCGGCTGAGCTAAATCCCAACCCACACCGCCACTCTCTCGAAGTTTACTGATTAGTTCGTCGTTGTCTGAAATATAGGTTACCTCCACCGTCGCCCCGGTGGCCTGCTCAAAGGCATTTTTTAAGTCATTGGAAACATACCCTTCCCAGGTCAAAATGCGCAGTGTCTGCCCGGACAGGTTGGGCAAATCGGCCAAACCGGCCACATCAAACTCAGCCGCAATGGCTTCTAAGTCGACAGGTCGCGTCCGGTTTTCGACCACGAGCCGCAAATTTTCGACCACCTCGGCATTAATCTCATCCAATTCGGGCGTCAGCGGGGGAGACCAATTGATGTTGTCAATTGCTTCTGGCGGAAAACTCTCTTTAATCAAGGCGGCCCGTGTTTCAGGCAGATAATCGACAGCTTCCCCTACGGCTGACATGTAGCCACTGACCTCGGCCAACCTGCCCGCATTTCTGGCCTCGTACATGTAGTCAATCCAGGCATAAGCTGCGTCCAGGTTGTCTGCCTGGGCCGGAATAGCCAGGGTATCGACCCAACCCAGTCCCCCTTCCTCCGGGGCGATGAATTTGATTTCCGGTTTGGCCTGGCTCAATAGCCAGCCGGTTCCGTCCCAACCCTGGGCCAGATAGGTTTCTTCCCGCAACATAAAATCGATATTCTCCTGCCGGGTCGTCCAATAGGATTTAACATTGCGGTCGCACTCAATCAGGTAAGCCAGGGTCTCTTCCATGATCTTGCGCCACTCAGCCGAATCATCAACCGCTGCATATAAGTCGTAGCCCAGGCCGTAGGCAGCCCCGACAAAAGTAGCGTAACGATAGCGATAGGTGACGCGACCAGCATAACCGGGATCACACAACTGCCGGTAAGAGGTGATTGGCTCCTCAATTTTAGCCGTATTGACAATCAGGCCCGAAGCACCCCAGGTAAAAGGCAGGCCGTACTGGTCACCGGCCACCGTGGAGTACTCGACCACCCGCTCGTTCAATGAACTGATGACATTGGCCAGGTTGCTAACCCGACTGGTATCAATGGGCTGGTAAAACCCATAAAGTTCCTGAGCCAGGGCCAGTTTGGTCAGGGTGGGCTGGGCAATATCCCACCCTTCGTTCTCATTTTGGAGCTTGTCAATCAGTTCGTCGTTGTCTTCAATATAGGTTACCGCCACAGTTACCCCGGTCGCCTGTTCAAACGCTGTAACTAACTCGTCGGGGGCATAACCATCCCAGGTCAAAATATCGAGTGTTTGTCCAGACAAGTCGGGTAACGTATCCAGGCCGGCTGCCTCAAAAGCAGGGACCACAGCCGGCGCGGCTGCCTCCGCCTCTACGACTTCAGCCGGTTCTGCCTGGGCGGGTTCAGCAGCCGGCACCTCTTGCGCCGGGGCCGGGGTAGCCGTGGGAATGGCCTCAACGGTGGCCACATCTTCGGCGGTCGTATCGCATTGGGCAGCGATCAGAGCCGTTATTACCATAATCATAAAGAGGATGAGCGATTTGTGGTTTCTTAGCATTTTCTTTTTCCCTTTTGGAGTTGGATAGGATACATTTTTGCAGATGAATAAAGTATACCACAAGCCAATCATTAACAAAAGGGGGGATTTCAGTGGTAGGGCAAGTTGCTAACTTGCCCCTGGAACAGGCTTATTTCATCATATGTTTTTGAATACAAAATCAAGTTTTCTGGTGAAGATTAATACCGGTTTGTTCTCACGCCAGCGGCGATGTCCGCCAAACGCTCAAACATAGCCTGATTGATGGGCACATCCAACACCCAACTGATTACGGCCGTCCAGCCATGTAGAAAATAGCCCCAGCCATCGGCCACGGTCAGGTTTCGAGTATTTTTCTGAGCCAGGGCCTGGTGCATAAAATCAAGCTCACCCCGATAGTTCAGTTCCCAGGCGATGCCATTGCGGGGAAAAAGACCGGCCTTGGTGATGGGGGAGCCAGGTCGATCCTTGCCCATACCGGTGGCATTGATGACCAGGCTGCCCGCTGGCATAGCCGCCATCATCTCATCATTAACCTGGGGGTCCTGGTTGCAGACGTAGTCGAAGGTGATGTCCGGCCGAAGACTGGCCACGATCCTTTGCAGCCGCTCCAGCCGGTCCGGGGCAAGATCGACCACAACCACCCGCTTGGGCCGGTCACTGGCCGGTTGTCCGTTGATCAGATGCAGACTGAGGGCGGTGGCCGCCCCGCCGGCGCCCAAGCATAAAACTTGAGCCCCGGTACGGGCAAAATAATTCTTGCCCACGATGGCTTCCAGGCTCAAACCGGAAGCGGCCGGGTCGATCGTGTGTCCCTCCAGGAGGCCGTTCCGTTTGGCGATACTCGAGACCTCATGACAGGTTTGGGCCGGCGGGGTGAGGCTGTCGAACATATCCCGGGCCGCTTCAAGGAGATCGATTTTGTGAGCAGTGACCCCGGCACCCAACGATAGGGGATCATATTTGATCTGAGCCACAGCCTGGCGATAACGCTCCGGCTCGTCGTGCAGTTTGAGGTCGATCCCTTCAATGACCACTTCCGGGCGACCTAACGCTTCCATCCACCGGGGAAACAGCTTCATAGACGAAGATTGGGCCGTGGTCACACCAATAAAATGAAGCGTCGGCACTGTTTTGGTAACGATATCGTACTGGTCAATTTCTCTGTGAGTAGACATTGTCTATATTTTACCGTTTATTACTAGCAAGATTTGCGTTGCGCTTGTAGCGAGAATTATCATCGTGTAAAACGTGTTGCGTGTTGCGTGAAGTGATTTTTACGCTCGTAACTATTCACCTACCCTCCCGATAGGTTAGTGGATACCGGCCGTACTCTTGAGCGGCCCGGTAAAGGGTAAACAGATTCTCAGGCGGCACGTCCCACTGGAGATGATTGGCCGGAGCCAGAATGTATCCCCCACCGGGGGCAAGCTGTTGCAGGCGTGTTTTGACCTCGGCCACCACCCTGGCTTTGTCCCCTTGCAGGGCTTCACGGATATCGATGCCCCCCATGAAGACCAGTCGAGACCCGTACTCGGCCTTGATTGCGGCCATGTCAGTGACGGGTAAGGGTTCCAGGGGATGGAAAATGTCCACGCCCATGTCGATCAGGCGGGGCAAAAAGGGCGTCATGGCCCCGTCTGAATGGAAAATGACTTTGATATGGGGGCTGTGGCTTTTGATCAGTTGAATGAGCCGCTGGTAGGGCTGCCGGAAGAATTGGTCAAACATTTTCGGGGCAATAATGGGGCCTTTATTGCCGGCAAAATCATCGCCGGGCAGTTCAAGCATATCCAGGTGTTGCCCGACCAGGTCCAGGAAGCGCTCAATCATACCCGCGTAACACTCGTACAGGCGGGCCACCAGAGCGTGTACAATTTCCGGGGCCAGAATCAGGTCCATCATAAGCTGGTCGTGTTTGCGCAGCGATTGGGCCATTTCGAAAAAACCGTACGAAGCCACGGCCCGGCCGACGATGGCATATTCCTGACCCATAGCCCGAATCGTTTCCAGGCGAGCCAGAATCGCTTCAGCCGGGATAAGTTCGTCTGGGTCGGGAAATTGATATTGCTTGATCTCTGCCAAGGAAGCCTCGACCAGGGGAAAGTAATCGGCGAGACGATACAGGCCGCTCCTGTCCCAGCGTATGCCCCAGGCATCCGTGCCGTCAGTCTTGATTTTCGCGGTGGCCACGATAGCGCCAGGGTCCACGTGACGCACGTCAACCTGCAAATACTCGAGCAGGCGGTCATCGTAATAGTTGACCGAGTGGACCAGGTCGGGACGAAAAGGTGGCCCGGGTTGCCAGCCTAATGTTTTGAGTACGTTGAAATAGAGCTTGTCGGTCAGGCCATACCAACTGCCCCACAAAGCCAGCGGCACCCGATCCGCTTCTTGGTGGTTGACAGCCAGCCTAACCCGTTCGCGAGGACTGAGGCTCATGGTTGCCTCCTCAAGATGACGGGGGCGACGGGCGTGATGGGCAGGTCGTCAATCTGAACCTGTTTTGCCGCTGCCATAAGTTTAGCCTTCATATACGTCCGTACATTTGGACCCATTATAGGCCATCAAAATTTCTCTGTCAACACTCCCTAATTTTGAATGTTAAATGTTGAGAGGGCTGATTTTACCTCAGCGCCCTCATTTGACTCAGCGGTTTCAGCGGTTCACCTGTTTGGTTTGACTCCAAAACAGAACTTATATATAATGCGGTGGCTTAGCCACTATACCACTTGCAAGCGAGCATAGGGATGCCCTTGCCACGGGATGTCACTTGCAAGCGGGCATAGGGATGCCCTTGCTACGGGATGCCCTTGCTATGAGATGCCCTTGCTACGGGATACCCTTGCTACGGGATGCCCTTTCATTGTAAAACAACCCACCGATGTCAAAGCGTCTGGTCAAAGCGCCAATCTATCAGCAACTGAACGAAGTGCTGCGGGACTTGATCCGCCAGGGTGAGTTTAAGGTGAACGACCAGTTCCTCACCGAGCGGCAGATCTGCGAGCGATTCGACGTGAGCCGGGCCACGGCCAACAAAGCCTTGTCCAATCTGGTGGCCGAGGGTGTGTTGGAGTTCAAGAAAGGCGTGGGCACCTTCGTCCGAGGGGGGGTCATTGATTATGACCTGAGGGCCCTGGTCAGTTTCACCGATAAAGCCATCGCCGCCGGTAAAAAACCCTCGACCCGAGTTTTACAATGTCACACCGTCCTGGCCAGACAGGTTACCATTGACATCAGGCAAAAGCTGCGGGGGCAACCCGATGACAAGCTGTACTACATCGAACGGCTGAGACTGGCCGACGGCACCCCGGTTATTCTGGAGCACCGATATATTGTGGCCAGATTCTGCCCCAATTTGTCAAAAACCGAACTGGCCGGCTCCCTATATGCTCTCTGGGCTGAGAAGTATAAGCTCGATATCACCGGCGCCGATCAGACGATTCGGGCCGTACCGGTGATGGACACCGAGGCCAAGCTGCTGGACGTACCCGACGGCGCCTCGGGACTGGTGGTCATGTCTGTTGGCTACCTGAGCGGTGACGTGCCCCTCTGGTGGGAACGGACCTTGTATCGCGGCGACGCCTATGAATTTCAAAACCGCCTCGGTCCCATTCAAACCGCCCGGCCGGCCGCCGGGGCCCTGCTTGATTTTGAAGATAAAAAAGAGGCATAATAAAACTATAAACCAACAAGGAGGTGTTTCAATGATGAAGCTAGGTTTTGTCAGTGCCATTTTGCCGGATCTGTCCCTGGAGGAAGTGGTGCAGTTTGCTGCGGCTGAGGGGTTTGGCTGCGTGGAGTTGATGTGCTGGCCCAAAGGTAAGGCCGAACGGCGTTATGCCGGCGTCACCCACATCGACGTGGTCGGATTTACCAAGGATGATGCCGCCCGGGTCAGGCGAGTTGTGGACTCAGCCGGTATCAGCATCAGCGGTCTGGGGTACTATCCCAACGCCCTCACCCTGGATAAGGAGGAGGCCCAGGTTTACATCGATCATATCAAGCAGGTCATCCTGGCCGCAGAAATGCTGGGGGTGGGGACAGTCAACAGCTTCATTGGCCGTGATTGGACCAAGTCGGTGGAGGACAACTGGCCGCGTTTCAAAGAAGTGTGGCCGCCACTCATCAAATTTGCCGAAGAACACGGCATAAAGATTGGCATCGAAAACTGTCCGATGGCCTTCAGCCAAGATGAATGGCCGGGTGGGAAGAATCTGGCCCACAGCCCGGCCATCTGGCGGCGTATGTTCGAGGAAATCCCCAGCGATAACTTCGGCCTTAACTATGATCCCTCCCACATGATCTGGCAGCATATGGACTACCTCAAGCCTATGCGCGACTTCACCGATAAGCTGTTCCACATTCACGCCAAAGACGTCCGCATCGATAAGCACCGGCTGGACGAAGTGGGTATCATGGCCACCCCGTTGGAATTCCACGTGCCCAAGTTGCCCGGCCTGGGCGATGTGGATTGGGGTAAATTCTTCTCCGTGTTAACCGATGTCGGATATGATGGTCCTGTCTGTATTGAGGTTGAAGACCGGGCCTACGAAGGCTCCCTGGAGAGCCGCAAAGCCTCTATTATACAAAGCGGGCGATACCTGAAGCAATTTATGCCATAGAATACTGAATGAAGGAGAAAAAAATGGATTACACCTACGAACAAATTGCCAAGATGATTGACCATTCGCTGTTGAAGCCCACTCTGACCGTCGAGGAGTTGGAACAGGGCTGTCAAATTGCCCTGGACTATGATGTGGCCAGTGTCTGCATCATGCCCTACTATTTGAAGCGTTGCGCCGAAATTCTGGCCGGTAGTACGGTCAAGGCCAGCACGACCATCGGCTTTCCCCACGGGGGCCACACTACAGCCATCAAGGTGGCTGAGGCCAAGCAGGCGCTCGACGACGGGGGCGAAGAACTGGACATGGTGGTCAACATCAGCCAGGTACTGAGCGGAAACTGGGATTACGTGCGGAACGATATCAAGGCTGTCATCGAGGTCACTCACGACCGGGGACAGAAGGTCAAGGTCATTTTTGAGAACTGTTATTTGAACAATGAACACAAAATCCGGTTGTGTGAAATCTGTGGCGAACTAAAGGCCGACTGGGTTAAGACCTCAACCGGATACGGCACGGGCGGGGCGACGTATGAAGATTTAAAGCTGATGCGCCAGTCTTCCCCCGACCACGTTCAGGTCAAAGCAGCCGGCGGTGTTCGTTCGCTGGACAACCTGCTCGAGATACGGTCTTTAGTGACCCGGGTGGGAGCCAGTAGCACGGTGCCGATATTGGATGAATGTAAAGGCCGGCTAAAATTTTAGCTGTCTCACTTTGTTTTCTCCGAGTCGGATGCAACTATTGAAGGACGATGGGAATTTATGTTTTTTTGCGCATTACACTGAGTGTCAAATTTTGACAGTTGAAATGGTCGATTTATTGACATAACCAAGAGATTACTACTACTCTGTACCTTTAACAACAAAAACTGCAACGGCCTGAAAGGTCAGGCCTGATGATT
>DAOUMU010000385.1:0-9593 GCA_034409055.1 Anaerolineae bacterium
AATAGCTACCGAAAAACTTATGCCAAACCGGACTACAGGTCTAAAAATAGAGCGAAATTAGCTTTGTAGAGGACTCACCGGTCTTGCAAGCGGATGCCAAAGCTGTCGGAGGCTCGCTAGAGCAGGGTTTCCAGACAGAAACTATCTAAGAAAGTAGAGCCAAAGTTAGAAATTTATTCAAGTCAATGGGGATAAAATGGACCTAAAAACGGGACAGCTTGTAGAAGTCAAGCTCAAAAATCGTAAATATTGGAACAATGGACGTGTAGCTTATCCTCCATCATTCGTCATTGTTGGTGGTAACGATTATCACATTGAAGATTGTGAAGAAATAGTCTTAAAGCCTGAATATCAGTATAGTGATCAATGCAGTATAAACACAGTCGAAACTTCTTCGACTGGTAATTTTACAATTAATCTATATCCAAAGGATAGGCAGACTTTAGAAGAACTGGTAAGAATGGGTTATGCATCAGACAAGACTGAAGTTATTCGTAAAGCGTTGCAAGAAGCATTAGGGCGTGTTACTCGTAATACCACAAAGCACCTGCCTTAGAGGAAGATATACCACTATTACACACTAGCGACCGGATGAAATCGCCGCTGGCGTAAGCGATTTGGGAATTTGGCCGTTACTAAAGGAACGACCTGGCACATCCCTCTGGCTAAGACCCGATTTGCACGCCAAGTTCTACTGTGCGGATGATCAATGTCTTGTTGGGTCAGCTAATCTAACTGCTGCGGCACTAGGTTGGTCATGGCAGTCTAATCTGGAACTTTTTGTGCCGATGCCAGCCAGCAACCCACAATTGACAACTAGGTTCTGTTGACATTTGCCGATTTCGCACGCTTCGATACGCCTACAAAGGCACTCAGCATGCGAAATCGGCCCAAAAACGCATCCTCAGTAGGCTGAGCGCAGCGAATGCCGTATCGAAGGGGCGTTTTTGGACTAACCAAGTGAAATGTCAACAGAACCTAATAGAAGTTCAGAAAAACGAAACCCCAAACTGTCCAGGCATATTGACTGAACTAACTTGATCTTTCTCACATTCTACGATGCCCAAACAGACCACGAAACGAGATTCCCTGGAGGATCTCACCTCAAAACTCATCTCAGTGACGAGGGCTGCCGAGATCAGTGGTCTCACCCCCGGCTACATTCGACGCCTGCTGCGAAATAAAGTCATTGAAGTTATTTTGAGTTGTGTTCCGTTTTTATGACCACGCAAACCCGTTAGGCAGTTCCGAAAAAATACCTGTGCCCGGTACGGGTAATTGTCCCAACTCCATGAAACGTGAAGCGTGAAACGTGATGTTTTTACGCCATAAATCCTCACGTTTCACGTCACTTGCCCTGTGGGTTTACGCTTCACGCCGCCGAAAGTTTTGGGATGATTTAAATTTCAGAACTCCCTTACAGTTTCTTCGTGCTGGCTTCTGCCCTGATGGCGGCTGTGTCTTTGGTGTTGACTGAAATTGTTGTCCAATATTACGGCATTGTCCCTTTGTTGGTGATTGTGCTGGGCAACTTAACAGGGGGTGGGATTCTCCTGTTAGCCTCAGCCAGGCACCGGGCCCACATTCAGCCTATCCGGCCGGGGCGAGATTGGGCGGCAGTCGTGGTCGCCGCGCTGTGCATCTACAGCCTGTCTTATTTGTTGCGCTTTAATGCCATTGGCCGGATCGGCTCCGGCAAGACGGCCCTCCTGGGCCAGTTGGAAACCCCCTTCGTGATGACCCTGGCCATTCTCTGTTTGGGGGAGCCGGTATCTGCCCGGCGTTGGCTGGCCGGTCTGCTGGCCCTGAGCGGGGCGTTATTGATCAACTTCGACCTGCGGGCCTGGCAGTTGACCCTCGGCTGGGGCGAGGTTCAGGCGATGCTGGCTTCGCTCGGGACGGCAACCGGGATCATCATTATTTCATTCGCCTTTTTTACGGTGATACTCCAGGCGGTAGTAGCAAAATTTGGCCCCACCCTGGGCTTACAACTCCCGGCTAACCTGCTCCCCGTCCTGGTTGGGGGTGTTTTGGTTGCCCTGGGCATTGTCATACTGCACCCAGACCTGGCCCAGGTCGACCAAGAAATCTAACGATGACATGGATGATTGGCGATTATTCAAGGTCCAGTTCATCTATCGCCATATCTAACTGCCAGGGGGTATATTCTTCGGCATAGGGCGACTGGTGGCGAAAATAGGTATTATATAAGTCGGCGTAATGGCCGCCCTGGGCCAGGAGCGAGTCGTGCGTCCCTTCTTCCACAATGCGGCCGTGATCCATCACAATGATCCGGTCGGCGTGCTTGACCGTGGATAACCGATGGGCGATGACGATGGTGGTCCGGTCGCGCATCACGTAATCCAGGCCCTCCTGGATTTGGGCTTCGGTGAAGGGATCAACGCTGGCGGTGGCTTCGTCCAGGATGAAGATGGTCGGATCTTTGAGCAGTACCCGGGCCAGGGCCACTAATTGCCGCTGTCCCAACGACAGGTTGGCGCCACGTTCCCCGACGTCGGTATCGAGGCCCTGGGATAGGTCGGCCAGCCAGCCGCCCTGGCTGATGCTCATAGCGGCCTGGCAGACCTGTTCGTCGGCGGCCTCGGGACGACTGTAGTGAATGTTCTCCTTGACCGTGCCCGAAAAGAGAAAAGGCGTTTGCGACACCAACCCGATGTGGCGACGATACTGGTCCAGGTCCAGACGACGAATGTCCCGCCCATCAATCAAAAGCTGGCCCTCTTGAAATTCGTAAAAGCGAGTCAGCAGCTTGATGATGCTGCTTTTACCCGCGCCCGTGTGCCCCACCAGGGCAATCGTCTCCTTCGGAACAATCGTCAGCGAGAAATCAGGCAGAACGATTTCAGTATCGGTGTAACTGAATTTGAGATGACGAAATTCGATCTGCCCCAGTAGAGGCTTCCCCCCTTTCCCTCCAGAGGGGAGAATTTTACCACTTTTTTCACCCCCCTCTGGGGGGCCGGGGGGGCCTACCACTTCACCCCCCTCTGGGGAGCCGGGGGGGCCTACCACTTCACCCCCCTCTGGGGGGCTGGGGGGGCCTACCGCTTCACCCCCCTCTGGGGGGCCGGGGGGGCCGCCAGGGAGGCCTACCGCTTCAGACCCAATCTGAACCACCTTCGGCTCGGCGTCGATCAAGGCAAAAACCCGTTCCGAGGCTGACAGACCATCCTGGAATTGGCTCCAGAAGGAGGCAATACTGATCAGTGGGAACCAGAAAAAGCCGACCGCCTGCATAAACAGATACCATTCGCCGGGCGTGACCAGACCATTGCGAATGGTCAGGCCACCGGCATAAACCAGGGTCGCCACCCCTATGCCGGAAGACGCGCCCAGAACGGGAAATATCGTGTTGAGGGTCAGGCCTCGTCGCAGCCCGACTTGATAGCCCTGTCGATTGTTGAGGCTAAAGGTCTTGTAAATCGCTGTTTCCTGCCGAAAACTCTTGGCCACGATAATACCACTGATCGACTCCTGGATTTGGGCGTTGATAGTGGCCATAACCCGCCGGGCATCCAACGTGACTCGTCGAGCGATGCGGCGAAAGCTGAGGGCAAAGATGATGGCGAGGGGGGCAAAGGCCATCAGCAGCAGGGTCAGCCAGAGATTGATCCTGAACAGCCAGATGGAGAGAAATACGACCAGCAATATTTGGCTGAAGAGAGTGGTGGTCAGGGTAACCACTGTGGCAAAGTCCTGCGTGTCGGACGTGACCCGGCTGACGATTTTACCGGAGGGGTGCTCGTCGAAAAAAGAGAGGTCGTGCTGGATGGTGGCCTTGAAAACGTCTTCCCGCAGCTTGAGCACGACATTGCCCACCACCCTGGCTGCGAACCACTGGTGGATGAAGTTGAAGCCCCAGGCGGCTGAGCCCAGCAGCAGTACGCCCCCGGTCATGAACAAGATGATCGCTGTCGCCGGATTGGCCGCCACAATGTCGAGCGCTTCGGAAATCAGCACCGGTCCCCCCATCCCGGCCGCTGCATTCAGGCTAATAGCGATGGCCGCCAGAGTCATCTGCCGGCCATAGGGCCGGAAGTAACTGATAATCCGGCGCAAGAGTTCACCATCACTGTAAGTACGGTCGTAGGCCTCCGTGTCGAGGCCATCCATGATAAAGCCCATAAGTGTCCTTTTTAAGCTGAGAGCTTACTCATACCTGGCAAAAATCTTTTGATAATCCGCACTCCGCTCCAACAACTCTTCGTGCGTGCCCTGGTCAACCAACTCACCCCGCCGCAGTACCAAAATGTGATCGGCCCAGCGAATCTGGCTGAGGCGGTGGGTGATGAGGAAGGTGGTCCGCTGGCGGCTGATGCGGCGCATGGCCCGTTGAATCCGATCTTCGGTGGCGCTGTCAATGGCGCTGGTACTGTCGTCCAGAATCAGGATGCGGGGATTGGTCAGAAAGGCCCGGGCAATGGCGATCCGTTGGCGTTGTCCACCGGAGAGGGTCACCCCTCGTTCGCCCACAACCGTCTGGTAGCCACCGCTGAAACGGGTGATAAAATCGTGGGCCTGGGCCTGGCGGGCGGCTTGTTCGATGGCTTCAGGCGTGGCATCGTCACAGCCAAAGGCGATATTCTCGGCCAGGGTGCCGGAGAAGAGAAAAATATCTTGCTCGATGGTCGAAATTTGGGAGCGGAGCGACTCCAGGTTCCAGTCACGTACATCTACCCCGTCGAGGCGTACCTGCCCCCTATCGACGTCGAAGATACGGTTGATGAGCCGGGTCAAGGCAGTTTTGCCGGAGCCGGTCTGGCCGACAATAGCGATAGTCTGGCCCGGTTTGGTGGTAAAACTGATATTTTTGAGGACGGGGACGCTATTGTAGCCAAAACTGACCTGATCAAAGATGATTTCGCCCTCAATGGGTTTAGCCAGGCCCGCCTCGTTCTGGTCCAATTCAGTTTCGGTGTTAATCACGGTCAGAATACGCTCCGCACTGGCTATGCCCAGTTGGACCAGGTTAAAAGAGAAAATGGAGATAAAGGTTACAAAGCGAAAGAGTCCCATCAAGCCCATAAAGGTGACCACTTCGCCCAGGGTCAGGTAGCCGGCTCGCCACATCAGGATAGCATGTAGAAAGCCACCGGCCCAGACCAGGCTGAACATCAGCATAGGCAGGTAGCGGGCCTGAATCTCTCCCTGGCGGACGAAATAATCGCGAAAAATGCGGGCGTTCTGGATAAACTTGTCCCACTCGTAACGCTCCTGGACGTTGGCTTTGACGGTTTCAATCCCGGCAATGGCTTCGGCCAGCCCGGCGTTCATTGTACCGAACTGTTCCCGCATGGCGATACTGACCGGTTTGAGTTGGCGGGTATAATCGGCCAAAGTGATGGTAAACAGGATGATAAAAATGACCGGCGCCAGCAGCAACTCGAACCGAATTTGGGCAATCAGTACCAGCGGGGTCAGAGCGGCGATGACCGAGTCGACAATCAGGCTCAGGCCGGGACTAAACATCAGGTTGAGGGCGCTGACGTCGTTGGTGGCCCGGGCCATGATGTCGCCGATACGCTGGCGGCCATGGAAGGTCTGGCTCTTGCCCAGCAAGCTCACGTACAGCTCATCGCGGGTGTCTCGCTCGATGCGCTGAGCCAGGAACTCACCGGCGTAGTTACGGGTCAGACCGGTGGTCCCCTGGATAATAGCGGCCCCCACCGCGCCCAGGGCAATCCATAGTAGGGTCGATGTTTCCCAGCCAGGGGTCGTAATCAGGTCAAAGGCCCAGCCAATGAAGACCTGGATGTAGCTATAGGCGAAGTTGTTGAAGATGGCCATCAACACCATAGCCAGCGGCAGAAAGGGGTAACGCAGTATATGGGCAACGATCCAGCGAATCGGGCCCGTACGATTGTAAGGATATTCGTTTTCTACGGTGAATTCTCTTTTGGACAAGTGGTTTCCTTTACGGCCTTACTCATCGTTTCGGCCATAGGCGCAGCATTGAAATGCCGCGCTGCTAATACTAAACCTGTTAAAACAGGTTAGGGCGCAACATTTAGCACGTTTTAACGTGCTTTTCAATATCAGCCGATGCGGGCAATCATCGGGCTGCTGCTCAGGACAGGTCTGAGGAGCTTTCCAAGATCCAATTGGACAAGTATACCTTAACCTTGTAGATAAATCCAACCGGCTTGGGGTAGCGTAACCGTTTGGGGACAAGCGAAATATGGTATCCGAGCCACTATGGGCATCCGGAGTCGAGGCTTCAGCCGGTTTTTACGAACCAGCGTCCGGCTAAAGCCTCGATTCCAGTCCCCTCTGTGTTACGCTCCCCGCTTGGATCGGGCAAAGCCTCAAACGACAATTTCACTACCCGACACGAGGAGAGAAACCAGGTTTTTTGTCGTCTGAACCAAGCTAATCGTTGCTTTTTAAGCATTCTGGAAAACTAAAAATACCTCAGCCAGCGAAAAACCTGGTTTCTGATTTCCAAATGTCGGGTAACGAAAACGACAATTAGAAATTTTAAGCTGCAATAACAGAATAATCAAGGTAATTTATCTATATCTTGTAGGTTAACCCATTTTTTATCCCATATCTTGTATCACTTACTTATGTCCACTTTACAGTGACTCGCTCATGTGGTATACTAAGACATTACATAATAGGGTGAATCTGTCCTTTTGGGTTATGGTGCAATGACCGAACTGGCGGTTGCTTTGCAAGCAGAGTCCGCAGCAGTGCGTTGGCGGGCAATCGAAAGGTTAAATCAGACCGGCCACGCAAAACCGACTGACCCGGCCACGCTCTCGCTATTGGCCAATGCATTGGCTGACGAGCATCCCTTTGTGCGTTGGCAGGCCGGGTTGACCCTGGTCAGGTCCAGGAGTGGCTGGCAAAAACTGATCGAGGTGCTGAAAAATAACGCTGCTGCTTCAACAGATTTAATGCGTTCAGCCGCCCTGGATGCCCTGGCCATCGAGAAATCACCCGAAATAAATGCCGCTCTGATCGAGGCGTTGCGAACCGGGGATACTCTGCTCCGGCAAAGCGCGGCCGAAGCCCTGGCTCGTCAGGGCAACCTGGAGGCTGTGCCCGCCTTAATGGCTGCCCTCAAAGATGCCGAGCCCTGGGTGCGTCGAGCGGCAGCCTATGCCCTGGGCCATATCGGTGACCAGAGTGCAGTAGGTATTTTAGTCGAACGATTAGCGGATAAGGCCGTCATTGTGCGCCGGAGTGCGGCTTATGCCCTGGGCGCTTTGCGAGCCGTGGTAGCCATGCCCCAGTTAAAGATATCCTTAACTGATCAAGACCCTCAAGTGCGACGCAACGCGGCCTGGGCCCTGGGGCGTATCGGCCAACATGAGGTGGTGCCGGAACTGAGGGGCTTGTTAGATGACCCGGCCCTAGATGGGGCCGTAGCTACGACCGCCCGCCAGGCCATTGATGTTCTGACCAAACCACGTTGGCTGCAAATTATATGGGGACTACGCAGGCGTTTTTAGGAACAAGTCGATTGTAATGACTCAAACTAACTTCATTGACATGATGGCTAACAAGATTGCCAACCTGGGGCTGACCGCCCCCGCTATCTTGTTATTGGAGGCCAACAAGCCGCTGGCCTTTGTCGGTAGCCAATTGTTACTGGTGGCTCAACCAACGCTTGACATATTTTTTCCCCACAACGTTACCAGCAATATGGCAGATTTGTTAGCTGACCCGGCTCAACTGGAACAACTCATTACTAAACTCCAAGCGAACACGGCCCAAAATTCTAAATCCAGGGAGGTCGGTCTATGACCCGGGAACCGGTGACTTTGGCCGCTTTGTTTTTGTTAATTTTTGTCGGTTTACTCTTCTATTTCACGGCCCGTGCTGTAGCCGGACGTGGGCCGGCCCTGCGCCAGATCCGGGCGTTTGAGCTCTTAAAAGGATTGATGGGACGGGCCATCGAATCTGGCCGCATCCTGCATTTATCGTTGGGATTGGGGAGCGTGGCTGATGAAACGACAGCCGACAGTTTGGCCGGGTTGTCTGTTTTAAATTATATGACCCGTCAGGCTGCCACAACCGGCGTATCCCCCACAATCTCTATGGCCGACCCGATGGTGATGCTATTGGCTCAAAATGCAATCCGATCCGCCTATGTAGACCATCCGGATGGAGCTGAGGAGGCTTATCGTAATATCCGTTGGATTGCGCCCCAGCCGGCGGCATATGCGGCCGGAGTGATGAATATCCTCAGCCTGGATAAGGCGGAAGCTAATGTGATGGTCGGTAACTTTGGTGATGAGTATCTGCTAATGGGTGAAACTGCCGCTCGACGTGACATAACCCACATCGGTGGTACCAGTAATCCCAATACCTTGCCCTTCATCTATGCCTCGGCCGAAGAAACTTTGCTGGGTGAAGAGATTTATGCGGCCGGTGCTTATCTGCAAAAACGTCCGGCTCACCTCGGTAGCCTGATGACTCAGGATACAATGCGCTGGCTGGTCGCCCTGATTATTCTGGGGGGCGTATTGGTGGCCTCTTTGCAGCTTGCCTGGCTTTGGATTGCTGTGGCGATTCTGATCCTAATTGTTCTCGCTGATATCGTATTGACCTCGTTGAGGTAAAACAAGGTATGATGAGTCGTACAAGCAAAACAGTTCTGTCGATTGGACGTGTGATTACCACCGTGGTGGCCATTGTGGTGGGCCTCTTTGTCCTGGCCGATATGTTTGTTTCCCAATGGACCGGGGATTTTTTGGGGATGCCCGGTCTCAAACAGATCATCAACGGCGTGGGCTTCTTTTTAGTTAGTTGGGCTGCTATTGTCATCGCCTTTGCCCTGCTGTTGGGATTTGTCAACGTCATTAGTGTTCATTGGAGCCGTATCCGTACTCGAAAACCAGGGGCAATATACAGTGTTGTGCTGTTACTCTCCTTAATTGGCACGCTGGTAATGGGTAGTCGTGGTCCTGCTTCAGATAACGGTCAATTTATTTTTGAGTTCGTCTTGCAACCGTTGGAAGCAACATTGTTTGCCCTACTGGCACTTTTTATCGCCACCGCTGCTTTTCGGGCCTTCAGGGTGCACAACCTGGAAACATTCTTTTTTGTACTCTTTGCTGTCATTGTTTTGCTGGGACAGGTGCCGGTGAGTATTTATCTCTGGTCAGAGTTGCCGGTAATAAAGGATTGGATATTGAACGTTCCGACGTTGGCCGGTGTTCGGGGTATCCTCCTGGGCGTGGCTTTAGGTACAATTGCCACCGGCCTGCGCGTTCTTATTGGCGCCGATCGCCCTTATGTGGATGAACGGTGAGTCGTAGATAATTGCAGTATTATAGCTTTTCAGAAAAAAATTTTGAGTTTGTACCCGGACGGGCACAGGTACCCAAAAAGCGAGCACAGGTAGTAACGACTTCAGTCGTTCCAGGCAGCAATAAGACTAAAGTCGTCACTACGAGTCAAAAACGCACAAGTGCTGTGCATTACCTGAAAAGCTAGTAACTACTCAGGCACTAAATAGTGGATTCTAAAAGGTGCATTAACACAATATATAGTGTCTATATTGACATAAAGCGTGAATCCATTTGGCAAGATCTAGTTTTTGCTGATATCGAGAGCTACTG
>DAOUMU010000386.1:0-4244 GCA_034409055.1 Anaerolineae bacterium
TGGTTGGGGTGATGGTTGGGCAGTTGGGGGGGGGGTGGGGATGGAGGTGACCAGGCGAGGGGATGGGATCGGTTCGGATGTGGCGGTGGTTTGGCAGGCGGTGAGGGAGAGGATCGTCAAGGCTAATAGTGAAAATTTTATTTTCAGTAGAATGGTCATGACTTCCCGTTTTTCTCTGCTTCGGTGTGCCAGGCCTCAATAGCTGCCAACTCAGCTTTGGCTTCTTCAACTGTATCTGGACCGAGACGCAGGGGAATGCCCTATAAGATCTAAGCCACCTGAAAGCTCAAGACCTTCGGGTGGCTAACGATAATCATAGCACACATCGCCTCATTCACCAATAAAAATGCAGCCATTCCGGCCCTCCTGGCGGTAGCCGGGCTCCATCACCACCTCATTCGGGCAGGTACCCGAACCCAGATCAGCTTGGTCCTAGAATTTTAGCTGTCTGGCTTTGTTTTCTCCGAGTCGTAGGCATCTGTAGCGGGATGAGGGGGATTTATGTGGCTTTCCGTCCTTAATTAGCTGGGAGATATAATGGCGTACTCCTTTTTCTCCTATGGTGAGGGCTTCGGAGATTTCTCTGTAGAGGGGGGACTTTCGGTAGCGTTGGATATAATCTTCGATGTATTCGAGGATTTGGTAGTAGCGGGGTGATCTCGTGGTCGGCTTTGGTTTTGCGGCTTCTGCTGCTTCCTTTTCCTTTTGTAGCCTGGCCGGGATGAGGGCTTTTTCCCGCGTTTTGGCCGCTGGACTATGGTCCAGCTAGAGCAAATTTGGATGTACTGAGTATAGTTGAGCTAAACCATTCTACCCATAATGACATTTGTCACTACTTACATTTGTATGTTAAAATGGAAAAGCCTTTAAAAGGACGTGGATTCTTAGACCGGATTGTTACTTCATAGAACCAGAATTGGGCTTGCCAGCGGGACAAAGAGTAACTTCCGCTTGATGTCGCTAGCCAAGTCGTAAAACGTAAAACGTGAGGCGTAATGCCTTATCTACGGCTCATTTTTACGTTTTACGCTTTACGTTTTACGTGGTTGGACGCTCCCGGAAGTTATTTTTTCATTGTCAATTCTGGTTTGATGTACTTGACTAAGGATAGCAAACAATGAGCGTACCCCCACAAGTTCAAAAACTGGTTGAACGGTTTCACCAAAACATAGACGACTACAAACGCGGTAAGTACAACGAAACCCAGGTGAGACGTGAATTTATTGACCCCTTTTTCAAGGCATTGGGCTGGGACGTTGACAATACCAAAGGCTATGCCGAAGCCTACAAAGAAGTGGTGCACGAGGATGCTATTAAAGTGGGCCGGGCTACCAAAGCGCCTGATTACAGTTTTAGAATTGGTGGCGTCCGCAAATTCTTTTTGGAGGCCAAAAAACCCTCGGTTGACATTAAGCACGACACCCATCCCGCTTACCAGTTGCGCCGCTATGCCTGGAGCGCAAAGCTGCCCCTGAGTATCCTGACCGACTTTGAAGAGTTTGCCGTTTACGATTGCCGGATCAAGCCCGTAAAAACCGACCAGGCGGCCAACGCCCGCGTGATGTATCTGACCTACACCGACTACATTGACCACTGGCCAGAACTGGCTGACATCTTCTCCCCGGAAAGCATCAGAAAAGGCTCTTTTGACAAGTACGCCGAAACCAAAAAAGCCAAACGGGGTACGGCGGAAGTTGACGCCGCCTTTTTACAGGAGATTGAACGCTGGCGTGATGCCCTGGCCCGTAACATTGCCCTGCGTAATACGCTGAGCCAACGAGAACTTAATTACGCCGTCCAGTTGACCATTGACCGGATCATTTTTTTACGCATTGCCGAAGATCGGGGCATCGAGCCTTACGGCCAGCTCAGGGACTTGCTCAAACTTGATAAGACTTATGCCAACCTGCTTAAACTGTTTGAACGGGCTGATGACCGTTATAACTCCGGCCTATTCCACTTCAAACCCGAAAAAGGCCGGGAGGAGCCCGACACCCTGACCCCAGGGCTGACCGTTGACGATAAGGTACTTAAAGACATCTGCAAAAACCTGTACTATCCTGACAGCCCTTATGAGTTTTCCGTATTAACCGCCGACATTTTGGGCCAGGTATATGAGCAGTTCCTGGGCAAGGTGATCCGCCTCACGCCGGCAGGCCGGGCTAAAATTGAGGACAAGCCCGAAGTAAAAAAGGCCGGGGGAGTCTACTACACTCCCACTTACATCGTGGATTACATTGTCCGGCAAACCGTGGGTAAACTGGTCGAGGGCAAAACGCCCAAACAGCTTGGCGGTAAAAAGCCTCTGCGTGTGCTGGACCCGGCCTGTGGCTCTGGCTCTTTTCTGTTGGGCGTCTATCAATTCTTGCTGGATTGGTATCTGAACTGGTACGTGAACAATGACCCTGAAAAATGGGCCAAAAAGAAAAGAAATGCCCCCATCTACCCCGCGCCCACCACCAACCCCGATACTCCTAACTGGAAACTGGCCACCGCCGAGCGCAAACGTATTTTGCTGGCTCACATTTATGGCGTAGACATTGACCCCCAGGCCGTTGAGGTCACCAAACTTTCCCTGCTGCTGAAAGTACTGGAAGGGGAAGACGAACAAAGCCTGGCCCGGCAACTGGCTTTTGCCGGCTTTGGCGAGCGAGTCTTGCCCGATCTGGACACAAATATTAAATGCGGCAACTCTCTGATTGGCCCTGATTTTTACGCCGGCCAACCCACCCAGATGGGTATGTTTGATGAGGATGAGCTATACCGCATTAACGCTTTTGATTGGCAGGCCGAATTTGCCGAGATTATGGGAGATGGGGGCTTTGATGCGGTGATTGGTAATCCTCCCTATATCCGCATGGAGGAATTTAAAGACCTAAAATGGTATCTGAAATCTAACTATGACTCTCATGCTGACCGGGCTGACTTATATACCTACTTTATTGAACGAAGCCACAAACTTCTTAAAGAGAATGGCCTTTTTGGGATGATTGTTTCAAATAAATTTCTAAGGGCAAATTATGGAAAACCCCTACGAGAATATTTAAGCCGCGAAGCAACAATCAACCGTATAGCTGACTTTGCTGGTTTACCTGTGTTTGCTGGTGCAACAGTAAGAACAATTGTTATCCTTACCTCACGACGAAAAAAGGAAACTTCACTTACCAAATATTCCCCTCCATTACACAAGAATAAGTTTACTGAACTCACTTATGGTTCTATTTCTGTAGAGCAAGCAATTGAAAACTTAACCTATGAAGTAAATCTTGAAGAAACTAGCCAAGCTGTTTGGAGTTTTGTTAGACCAGAAGTCAATTGTCTTTTGAACAAGCTTAAAGCAAACTATCAACCTTTGACTGATTACTGTGCCGGGCAAATCTATATGGGCATTAAGTCAGGCTTGACTGAGGCATTTGTAATAGATAAGCATACCCTCTTACAGATTGCAGAAAATGACACAAATGCACAAGACATTATTAAGCCATTTTTGAATGGGAGAAATATAGGCAGGTATCAGATTAAAGTTCAAAATGTTCACCTGATTTATACATATCACGGAGTAGATATAAATAGATACCCTGGCATTGAGCAGCATCTAAAACCCTTCAAAAGTCGATTAGAAAAACGTGCTACCAAACAGAAGTGGTACGAGCTTCAACAACCACAATTCAGATTCAGTAAATATCTAGATGGCCCAAAGATTATTTTTCCAGATATTGCTAAAAAGCCTCGCTTTGTACTTGATGAAAAAGGGTATTATATCTCCAATACTGTCTATTTTATTCCGCGTCGAGACTTATACTTGTTGGGGCTATTAAATTCAAAGTTGGGCGAGTTTTATTTTGTGGCGACTTGTGCAGGGCTTGAGGGAAGTTCAGACACTTATTTGCGTTTTTTTGGGCAATATTTGGCCAGTTTCCCCATCCGCACCATTGACTTCAACAACCCCACCGACAAAGCTCGACACGATAAAATGGTGGCCCTGGTCGAGCAAATGCTTGACTTACACAAACAACTGAACGAGGCCACAATTCCCCAGGCTAGAACGATGCTCAAACGCCGGATTGAAACCACCGACCGGCAAATTGATAACCTTGTTTATGAGCTTTACGGCTTGACCGACGAGGAAATAGATATTGTGGAGGGGCGAGGCTAACTAAGGAAGGATGAAGGATGAGGGATTGGGGGTTAGGGATTGGGGATTGGGGGGGGTGAAGGAAGGATGAAGGATGAAGAATGAAGGA
>DAOUMU010000387.1:0-28046 GCA_034409055.1 Anaerolineae bacterium
GAAGCCATTCCAGACCTGACAGGTTTCACATGCCACTTTTCGGCGTAAATGCATCCCTGATCAGAACGAATCTGGCTCAAAATGACACCTTTGAAAACCTGTCAGGTCTTAACTTAACGACATTGACTGCCTCCCCCTGCCAGTCGCGGATTCCCCATTGCTTTAGCCCGAACGTGATACGTATCCAACCCATCGACCCGTTCCTCCATGACCACCTGGGGATTGTCCGCGCCTGAGCGGAGAACCGCTCCCAAGGCCCGTTCCCGGCTCAGAGCGCGGGCGCGAGCCAGAGCCTGGCCGGCTTCCTCAAATTCTTGGCGTCCGTCGCTGGTCTGCACGTAGTAACCAATCACATCCAGCCCATCGCTCGACAGGTGCGGATAGACCAAAATCTCCTCCGCTACCATCACACTGCCGGCGACGGCTCCGACCGCATTAGCCACCTGGTAATGGTCCGACAAAATCAGGTCGGTTTGGAACACGTCGGCCACATCCTTTAAGAAGATGCCAGCCGGCGCACCGATGCCGATGATGGGCTGGCGCAGCCGGAAACTGGTTTCCAGGTGGGGGTGAGTCGGACGGATACTGTTGTAAAAGAACCAACGCCCCATATCGTCGTCCTTTGGCAGGGTGGGGGGGGGCAACCTCTTGCCGCTGAGAAAGGTGACGATAGCCCGGATGATGATCTCGGTCATGCGGGACCAGACCTGTTGGCGAATGTCAGCCGAATCACGGAACTGATAACGGCTAAAAGCATCCAAAGCCAGCCAGGCCGTCTCGGTATCCCAGACGGTGTAGCGCCCCTCTACGTGTAGCAGGTCGGTCGGAGTGAGTCCTGCTTTGCCGATGATCTCCAGGCGCAATAGTTCATCGGCCCCGATTTGGGCCACGTGCAACAAGTCGAGATGCTTGAGAATCTCCGGCACCGGCTGGGGACCCTGGCGCAAAAATTCTACCAGTACCTTTTCCCGGGCCGTTTTCAGTCGTCTCTTATGCCGGGGTTCGCGCAACAAGAACCAGTATTCCAACCAGTCGGGACTGGCCTGGGACCAGATACGCTTGACCAAGGTTTTAAAATGGTTCCGGATGTGGGGATATTGCCAGGCCAGATAAGCCAGGGGGACCACACGTTCGGGACCGATGGTGACTTCCTTGTCCCGGCCCAGGCTGATGTGACTGTCTCCGCCCAAGACAATGGACAGCAGGTTGGCGGCCTTGACGGCCGTTTTGTAATGACCAACGGTTGCTCCCTCTTCACTCACCGCCACCTGCCCGGCCTGGATAAGAGCGATATCAGTGGTCGTACCGCCGATGTCTACCACCAGGGCCTCGTCCAGGCGGGACAGGAAACGCCCTCCCATAGCACTGGCCGCCGGCCCGGAGTGAATCGTCTCGACCGGCGTGCGGGCGGCGAATTCGTCACTCATCAACGTACCATCGCCCCGCACGACCATCAATGGGGCGTTAATTTGTCGACGCTCCAGCGCCCGCCGTACGGCGATGACAAAATCTTGCAGGACGGCCAACAGGGAAGCATTGAGGGCAGCCGTGGTTGCCCGCTCGACCGAACCCAGTTTTGTTGACAGTTGGTGTCCCAACACGATTGGTAAATCGCAGATACTGGCGATGGCCTCACAGGCCCGGTTTTCGTGTTCCGGGTTGAGCGGACTAAAGTAGCCAGAAACAGCAATGGCATCGACCTGGTCCTTGATCTCGTTCACTTTAGCCAGGATAGCCGGCAGGTCAAGAGCCTCCTTCTCGCTGCCGTAAAGGTCGTGTCCCCCGGCAAAGTAATAATAATGGGGGGTGGCGAAGCGACTTTCCAGCTTAAATGAGGCAATCAGCTCCGGGTCGTAGCCGATCAACAGCAACGCGACCGGTTTACCCTTGCCTTCGGCAATGGCATTGGTGGCCAGGGTGGTAGAAATCGAGACCATCTTGACGGCCGACGGATCCTCAATCTGGATACCCTCGATGACCGCCTCAATGCCAATAGAAAAATCGCGCTTGGTGGTCAGGCTTTTGTGAGCAGCCACCACCTGGCGCGAGTGATATGCCAGCAACACCCCGTCGGTGTAGGTGCCGCCGGTATCGATGCCTAACACCAAAGCGTCTGGGGATGAACTCGTTGTGTCCAAATTTGTCACCCGGTCTAGCCTGACTAAATAGGGGTCATTTTACACCGCTTGTTAGATTTCACAAAAAGATTAAAAGCTCAACGCAGAAAAACAAATTGTCATTTACCCCAAATTAAGTACAATCTCCTGATGGATTGAGCTCATTTTAATGTTAAACTGGACCCTGTGACTCTAAAATACGTCCTCAAAAATTTCAGACGGCGCAAAATTCGGACCATTCTGATGCTCCTGGCTCTGATTGTGGGGGTGGGGGCACTGGTGGCCCTGAATGCCACGGTCAATACCTACGAGCGCTTTTACGTAGCCACCATCAGCAACAGTGCCGGCGATTATGACCTGGTCATCACCAAACGGGAGATCGAGCCGGACCTGTTGATTGAGGAACAGGCCGTTATGCCCCTCATTGCCGCCAGCGATCCTGAAATCAAGCGGGCCGTGCCGCGTATCCAGGGGGTGGTCGATGTGGATATAGAGCGCCCTCCCACTATCTCTCCCAGAGGGGATGCCTCCCCACTGGTTTCGTCCGGTGGGGATAGCCCTGCCTCGGCAGAGGAAGAGAATGGGGGGCCCATCCATGGCAGCGCTCAATTCGTGGCTCTCAATCGAGAGATTGACAATATGGGCGATTTTGAGGTGATCAGCGGCACGCTCAACTTTGCCCCTGGCTACGCGGTCGTTTTGCAAGAAACGGCCGATACCTTTGACCTCGAACCGGGCGATACCTTCGATATCAGCTACGCCCTGCCCGTCCCTCGCCAGAAGGGGCTCGAGAGCGCCGCCAACGTGAGTACGCGGCGAGCCAAAACCACCCTGACCGTCAGTGCCATCGCCTTGCAGCGGGGCGTGACCGGACTGGAGGGGAACGACGGCGTCCTGGTCGACCTGGACTATGCCCGTAACTGGCTGGGGTTGCCGGGGCTGGCCGAGCGGATTGTGGTGGCCTTTGATGAGGGCATCTACAATGACAACGATCCCCAGGCGGCCACCTTCCGGGCTCGTTTCCTGTCCGAAAAAATTCAGGACATTCTGGGTGACACTTATGAGTATAATCTGCCCCGGGCCAAAATTCTGAGCGACACCTTTGAGGCATTTATTTTTTTCCAGGCGTTGGTTTCGATTTATGGCCTCCTGTCGCTGAGTGTCGTTGGTTTGTTGGTACGCACCATGGTGATGACCAACGTGCGGGAGCAAACCCGTGACCTGGCCCTGTTTCGTATCATAGGCGCACCAAGCCGCTACCTGTTCACCCTGGTAGCGGCGGAAGTGATTACCCTGGGTGTTTTTGGCGTGGGCCTGGGCGCAATCGGCGGCACGGCCCTGACCAACCTGGCCATTGTCCCCTTCATTGCCCAGCAAGCCCAGGTGCCTATTGCGGACGTCCCCCCAGTTTCAGTTAAGGCACTCATCCTGTCCGTGGCCACGGCGGCCGTGGTGTTGACTGTCAGCGCCTACGCCCCGGCCCGGCGGGCGGCCGGTACTAAAATTATGTACGCCATTAATCCCGGCATAGCCGAGGGTCTGGGCCTGGATGACCTGGCCAAGCTACGCGAACGCCGGGTCAATTTGCGCATCTTTTGGGGTGGCCTGGTGGTGCTCTTTTACCCGGCCCTGATCTTTTTCGTCTTTCCGCTGGCTTTTAGCTTTGGCGTGCTCTGGCTGCAAGCCACGCTTATCTTTGGCTCTTTATTATTGCTCATCCTGGGTACCTCGCTGCTGTTTTTCCCGGTCACCCTGCCTATGGAGCGGCTGCTTATCGGCCTGATTAGCCTGATTGCCCGCCGGGTCGGCTACTTTGCCCGGCGTAATATCGTCCGCAATCAGAATCGCAATACCCTGATTAGCCTGATGATCGTCATCAGTGCCACCCTGCCCACCTTCTTTGCCACGACCCTGGCCATTGAAACGGCCAACATGGCCACCGACATCCGCCTCAACAACGGGACCCCCCTGGTCATCCGCAAATGGGGCGCGGTCCAGGTGCAGCAGAATGGATCCGGTCCTGCCAGGGAGAATAGCACCCCGACCGAGGTTAAAAATCGTCTCACCCGCGAATTGAGCCGCGAGTTGCGGGCTGAGGGCACGCTTGGCCCGAATGTGACCGTGACCTATCGCTTCGACACCTCGGTCCAGGATGAGGTGGGCTTGCGAAACGTGGGGGTACGGGTATACGGCCTGGATGGTAACCTGGCCCACATTACCTATCCTGAAGGGATGACCTGGATTGCCGGTGGCCCGGCCAGCTTCGACGAGTTGCAAGCCGATCCCAACGCGGTCATCGTCAGCCAGGGCCTGTCTGAATTTTTTGAGCGTGGCCTCGGCGACACTCTGCGTCTGAAAGGGGCCGGATTGGATCATCACCGGGTGGTGCGTATTGTTGGCGTGCTGGGCCGCTTTTCCGGCTTTAGAGAATTTACCTCTAAACGCACCTCGGCTGAGGATGGGCGCACCGCTCTATTTCTCAACGAAACGGCCTTTCGCGAGCTGACCCGTGACCCGCTGGACGGTCCCTATGATCCAACCTATCCCATCTTTGAGCGGTTAATGGCTGCGCCTAATTTACGGCCCGGCCTGTTGGACCTGCCGGAGGAGGTCGGGCAGGCTGCCATTGGCCAGGTAGCCACCGATTTGCGTAAAGAATTTGGCCTGACCGAGAATATCAGCGTTCGCTCCACCCCGGAAGACATCGAAACAGCCCAGGCCAGCGCCCGCCAGATTCAGGTGGTCATCCTGGTCTTGACCACCATTAGCTTCGTTCTGGCCATTTTTGGTGTTTTTGTGGTGACTTACATCTCGGTTTACACCCGCCGCAGTGAGATTGCCATGCTCAAGGCCGTGGGCGACTCGAACCGTCATCTGTTTGGTATGTTCCTCAGCGAGGCCCTGGTGATGACTCTCAGCGCCACGCTGACCGGTATCGTGGCCGGTATTATTCTGGGCTACGTCTTTCGCTATTCCAGTTCCTTCAGCAGCGAAACCCCGACCGTGCCCGCCTTCGATAGCCTGGTCACGCCCTATATGCTGGCCTTGATGGTCATCGCCGCTCTGCTCAGTACCCTCTTGGCCACCTGGGGCTATTTGCGGCGCAAGGCCATTGAGATTATACGGATGATTTGAGCGGGAAAAGGGAGTTGATGGGGATAGGCAACTTCTAGTAAGTTAGATTAGAGTGGCAAGAGGAAGTAAAACGTAAAACGTGAAACGTAATGTTCTAAGACGATGATTGAAACGATAGAATCACTGAGGGCACTGAAATATACTGAGGACACTGAAGTGAAATCATTTGGACATGTTTCATCTCAGTTGTAGGACAATTTGCTAAATTGCCTTCCCCCGTAGAGCAAGTTAGCAACTTGCTCTACAATTCAGGACGAAGCATTGGCACTTTTCTGTTTCTTCTTCCTTGAGACAATGAGGGCCGTTTTCAAAACCTCATCCATTCTGTCGGCAAAGATAATTTTCATCTCCCGCTGGATCTTTCTGGGGACGTCGACCATGTCCTTTTGATTCTGAGCCGGGACAATGACCGTGGTAATACCGGCCCTGTGGGCAGCCAATACTTTTTCCTTGAACCCGCCAATGGGCAATATTTTACCGCGCAGCGTAATCTCACCGGTCATGGCCACGTCGTGGCGCACTTTATAGTTGGAAAAAGCAGAAACCAGGGCCGTGGCCACGGTAATGCCGGCACTGGGACCATCTTTGGGCACAGCCCCCTCAGGCACGTGTAAGTGAATGTCAAAGTTCTCAAATTGAGAGGGCTTAATGCTGTATTCTTTGGCGTGAGAGCGCGTGAAAGAAAGGGCGGCCTGAACAGATTCTTGCATCACCTCACCCAACTGGCCGGTCAGAGTGAGTTGGCCTTTGCCCGTCATCAAGGTCACCTCAATGGGCATAATATCTCCTCCGGCCTCGGTATAAGCGATGCCGGTGGCCACGCCGATTTCATCTTCTTTTTCGGCCCGCTGCTCGGTAAAGCGAGGTGGACCCAAATATTTTGGCAGGACTCGCCGGGTGACCACTTTGGGGATGGTCCTCTTTTCGGCCAAACGACGAACCAGTTTCCGGCAAATCTGGCCGATTTCCCGCTCCAGATTACGGACGCCGGCCTCATAAGTATACTCACGAATAATTCCCTGCACCGCGCCATCGGTGATTCTTAGCTCGACATCCTCCAGGCCATGTTGTTCAAATTGACGCGGGATCAAGAATTGACGAGCGATGACCAGCTTTTCTTCTTCAATGTAACCGGAAAACTCTATCACTTCCATCCGGTCACGCAAGGCAGAAGGAATGGTATCTAAAATATTGGCCGTGGTGATGAAGAAAACTTTTGACAGGTCATAGGGCAGCTCCAGGTAATGATCGGAAAAGCTGTAATTCTGCTCCGGGTCGAGCGCTTCCAACAGGGCCGCACTGGGGTCACCCCGAAAATCGGCCCCAACTTTATCAATCTCGTCCAACATAAAGACAGGATTGACGGTGCCGGCCCGGCGCATGCTCTGGATGATGCGGCCCGGCAGGGCTCCAATGTAAGTCCGGCGATGGCCTCTAATTTCGGCCTCATCATGAATCCCCCCCAGGCTAATCCGGACAAACTTACGGTCCAGGGCCTGGGCAATCGATTGTCCCAGCGACGTTTTACCGGTACCAGGCGGTCCGACAAAACAGAGAATAGGGCTGCGCATCTTATCGCCTGCTCGCTGCTGGACCACAATGTGTTCCAAGATACGTTCCTTGGCCTTGGGCAGACCAAAGTGATTACTGTCTAAAACTTGAGCCACGTGGACAATGTCAGTATTATCCTCAGTGGCGTTTACCCAGGGCAAATCGATGATCCAATCCAGGTAAGTGCGAATGATTCCCACTTCTGGCGCGGCCGGCGGCATAGTCGAAAGGCGACTTAGTTCCTTTTCCGCTTTCGCCCGGACCTCGTCGGGCAATTCAATCTCGGCCAATTTGTTATGTAGTTCGTTAATTTCAGCCAATTGGGCATCCAGTTCGCCCAACTCACTTTGAATAACCCGCATCTGTTCCCGCAAGAAATATTCACGCTGGCCTTTGTCAACTTCTTGCTGAACTTTATCTTGAATGCGCGATTCCAGTTCCAAGACATCTAGCTCTTGAGCCAAAACGATACTCAAACGCTGCAAACGGGTCGTGGGATCAACCGTATCCAAGATTTGCTGGCGCTGCTCCACGCCAAAATCCATGACCGAGGCGACCATATCGGCCAACCAGCCCGGTTCATCGATGTTCATTGCGGCCACGTAGGCATCATCGGGGATATTGCGGTTAAGTTGGACACACTTTTCAAAAAGGGCCAACACGGCCCGCATCAATGCCTCGGTAGAGAGATTTTTTTCATCTTCTTCGGCCAGGCGACGCACCCAGACTCTGGGATAAGGATGCTCCTGAATAAACTTAAGAATCTCTACTCGTTGGTGGCCCTGCACCAGAATGTTGGTACTGCCGTCGGGCATTCTTAACATGCGGCCTACGATTACCTCTGTACCGATGGTATATAGATCATCGGCGGTAGGGTCCTCTACATCGGGATCACGCTGAGTGACCACCACCAGTTGACTTTTTTCGACCAGGGCCGCTTCCAGGGCCATTACCGAGCGATCTCGTCCCACAAAAAGCGGGGTGAGCATCCGTGGAAAGACCACCGTATCACGTATAGGGAGTAGGGGTAACTCTATCTCTGTCTCTTCAGAATCCGCAGTTATAAACTCTTTTTCCAGGGGGTCCATTAATGTATCTCTTTTCTAAAAACACTAGTTATCTTCAAAAAATATACCACAAAAGAGGGGTTTACTCAATGTAGGCCGATGAAGTGGGGCTGACGAGGATATGAGGATGGGGTAAAATAAAAATCACAATTGTCTCTCTGCCCGTGTTTTGGCTTCATTTCACCCTCAAAGGATGACCTTATGAGATAATCATTGGATCAATGGGGGGCAAGGGCAGACCACTACGTCGTATCCAGGTCTCGCGGACATCGGCCACCAAAAATAGAGAGCCGGTAACGCAGATAAGATCATCGTGGCCGGCCTTAGCCCAGGCATTCTCCAGCGCAGATGACACGCTTGGCATCGGTGTAACGTGTTGATAGCCCATTTTCATTGCCTGAGCAGCCAGATTCTCCGGCGTTTCAGCGCGGGGATGGCGTGAAGCAACCATAAACAGTTGATCAGAAACGGGCAACAAAGCCTTAAACATATCGAGAATGGGGTGATCGTTTGAAGCACCAACAATAAAAATTCTTTTTTGATCTGGAAGATAGCGAAACAGGGCCTGAACCAGTTTTTCAGCCGAATCGCCATTCATGGCACTATCAACGATCAGATAGGGGTTACGGTTGAGAATTTCCATCCGTCCCAACCAGGTTACGTTGGCCAGTCCTGTTTTGAGCGCCTCTGGCGAAATGCCAAACCCGGTACGTTCGACAAACCCCTCAATAGCAGCCATGGCGGTGATGGCATTGACCACCTGATGTGCGCCAATGATAGGCAACCAATAGGTGTTTCCACGAACTACAAACGTTTGCCCGTCAAGGTTACCCGGTCCCAGCTCCCACTGCCAATCACGATCCACCACTACCAGGCGGGCTTGCTGATCCTGGCAAACTGCTTCAATCATCTGCATGGCCTCATCAACCTGAGGGGCGCTAATGACCAGGGCCCCGGACCGGATAATACCGGCTTTTTCCCGGGCAATCAGGCTCAGTGTTTCTCCCAGAATCCGGGTATGATCGTAACTAATAGAGGTAATCACGGCCACGGTGGGATCAACAGCATTGGTGGCGTCTAGCCGTCCCCCTAATCCAACCTCTAATACGGCTGCGTCAATCTGTGTCTCGGCAAAGGCCACGAAGGCTACGGCAGTGATCAATTCAAAAGCGGTTAAACCTGGCGTTGCCTCAAAGTAGGGTTTGAGCTTTTGGGCCAAGTCGATCACCTTTTCTTCCGAAATAAGATCACCGTCCAACCGAATCCGTTCTCGAAAGGAATGTAAGTGGGGCGAGGTATAAAGGCCGGTTTTATAGCCGGCCGCACGCAAGATGCTTTCACAGATAGCAGCAGTGGAGCCTTTACCTTTGGTCCCCGCAATCAGGAGGGAGGGAAAGTTCTTTTGAGGATCCCCCAATCGAGCCAATAATTCCTGCATGCGTTCCAGGCTCCAGTTGGAAGCATCGGCGGGGTTATAGTGAGCATAGGAATAAAAGTAGGCCAGCGCATCAACGTAAGAATTGATTGGCACAGTAGTTTCCCGTTTTGTCAAATCAGATTTTTGACAATTAAGCTTCTAACAAGCGGGCAATTTCCTGTTCCGCCACTTCCGGTTCCAGCTTTTTGAAAAGCGGAGCAGGCTTCCGCAGCGGCTGACCGGGAGGCAGTTGGCTGGGTTCCCAGCGCCCGACAGCCTGGCTATTATCATAGCAGAGAGCCATATGCTCCCGCTCCTTTTCGGTAAAAGTTTGCGTGTACTGGCGGCCAAAGAGCTGCCCCTCGTATCCTAAATATTCATGTAAACGCTGGCAGGTATGAGGCAAGAAGGGAGCAAAGAGAATCTTTAGATTATCAATCACTCGCAGGGCCACGTAGATGGTGTTTCCAGCGGCGACCGGGTCTTCTTTAATAACTTTCCAGGGTGCTTTACGATCCAGGTAAACATTGGTAGCTCGGGCCAATCGCAAGACCTCATCCTGGGCTGCTTTCAATTTTACCGCCGTCAATAGTTCACCCACTGTCTCAAAACCGGCTTCTACCTCGGTCAAAATTTGCCGGTCGGCCTCATCCAGTCCATCTGGACCTATTTGCGGCACACAACCATCGTATCGCTTGTAAGCAAAGCCCAGCACCCGATTGGCCAGATTACCCCAGGTGGCCACCAATTCATCATTATTGCGGCGGACAAAATCCTCAAAGGTAAAATCGGTGTCCCGAGACTCGGGCGCAATAAAGTTCAGATAGAAACGAATCGGATCCGGATCGAAACGTTCCAGCAGGTTGGGCAGCCAGATGGCCCAATTACGACTGGTGCTTAACTTCTGGCCTTCCATATTCAGATATTCGTTAGCCGGCACATCATAAGGTAGATTAAGTAATTTATCGGCGGCATCTTCATACAGCCGGCGTCCGGCCCCAATCAGTTCGGCCGGCCAGATGACGGCATGGAAGGGGATATTATCCTTGCCAATAAAGTAATAGGTTTTGGCTTGCGGCTCATACCACCACGCTTTCCATTTTTCGGCCTGACCCACATTTTTAGCCCATTCGATGCTGGCACTAAAATAGCCAATCACGGCTTCAAACCAGACGTAAATACGCTTTTGCTCATAACCCGGCACGGGGATGGGGATGCCCCAATCAATATCGCGGGTAATGGGACGTCCTTTGAGGCCCTCGTTGACGTACTGCCGGCTGAAATTGATGACATTGGGCCGCCAATATTCTTTGCCGTCGTTCAGATACTCCCATACCTCTTCGCTAAGTTTGCGCAAATCAAGATAAAAGTGCTCAGTTTCGCGCAGCACCGGGGTAGAACCATCGGTCTTGCTACGCGGATCAATCAGGTCGGTGGGTTCGAGTAGTTTTTTGCAATTATCACATTGGTCACCGCGCGCACCATCGTAGCCACAATGGGGACAGGTGCCTTCAATGTAACGATCAGGCAGAAAACGCCCCTCGCTCTCGGAATAGAATTGTTGCTCGGTCTGCCTGTACAGGTAACCATTATTCAGACAGGCGGTAAAGATATCCTGCGACACCTGGTGATGATTTTCGGTATCGGTGTGGGTAAACAGGTCGTAGGTGATGCCAATTTGCTGGAAAGTTTCCAAAAAACGCAGATGAAATCGCTCAAATACCTCTAAGGGCGTTGCGCCTTCGGCATCAGCCCGCATCGTGATCGGGGTACCGTGGGAGTCGGAGCCAGAAACCATCAAAACATTGTTGCCTTTCAGGCGATGATAACGAGCAAAAATATCCGGTGGTAGATACGCCCCGGCCAGGTGGCCGATGTGCAAATCGCCGTTGGCGTAAGGCCAGGCAGTACAGACCAGGATGTTTTCAGGCATTACGGTGTCTCCTTTAACTGTATGGCTCAATCAATAGTCAGACGGGTATATGGCGGTGCTACCGCCGACCCAGACCCGGCCCGGTCCCCAGGGATAATATTGCTGCCGTTCAACATTGGTCGACAGTTCATAGGTTTCACACCGGGTCACAGGCCTAATTTCCACGGACGGCCCACTCAACGAGACCGCATAGACATTTTCGATGGGTTGCACTGGTCCAGAGGTAACCAGCAAGCGCTGGTCGGTGGTCCAGCGCGGCCAATCGGTGATACCTTCGGGGTTAATCACCCATAAATCGCTGGATGCAGTCCCATCACGACGCGTCACACCCACTTTAAGCGTACCGTTATCGTTGTAGACATAGGCAATGTATTCAGCCTGGGGCGACCAAACAATGTCACCGCCGGGGCTATAGCCGGGGGGCACAATCAGTTCCCGCACCTGAGTGCCGGCGGTATTGATAACGTACAGCCTGTCCAGGGCCATCACTGCCACCTCGCTGCCATCGGGGCTAAAGACGGCATGGCCGCCGCAAAAGTCGGTCAACAGATTAATGCGGGCATACTCACAAGCCGGGGTCTGGCCCACATAAGTGTGGTCAGGTCCTGTCGCCCAAGATGGTGGTAACGGCGAGGTTGGGGGCTGGACGGTAACGTCATTGTAAACCTGATTAACCCCACCCGGCCCCTTAGCAGTTAGATAATAGCGCGTATTTGCCGTGGGCGCAACTTCCTCCTCACCTTGGGGCGATACCAGGTGACCACCCTGCGGGTCATCGACGGACAGAAAAACTTCCGTACCGTCGGCAACCGACCAGTGCAGACCGGTAGACTGCTGACTGCAGGTGAGGGTCGGGTAATCAAGCCAGAATTTAATCTGGGGCGTAGGGAAGGGCGTGGGCGGTACGGTCGGAACAGGCGTTGGAGGTGGTGTTGGTGGAGGAACCGTGGGTGAAGGTATCGCTGTGTCAGGAATCTTTGCCGGGATGGAAGTGGGCAGCGTAGTGGGAATAAGGGATGAAGATGCCGTCGCGGAATCGGCCGGTGTATTGGCCGCTGCCGACGCGGCTTCGTCTACCGCCTTGGTTACGGTCACGATGATCTGGGCCGAATCGGTAGGGGTGTTGTCTGCATTATAAGCGCGCACCTCAATGACGTGGCTACCGGGGATGGTCGGCGTCCACGGCTGGTTAGCCGCGTATGAGGTTGCCGGTGGGGCGACGGCCTCGATGTAGACTGCCTGGCCATCTACCCATAACTCCACGCGGGTGATACCTTTTGGATCGGCCGCAACCGATTGGACGATAACTTCCTGGTTCAGGGTAAAACTGCTGCCGGTTTTGGGGGAAGCAATGGCTACTGTCGGTTTACTTGGCTGGCCGGAGCCGAGGCTGCAGGCCAAAACAATCAGGAGCAGTATCAAAGTAATGAGTAAGTTCAAAGGTGCACGAATATCTTTCATGCCTGTGTATCAAACTTGGAATTACTAGCGATAATCCCAAGTCAGCCAAATAACCGTTAAATTGCCGACCAGGTCCCATTCCGAAACATAAAACTTGCCGTAGCGACCTTCGCTTGTTTTATAGCAACCGGTAATCCGGCTTGAACCATCAATGCCGGTGATGGGCTGTCCATAAGAAACGGACAGACAATCGGTCAGGCTTATTTCCTCGTAGGCTGAACCGATAAGAGCACCGGTCGACGTCCCCTGCGGCAAAAATCGTTTCTGCTGCCCGTCCCAGTAAAAATCAGCACCGGACCCGACGTTATCCTGGACAACCCCCTGATCAAAATCGATACTTTGACCGTTGACCAGTCTGGTTTTGCCATCCCGCAAAACGGGAATAGGGGTGGGAGTCGGGCCACCGACCTTAATGGTCAACTCAGCCGTTGTCTCTCCGGCATCGTTGCGAGCGACGAGGGTATATACGGTGTCCTTGTCCGGCGAAACGGTCCTGGTGCCCGGCGCAACCACTCCTTCTTCGACCCCATTATAGCGGAGGTAGGCCTCCTTGGCATTGTCCAGGTCCCAACTGAGGACAACGCTCTCCCCAGCGGCAATCGTATACCGGTTGGCGGTGAAACTGTAAATGGTGGGCCTAAGCAGGTCAGTGGTAGACTCAGAGGTTGGGGTGGGGGGAGCCGTAGAGGGAGGTGGCGCTTCAGCAATGGACACGCCTTCGGTATTGCTCGCCGTCGAAAACTCCGCGCTTGCAGCCACCCAGGCTCGTCCCCCCTCAGCAGAGGGGTAAACAATCTGCCACCAGGCCGCAAACTCATCCCGACCAACGATCTCAGCCGACTCCCCTTCGGCCAGCCGACCGATGACGGCATAGTCGAGGCCCGGCCCGGCCCGGATATTTAAGTTGACCACAGCGGCGACCATTGGCTTGGCCTCGACCGGTTCGCTGGTCAGGGTCGGAGTCGGCAACAAGGTAATCGGGGTGTTGGTGGCTGGAATCAGGGTTGGAGTAGGCTCTGGTTCGACCGGAAGCGTGGTTGGGGTTGGGCTGGCTTCAGCCCCCCCCCCATGCACAACCACCACAATCTGGGCTGGTTCGCTCGGATCACCATCCACATTGAAAGCACGTACCTCGACGATGTGACTACCAGACACCTCAGGAGTCCAGACGTGGCTGGCGACAAAGGAGTTCACCGGTGGCTCGACGGTTTCAACACGAATAGCCTGGTTATCTACCGACAACTCCACCTGGGCTACCCCCTTCACATCGGCCGCACCGAAGGCGATCATCACTTCCTGTCCAACGCTGAAGCTACTGCCATTTTCCGGGGAGTTGATGTTGGCGACCGGTTTCGCCGGCTGGCTCACCTCTTGGGCACAAGCCGAGACCATTACGAGGATCAGGGCTAAGGCGACGAATCGAGTCAGGGGAATATAAAAAATACTATTTTTCATCAGATACCTCCTCATATGATGGAGGAAATGTGGGGTAACGGATCCACCCCCGAGATATACCCAGGTAAACCTGAGCTAGCGGGATAAATTTCACCATCGCTCGGCCTGAAAATCGTCTATTCTGATGATCAGGGGCATCAACCGGGTGGACCTTACTCTCGATCTGGCAATACCAGTAAATGGGGATTTTAACAAACGATAATCGTAAGGTCATGATACACGTCCGCTTTACTTTTGGCAAAATTGGGTCTGATGTCCTCACTATTGACGAGGACATAAAGATTTTGAGTTTTTTGTAGTAACGACTTATGAAGGTTAAAAAATTAATTGGGGTAGGCCGGGCATAGGGATGCCCGGCCACCTATTCCCCGATTATTTTCTTTAGTTTCATAAGTCGTCACTACGAGCCAAAGTCGTTCTGGTCATCTCCCCCGGCCTTTGCTATAATCAAGGCTGAAAATCGGCCCTGCATATCACGCCGTTTTGGGAGAAAATAACCAGTGGATACAAGAGAACTGATACGCCAATACCGGAGCGGGAACCATGATTTTAGAGGTGCAAATCTGACCGGTCTGATCTTATACGGTATTAACCTGAGTCATGTCAACTTTTATCGAGCCAATTTAAGCCAAGCCAAACTGTTTGAGGCCAACTTGCAAAGCTGCAACTTTAGAGAAGCTCAACTGGATGAGGCTGATCTAACCGGCGCAAATTTAAATGGCTGCAATTTTAATTGGGCCAGATTGGTGGGGGCGACACTCAACCGGGCTAACTTTCATCAGGTCAATATGGTTGAAGTAAAAATGAGTCGGGGGGTACTGTTCGAAGCTAACTTAAGCGAAGCTATCCTGAGTTGGGCTGATTTGAGTTGGGCCAAATTATATGAGGCCGATTTAAGTTGGGCCAATCTCAATGGCGCTAACTTGAGTAGGGCTCGCCTGATCGCTGCCAAGCTAAGTGAGGCCAATCTAAACGAAGCCGACCTGCAATCTGCTCACCTGAGCGAGGCTGATCTGCGTGAAGCCCAGTTGCGTTCTGCCAATCTGGAAAACGCCATCCTGCGCCGGGCCAACCTTAAGGGCGCCGATTTACGAGAAGTTAATTTTACTGGGGCCGACCTGGGCGAAGCCCAACTAAGTTGGGCCAATCTGACCGGGGCCAAAGTGAGTGAAGCCCAATTAACTCAGGTCGCTGGTCTGGAGGGGGTCATCCTGCCAGATGGCTCAACCTATGAAGGGTGAGGTTATCACCGACAAAAATAAACGGCGCACCCTGGCCCTGAGTATGGGCCTGTTCTTGTTTGCCATTTATCTCTTCAGTTATCGGGGTGGTTTTCACTCTGTTGACGAAGTGTCTATGTTTGCGGTCACTGAAAGCCTGGTTAAATTTGGTCGGGTTCATACCGACCAAATTGCCTGGACCCAGTGGACCACAACTCAGGCCGAAGCCCAAGGTTTTTTTGGCCTGGATGGCCATGTTTACTCCAAAAAGGGGTTAGGGCTTTCATTGGCGCAAGTGCCGTTCTATTGGCCAGGGCTGATCTTGCCCAATGTGGGTATGTTGCAAACTGTTTCGCTACTTAATGCCTGCATTACGGCAGTCACTGGCCTGATTCTCTTGATGTTTGTCTGGCGTCTCAATTTCTCTACCGCGACAGCAGTGATCACTACCTTGATCTATGGTGTAGCCACGATAGTATTTATCTACGCAAAGTATTTGTTCAGCGAACCCCTGGCCGGTTTTCTGTTATTGCTAGCGGCCTATATGCTATTTACCTACCGGCAGGAAGGTGGCCTGCGGCACGTGGCCATTGCCGGACTGGCGGCTGGGTTAACCGTCTTGACCCGGGCCAACAATCTCTTTTTGTTACCGGTTTTTGGGTTATATCTACTTCAGGGAATCGGCGAACCCATACCCAAAAAGCGGGCACAGGCAGGGCAGGTGTGGCGAATAGGCAAATTCGCTCATTCGCTCATTCGTCCCCTGGCGGTGTTTGGGCTGGCGTTGGCCATTCCTGGAGTGATCCTGATGGGCTACAACGCGACTCGCTCCGGTAACCCCCTCCAGACGGGTTATGACCTGACCCTGTTTTCGCCAAATGTTCTTCTGGGACTCTACAAGCTACTTTTCAGTCCGCTGCGCGGCCTGTTTATTTATTCGCCCATTTTGCTCCTGAGCCTGCCGGGGTGGTGGCTTTTGCGGCGGAGCCAGGCCGCCGAAGCCTGGCTCTTTGCCGGTCTGGTCGGGGTAACCATTGGCCTTTTCTCGGCCTGGTCCTCCGGCGAGGGCCTCTCGTGGGGCAGTCGTTTTCTGGTGCCTGTTGTACCTTTTTTTGTTATCAGTTTGGTCCCGATTATCGAGCAAGTAGCAGGTGGCAGGGTAGCAGGTAGCAGGGTAGCAGGTAGCAGGGTAGCAGGTGGCAAGGTCGCAAGTGGTAGGGTAGCGGGTGGCAGGGTAGCAGGTGGTAAGGTAACGGACGAAGTACCTGATGCTTTACGCAACACGCAACACACCGCCAAAGGCACGCAAGCGACACACAACACGCCGCCAAGGGCACGCAAGCGACACGCAACACGCAATACGCAATACGTTTTACGTTTCACGTTTTACGTTTTACTCCTCGCCTCCTTCGTCATCCAACTCCTGGGCATTACCATCAACCCCTGGGTATTCCTGACCCGGCTTCAAACCGATTTTGGGGGTGAGTTCTTTCTGGAAAACACGGCAGCCCTCTACAATTTCCGTTACAGCCAGATTGTTGGCCAGCTTCAATCTTGGTCACTCTCTAACTCCGACCTGGCCTGGTGGCAATCGTGGGGTTTTGATGGGCTGGCCTTTGGCTTGAGTCTGGTCCTGATTTTATTTTCCGGTTGGCTTTTGTGGAGTAGAGTGGCAGGAGAAAAAATGAACAATCTCGCCTCTAGCCCCTGGCTCATCTACGTTGCTATTCCCATCACCATCCTGGTTACTTATATCCTGCTGGTTCGTTACTACCAAACCGACCGGCAATTCGGCCCACCTGACGATGGTTATACCCGGGCCCTGAATACCATCCTTAGCCAAGCAGCCCCGAATGATCAAATCGTTAGCGTGACCCAATACCATTATCACGTACCCATGAACCGTTTCAAAGCCCAGATGCCGATCATCGGTTTTGCTCAACAAGCCTGGCCACCACCGGAGACGGCCATGCCCCTCTTAAAAGCGACCACCTCGGGCCAAAATACGTGGTTGGTGACCATCGGCTTCCCACCCGCAGCCCCGGACAATGCCACCGAGCAATGGCTGACCCTCAACACCTTCAAGGCCAGCGACGAATGGTTTGACGACGTCCGCCTGGTGCGTTACACTGCCGAACGACCAACGACCAGTTGGCCCATCGACACCACTCTGGGCCAGGAGATCCAGTTGATTGAAGTCAGCCTGGTCGACTCGCTCCAAGCAGGGCAGACGCTACCGGTCGAGTTCATTTGGCTATCCCTGCGCCAACCCAGCACCAACTACAACCTCTTCCTACAACTCCTGACCGCCGAGGGAGCCTTGGTAGCCCAACATGACAACCCGCCCAACGGTGGTTATACCCCTACCTCGACCTGGCTGCCAGGCCAGCAAATTCGGGATCATCACGCCCTGGTTCTACCAGCGGACTTACAGCCGGATCATTACCGGCTGATTGCCGGTCTGTACGACCCAAACACCGGGGAACGGCTGCCTGTGACCGAAAGTGGTGACTTTGTGGAATTAGGTAATATTAATGTTCAACGTTAAAACGTTCAAGCTATGAAATTACCAACCACTCCCCAAAAACTCATCATCCTGGGGCTAACGCTGTTGGCATTTTGGTTACGGGCCTATCGGCTTGATTTCCAAAGCTATTGGATCGACGAAGCCTGGACGGTTTATTATGCCCAATTCTCCCTCGATGAGATGTGGCAGTTGCTGCGCACCGCAGAAGCTCATCCCCCCTTTTATCATCCATCAACCATTTACTGGCTGCGGTGGGTGGGGGAGAGCGAATATGCAATGCGCTTTTACGCCCTGGTATTTGGGGTGCTGGCCATACCGCTTACTTATCGTCTGGGTAAAGACCTGGGGGACGACCGCTTGGGCCTGGTAGTGGCCCTGCTAATGACCGTGGCTCCTTACCAAATCTGGCATTCGCAAGAGGCGCGCATGTACAGCCTGCTCACTGCTGCATCGACTCTCAGCATGTGGGGGTTTGTCAACCTGTGGCGGCGGGGTGGCTGGGGCTGGTGGTTGGTCTACGTAGTTGGTACCGAATGGGCCATTACGTCCCATTACCATGGCCTGGCACTCATAGGGATTCAGGGCCTCTTCTTGCTGCTGACCTGGCGTCGCCACTGGCGGCGCTACCCGGCCTGGGGGGGGACTCTGGTTATTATTTTTCTACTTTACCTGCCCTGGCTCGTCTTTAGCTGGGATTTATTGCGCAATCGCACCAACTGGGTGGAGCAAACCACGCTTTGGGACACCTACGTTCGTAGTGCCATTGCTTACAGCACCAACGAACTGGTACCTCGTGCTCAGGCCATTCCCCTGGTGCTTATTTTTGTGGCCGTGTACGGATTGGGATTGGTCTATGCCACCCGTCGCCGTTGGGGGGCATGGTCTGGTCGGGAGATGTTAGCCTTGTTGTTGGCTTACACCATCGCCCCTAATTTTGCCACCTGGCTTTACGGCGAGTTGCAGGCCACTGCTTATTTTGAGCGATACCTGATTTTGGTCCAGGTGGGCTACTTGCTGACCGTGGCGATGGGTATCCTGGCCGTAGCGGATGGTTTGCCAACCGTCATCGCCTGGGTAAAGTCAAGAGTTAGAACAGCAAAGCAGCCAAACAAAAAGGAATCTCAACGGAAATTATCACTCCCCAACTTTGGCGCCCGGGGGGCCGCCTATCTCGTGGCTACCTGCCTTCTCCTCCTGCTTATCGGCATCAATGGGTGGGTGCTAAACCATCATTATTTCGATCCCGTTTATGCCAAACCTGACTGGCGGGCCGTGGTTAAAACGATTGAAAATTTCAGTTTGCCCGGTGATGCCATCGTCCTGACCGGGGATGGGGGAGAGAAGGTTTTTGACCTTTATTACCGGGGCAATTTACCGGTCTATTCTAGCTTTAACACCCCCGTACCCCCCCCGGATGAGGCCCGCCAGATTATAGCCGATATTGCCGCTACGTATGAGCGGGTCTGGTTTACGCCTTACGGGGCTGATATCGACACAATTCTGGAAAGTTGGCTGGCCCATAACGCTTATCCCGCCTGGCACAGTTGGTTGGGCCGCAAACGGCTGGCCCTGTATGGCAGCAGCATGGTCACGACCGACCGGCTGGAAACCCTGAATATCACCTTCAGTGACTCCCAGGGGCAGGCACTGACTTTGGTCAGGGTGGCTATTATGCCTGATGAAACCATCGCCGCCGGTGATCTACTGCCCCTTCAATTGACCTGGCAGACCGATACGCAGCTAGCGCACGAGTATCAACTGTCGCTGCGCCTGAGTAATGGTCGGGGCGACATCTTTGCCCAGAGTGACTGGCCTCCCCTGGCCGCTGCTGGCAGCACCTCCACCTGGTCACCCCACCAGCCCATTACCGACCGCCGTAGCCTGTGGTTACCACCCGACATACCACCCGGCCATTATGTACTGCAATTTGTCGTTTATGACCCATCAACCGGCCAAATGCTTGGCCGACCGGCCCTTATTACCAACATCCCGGTTGGTCCGGCTAAAACTGTGGTTCCCCCAGAGGCTCTGGCTATTCCCAACCGGACGCAGCAATCTTTGGGGGATTTGACCGTAGTGGGGTATGCCTTACCGGAAAAAATACAGCCGGGGCAGGAAATGTGGCTCTGGCTCTACTGGCAAGTCCAACCGGCCGCAGCTTCTAAATTGGCCGGAGGTTCACTCCGCCTGAGTCTAAGCAGCCAGGGCGAGACGGTGACCACCGATTTTCGCCTGGTCGACCCGGTTGGTCCTCTGGCCTCGTGGCAACCGGGCCAGGTGCGGCGAGCTGTGTATCACCTGCCGACCAGTCCCCGCCTGAGCGGTGAAACGGGCCAGGTTAAACTGGCCCTGATATCTGCAGACGGACAAGTCGAAGCCGAAACCTCCCTGGCTCAAATCGCCTTGGCAAGCCGCTCCCGGCAATTTGAGTTGCCCCCCATAGCCTATACCACTGAGATTACCCTGGGCCAACCGACCGTGATCAAACTGATTGGCTATGATTTGCCGGCAACCCCTGTTAAACCAGGCCAGGCCCTGCCGGTCACGCTTTACTGGCAAGCCGAGGCGGAAATGGGGGTCAATTACACGGTTTTTGTGCAGTTGTTGAACAGCACCGGGCAGGTGGTAGCCCAGGTAGATTTGCCGCCCCAGGGCGGGGCGGCTCCGACCACCACCTGGTTACCCGGCGAAATCCTGACCGATCCGTACAGCCTCGCCTTGCCCAATCTCCCCCCCGGTGGCTATCGCCTCATTACCGGCCTGTACCACGCTGCTACGGGAGAGCGCTTGCCGGCAACTTCGGGCGGTGATTTTGTGGAGTTAGGGCAGGTTACGGTAGAATAACTTATGAAACGCTGGTCCCGCCTTGATTGGTTGATCATCATTATTTTCGCCGGGCTGGTGGTGCTCTTTTACTGGCGCATCTTGACCCCTGACCTGGATGACCGCCAATCCTTTCCGCCCGGCGATTTTAGCGCGCAGTTCTGGGCTTTTGCCACCTTTGAAATGCGAGAGCTGAGCGCAGGGCGGTTGCCCCTGTGGAATCCCTATACCTTTGCCGGGTCGCCCTTCTGGGCCGACGTTCAGGCAGCGGTCTTTTATCCGCCCAGCCTGCTGACTCTCCTCTTATCCGCGCCGTGGGGTTTCTCCCTATTTGCCCTGGAAGTCGAAGCCATTGCTCACTTCTGGCTGGCGGCCACCTTTATGTATCTTTTCATCCGCCAAATCACCCACAGCCGCGCTGCCGCCGTTATTGCCGCGCTCACCTTCACTTTTAGTGGCTATTTGACCGGCTACCCCAGCCAACAACTGGCCGTGTTAGAGGCCGACGTGTGGCTGCCACTGATTTTGTTCTTTATCTACCGGGCGAATGAGCGAATGGCGAATCGGCGAACCCACAGGGCAGGTGTGGCGAATGGCGAACGACGAACCCGCAGGGCAAGTGCGGCGAATACCCTACCAAGCACAGGTCAGCCAGCCAGCCAACCAACCAACCAACTAACCGACCAAACCTCCCCCCTTCCCCCCCTTCTCTTGGCCGGTGCTGCCTGGGGTATGACTCTCCTGGCCGGTCACCCCCAAAGCGCTCTCATTGTGGCTTACATTAGCATCGTCTATCACTTTTTCCTCCGGCTAACTATGGGTCAAGTGTCAGGTGGCAAGGTTGCAGGTAGCAAAGTAGCAGGTAGCAAGGTGGCAAGTGGTAGGGTGGCAGAAGAAACACTCGATAGCCCACGCAACACGCAACACGCAACACGCTTTCCGCTTCCCGCTTCCCGCTTCCCGCTCACCGCTCTCCGCTCCACACTCCACGCTGCGCTCTTCTTGACCACCGGCCTCGCCCTGGCCGCGATCCAATTCATCCCGGCTGTGGAGTACACCCTCCTGTCCGTTCGGGCTGCGGGTATCTATGATAAGATGTCCGGTGGCTTCCCCATTACCGACGTGATCCAGGTGCTGCTCCCCGGCCAGGTGAGCTTTTACTCGCCGCTGTACGTCGGCGTGGTCGGACTCATCCTGGCCGTGTGGGTCACATTTGCCGCGCCCAACCGGCAGACCACCTTCTGGGCCAGCGTCGCTTTCATCGCTTTGCTGATTTCATTTGGGGGCAACACGTTTCTCTACAGTCCGCTCTATCTTTTCACTCCCGGCTTTTCCATCTTCCGTGGCCAGGAACGCTGGGCCTTTGCGGTCGCTTTTAGTTTGTCGGTTTTAGCTGGTTACGGGTTCAAGGCACTGGTGTGTCAGGTGGCAGGTAGCAGGGTAGCAGGTGGCAGGGTAGCAGGTAGCAAGGTGGCAGGTAGTAGGGTGGCAGAAGAAACACTCGATAGCCCACGCAACACGCAACACGCAACACGCAATACGTTTCACGTCTCACGTCTCACCCAATACCTTCTCTTTTTTGCCCTTCTGCTGATTTTCCTCTTTTTCTACGGCCTGAACGACACCGGTTGGACTCCGGACAGTCCCTTCTATGGCCTCCTGAACGCAGCGACTTTGCTGACTCTGCTGCTGGTGCTGGCCTGGCTGCTGTGGAAATTCGCTTCTCATTTACCCTTAACCCTCTTCACTGTTTTTACGGCGGCCCTGATTTGCCTCGATTTGTTCACCGTCAACTGGCAAACAAATCTCTATCCTGAGCGACCGGAATGGCACACCCAAATGCCAGCCGCTGTCGCAGCCATCAAACAAGACGCCGCCGAGTCCCCAGATGAACCTTACCGGGTCTACAACGAATTTCGCTTGTACGACAACTACGGCCTACCTTTTGAAATCGAGGACTTGTGGGGAGCCAGCCCCCTCCGGCCTGACCGCTACGACAAATTCCTGGCCCCACCCATGCCCATTGAGCGCACCTGGGAACTGCTCAACGTCAAATATGTCATCACCTGGCGTCAGGAACTGTACGTGCCCTCAACCATTATTCATCAAGAACCGGCGGGCGACGACACGACCTACGTCCATCGTCTCCATGAAGTCGGGCCCCGCGCCTGGCTGGTGTCACGGGCCGAAATCGCCGCTGATCCAACCATCCTCCAAAAAATCGCCGATCCCACCTTCGACCGCTGGCAGATTGCCCTGCTCGAACCCGGTGCCGAACCTTTCGTCGAGCGAATTAGGGAATCAACGAATGGCGAATACCCTACCGGGCACAGGTCGGCGAATGGCGAATTGGCGAATGACGAATCAACACGCAACACGCAACACGCAACACGTTTCATTCACCCTTCACCCTTCACCCTTCACGTCACTACGCCTACCCCCGCCCTTCTCATCCTCAGCGAGCCTTACTACCCCGGCTGGCAGGCCATCGTCGACGGCCAACCGGCTGCTCTCCTTCGGGCCGATTACATCTTGCGGGCTGTGCCGGTTCCGGCCGGTGAGCATACCGTGGAGTTGACCTTCCGCCCCCTAACCTTTATTATTGGGGCGGTTATTAGTGTTGTAGCCGTGCTTATCATCACGGCAATGTTTATCTTACAACGCGTCAAACGTGAACCCACAGAGCAAAGGACGTGAATCGTCAAGCCAATCCCCTAACAACAGCTAAAATAGTTTGGCCAGCTTTCACCGCTGTCATTCTCATCGCTTTCTTCTTCCGCTTCTACCGCCTGGGTGACCACCCATTGGGTATTTTCTTCGATCCGGCGATCAACGGTTTGGATGCTATCCGCCTGATGCAGCGCGGCGGTCCGGTTATTTTCTTCCCCACCAACGGCGGCCGCGAGGCCCTCTTTATGTACTTGCTCATCCCCTTCATCTGGCTGTTCGACACCACCCCCCTCAGCATCCGCGCCCTAACCGCCACCATCAGCCTGCTCAATGTCGCGCTCCTCTTCGCCTTTCTGTACCGGCTCCCTCTGCGCAACGCCACACGCCTCACGCCACACGCAACACGTAACACGCAACACATAACACTCAAACCCTGGCTGGCAATACTGGGCAGCCTGGCCTTAGCCGTATCCTACTGGCACATTGCCATTAGCCGCCTGGGCCAGCGGCCTATTCTGGTGCCGATGCTGTCCGTACCCTTGTTTTGGTTTTTTCTCAAGGGCTGGGCGACCGGCCAAAAGCGCTGGTTTATTCTGGCCGGGCTTTTTATGGGGCTGGAGGGTTATACTTACTCTGCGGCGCGGTTGCTCCCCTTGATTTTGATATTGGCTTTGCTGCCAGAATTCCTCCCCCGCCTTAAAAAAGGGGAACTGAAATCCCAACTTATTAATCTACTAATCTTTATCTTAACTGCCCTGGTCATCTACCTGCCGATGGCCTGGTACCTGGTGCGTCATCCCGGCCAATTCACCGCCCGCAGCTTTTCGGTGATGGTCTGGAACTTTCTCGACACTCCGGCCGATATTGTGACCGAAATAGGCCGGAACACGCTACGAGTAGCCGGCTTCTTCTGTTGTACTGGCAGCCCCAATCCTATTTTCGGCCTACCGGACTACCCGGGGCTGTCCCTCCTCCTGACTCCTTGTTTACTTATTGGCTTATTCGGGGCACTTAAGAATTGGCGTCACCTGTTCGACCGTCTGGTGGCCCTGTGGTGGCTCATTGGCCTCATTCCCTCTATCATCGCCATTGAAGCCCCCCACCTGCTGCGCATGATCGTCGCCGTCGTCCCCACCGCCATCCTCATCGCCCTCGGCCCCATCTATCTGACCAACTGGCTCATCTCACGCCACACGCTGCCAGAGGCACACCGCCATAGGCAGGCAAGCACGCGACACGCGACACGCGACACGCAACACGCAACACGCAACACGCAGCACGCCTGGCCCCTCTGGCTATCCCTCCTCCTTATCCTCATCCCTACCCCCGGTATCTTCCGCGCCTATTTCATCGACTGGACCGACCTGCAAACCACGCGCGGCATCTACGACTACGGGGCCATAGCCATTCGGGACAAAATTCTTCAGCATACCGATCAGGATGTTCCTATCTATTTACCCCTGGACCGCTTCAACGACTCGACCCTCCTCTTCTACCTGAGCGGCTCCTTCCAGCGCCAGGCGATGCTTTCCAGCCCGCCAGCCAACAAGGCCCTGGTCATTTCTCCAGAGAAAAACAAAGACGATCCGACCTGGGTGCGCCTACAGCACCACACGGCCACTGTGCTCCCCCCCCTGACCCCGGCCGGGCAACAACTCATTCAAGCTGCCTGGACCAGTGATGCCACTGACTCTATTCGCACCGCCGACGGTGAAGTCGTAGCCCACCTGGTCCAACTGCCTACCGACCTGACCTCTTTTCTCCAACAGCCCACGACACCCCTGACCGCCTCCTTTGGTCCGGCCCGTTTGACCGGGACTAATTACGCCTGGGTGATTGAGCCCACCACCGGTGAAATACCCGTCACCCTGTACTGGCAAGCTACCGGGCAAATGAGTGATGAATATGAAGTCCTGCTGCATCTGGTCGATGACCAACACCGGGTATGGGGCAATGGCGACGGTCGCCCCAACGATTGGGCCTACCCGACGACATTTTGGCGGCCCGGTCTGGACGACATCGCCGCTCAGTACAAGGTCGTCATCGAAGCAGAAACTCTACCACCGGGTCGCTATTGGCTGGCTCTGTCGCTCTTTCACCCGGCCACCGGCCAACGTCTGGCCCTGACTGCCGGGGCCAGTGACTCGCCCGATACGTTTTTCATCGGCCCTCTGAAAGTACCGCTACCCCCGTCCCCCCCATCGTTGACAGGAAATGACAGGGATGAGCCCCTGGCCACTTTTGGCAATCTGGCTAAACTAGCCGGTTTTGCCGTGGATCAGTCCACCGTTGCCGCCGGAGAACCGGTACACTTGACCCTGGTGTGGGAGGCTTTGACCAGGCCAGAGATTGACTACACCGTCTTTGTCCATCTCCTCGACCCTAACGACAACATGGTGGCCGGTCAGGATACCCAACCGGTTCATGGTGGCTATCCCACCACCATTTGGAGTGCCGAAGAGCGCATCCTCGACAATCACAGCTTGCCCATCCCCAATGCTTTGTCGCCCGGCCAATATCGGCTGGCCATTGGCCTGTATCACCAAGCCACCGGCCAACGATTGCTCCTCTATTTTCCGAATGGCGATGAAGACCCACAAGGACGCTTGATCTTGCCCCAACCCATAACGGTCACAAGCAATTAATGAAGATGAAAAAATTGATTGGGGTAGGCCGGGTATCTCCATGCCCGGTCATCTATTGCCCGATTACTTTCTTAAGTTCCATGAATTGCTGGGCAATAAAAAATACACTTGACCATAACTAAAAGTCAGGATATACTATCAACAGTAGTACTGGCTTGAAACAAGTTCTTTCGTTAGGAAGGCATTGCGTGCATTTTCGACGCTGGCCTGTTCCCTGTGGTGAATAGATAATGCCTTTTAGTGTATTACTGCGCAACTACCATTCCGATAACTATCTTCGTTTACCCGGACACCTCTCAGAGAGATAAGACAAAGGAACCGATTATGCGCAAGATCGCCATCGTAGGCTTCAAGGGGGGAATCGGCAAGACAACCACTTGTGTCAACCTGGGAGCAGCCCTGGCTCTGCGAGGGCATCGAGTGCTGCTGATAGACACCGATACTCAAGCCAACCTGGCCATAGCCCTGGGCATCAACAATTACAACAAATCACTGGCCGATGTATTAACCCGCAAGGTCAAAGCCGAGGAATGTATCATCCCGGCTAGAAAGAAGCTGGACCTGTTACCCAGTGACATTACCCTTTACAAAGCTCAACAACGTATGGTCCTGGAGATGGCCCGTGAGGAGATCTTTGACGAGTTATTCACTGGCCTAACCGGTTACGAATACCAACTCCTTGACTGTGCACCGTCGGTGACCTTGCTGACGGTCAACGCCCTGGCCTACGTGGATGAAGTTTTTATCCCCGTCTCAATGGAGATGCTGGCCCTGTCCAGCGTTGAGCAATTCATAGATTACCTAAAAAACATTCATCGTATCTTGGGTAAGGGAGCTGCCCTGCGCCTGATTATTCCTACGATGTATGACCCTCGCCGCAAGGTGAGTGCGCAAGTACTACAACTTCTCAGAAAGCTCGGCCCAAGAGTGACAGAGCCTATCTGGGTTGACACCAAGCTATCAGAAGCTCCTGGTGAGGGCAAAACTATTTTTGAGTATGCATCTCGCAGTCGTGGGGCGGCAGACTACGCCCGGCTGACCGAATTGGTAGCGAATATGCCGCCAGTATCGGAAAATACGCATTAAACCCAAAAACGAGGAAAGATAGATGACAAGAACAATTGCCATTGCTAACCAAAAAGGCGGGGTGGGCAAGACAACCACCGTGATTAACCTGGGGGTAACCCTGGCCCAGATGGAGAAAAAAGTCCTGGCGGTAGACATAGACCCTCAGGGTACCCTATCAGCCGGACTGGGGGTAGATGCTGATGGGCTAGAGCAAACTATCTACACTGCTCTCATAAATCCCGACATACCGGTCAACCGCATCATCCGCCCCGTGAAGGCATATCTGGATCTACTGCCGGCCAACAACGATTTGGCAGCGGCCGAAATAGAACTGATTCCTGAACTTCGACGCGAGTTGATCCTGCGCCGTATCCTGGAACCCTTAGACTCCTGGTACGACTTCATTCTGATTGATTGTCCACCCAATCTGAACCTAATGACGGTGAATGCCCTCTGCGCCAGCCAGGGGGTCATCATCCCCTTACAGTGCGAGTATTTTGCCATGCGCGTTCTGCGGGTACTGCTCGACAGTATTAGTAGGACCAAAACCCGCCTGAACCCTGAGCTGGAACTGATCGGCATCCTGGCCACGATGTACTCGACCGGTACCATTCACGCTCGGGAAGTACTGGAGGAACTTCGTTCTGTCTTTCAGGACAAAGTATTCGACGTGGTCATTTACAAGAGTATCCGCTTTGCCGAGGCATCGGTCGCCAATCAGGCTATCGTTGAATACGCCAACAAACACAAAGGCTCCCAAGCTTACCGAAAACTGGCAAAAATATTGGTTGATCAAGGGTCAACTGACCAGGCCAGTATTGATTAACCAGCCAAGCAACAAAAAAACGTAACTACCTACCATGTCATTCTGAACAGGTGAAGAATCCCCAAGGTTTTGGTAAATACCCGAGGGGCACAGGTACCCAAGGGGCACAGGGTAGACCTCTTTTGGGCCAA
>DAOUMU010000388.1:0-10527 GCA_034409055.1 Anaerolineae bacterium
ACATCTCCCTTCTCTTAAAGATGTCCCCATTTTACCTCAAATGCTGAATTGTTAAAGTACGCTCAATTAGTCAGATGACTTATGCAACACTCTGTTATGGCGTAAGAGAGTTTACGCAAACGATGAAGGAGCATCATGCAAATGAAGAACTCATGTTTTCAATTGAAGAAGGAAAAGCCGAATCATTTTTAGAGCAAAGAGATTTGAAAATGATTGATCACTTGAACAATGAAGAAATCGAGAGAACATTCTTAGTTGATGATAATGGATCATTGATAGGCCAAATAACCGGGCATTTTCGTTTTGTATCGGCTTCAATAAAATCTAATCCAGCGGGAAGGTAACACGGCTTTGCCTTGAAGGCAGGTATTACAGTTTTTTGAAGATGCTTTTGCTGAGAAATAACGTTGCAATCCAAAGGGTAAACCTAACAAGGCCACAGCGGACTGCCCAAGCAAGGTTTTACCTTGAGAGGATGTCGCCTGCCGTGATGTTTCAAATTGGTGTAAATTGTGCTGGCGGAGTATATTTTTGTCGGTGGGGTGTTGTGTATAGCACGTTGTCTTAAAGCATAGGTTGTTCGTGGCAGCCCGCTAATTGGCAATGTTAGGTGGCCGTCAATCTCAAATGATTCTTCAAGAAGGTGAGCATCTCACTTATCGCTTTTTCGAAATACTCCCCTTCGTAAATATCAAAGTGTCCTATTGAATAGGACCTCACTTCCGCTTTGTCTCCCAATGTCTCAGATGCTCGTTTATACGAGTCTGGTGCTGCGAGATTATCTTTTTCACAAGCCAGAAAGAGTACCGGACACTGTACCTTTTTTGAAGCCTCGACAGGGTCCGGTCCGTGCGTCATAAAAAATAATCGCGCACAGACTTCATTTTTGAATGTCTTTGAGTTTTGCATAAGTCTGCTGTATCCTTCGACAGCTCCTGGTGCAGTGAACATGGCGACGGTTCCGGGCCTGCCGACAATGGGGAACGTGTGCGGGGAGAGGCCGAATCGAGATCGTCCTTTATCGCGTTGGGCGTGTACGAGAAGGCGGAGGAAGAAACCAAGGCCTTCACGATCCATGTACAATTTGCTATCCGCTTTGTGATCGATTGCCCCACACTGGGTGATAACAGCGGCGATCCTATCATCTTCGGCGGCAATTACCAATCCGTATCCGCCGGCAGCCGACGTACTCCACAATGTGATTTTCTCGGGATCAATCTCGTTTCGAGTCCGAGCATAATCAATTGCTGCCCGCAAATCATCGAGTTGATACGAGACATCGTAGACTTGTCTTGGCTCGCCTTCGCTGTCGCCGAAATGCCGATAGTCGTAGGTCAGCACGGCTAATCCAGCTTTGATGAGGCGCACCGCATATTTTTCGAGAATGCAATCTTTGGTGCCTCCGAATCCGGTGCTCATGATTATGCATGGGACAGGACTTGAAATATCTTCCGGCAGATAAAGCCATGCGTGGATATCCGTTTTGTCTATGGAAAATTGCACATCATAACGGTATTTTGGGGGTATTGTGCTTTCGTTACGACCTTCTATTTGGTTTTTAAGCGGCTGTTTGGGAACAGACAAGACCGGGAAAAAGATAATGACGATCAAATAGACCAGAATGACGCCAATCAGAATACCAAACCCCATCAATACGCCTTGTATCATTGTCATTTTTGACCTCCTGAGTTTGTTTCATCCTCAGCGGATCGCACCAGCAATCCAAAGAAAAAAAGTGTACGCATCTGCTCTTGAAATTCACTGTAATCCGTAAAGACCGTTCTCCAACTTTCATCCCGAACGATACTGGTGAGTTTTTCGCTAACAAGCCAAATAAACTCCGGGGAAAGATCGGAACGGATTTCGCCCATTTTTTGAGCATGGGTAATATTTTTTAGATAGCGTCGTTTCGCCTCTTCAACAACTTCATCAAGTGTGAACAATTCGTGGATAAATTCATTTTTCATTTGCGAGAAGAATTCTATCCGCCAGCGGGTCATTAACTCTATTTTTTCCGGATAGGGAATATCCATTGCGCTGATTTCATCAAATTTTGTGAAGCCAATTTCAATGAGTTCATCTCTAATTTGCCGGATCAAATCCACTTTGTTTTTGAAGTATTTGTAAAAAGTAACTTTGCTTACCTCAGCGGTTTCACAGATTTCTTCGACAGTTACTCGCTTTGTGCCAAAACGAGAGAAGAGATCGGTTGCTGTTTTAATGACCTGGGTTCGCTTTTTTGATTTTTTCATGACATTAGTTTACTAACGACTAGAAAACATACGATAATAGTAATATATATACCATATCGTAAGCTTTTTGTCAAAAGGCAATTGATGGTTTGCGCTAGCAGTCTAATTGATGAAAAGGTTATGCTTCATCAAACTATCTGTTTGCGAACAAAAAGCCACCTAACAACAAAACTATTCAAGCGGACTGCCCGAGCTCGGTTTTTATCGAGGTTGTGTTTGGTTCAGGCTTGTCGGGCCTGTGACGGTTTTGGTAAATTGTGGTATACTCGCGGGTGAAGGGGTGTCTGTACTCTGGCCAAGATTTTAGGCCAGGTTGTGTGCGGGCAGCCGCTTAATAACGGCGTTAGGGTGCGACACGAGGTCGTGTCATTGTTTATTACAACCGAATAGTCGGGATGTAATTCGTTGTTCTGCCAACGGTATCCCTTCGACAAACTCAGGACAGGCCTACCCGGACGTGTGTCACTGGTAACCCTTTGACAGGCTCAGGGCAGGCTTGGGGGGTGAAGCTCCGGGGACAATGTATCCTCATCCACGTAGAAGGAGGGTCACTTAACCGTGAGGAGCGGTGACGACTGCCAGCACCGAGGCGGTCGGGGACTACGCTACGCAGTAGCGCGGTATAGTTAACACAAGTGAACCGCTGACCGCAAAGCGCGTCGTTATTGAGAACAAGCCAAAGGTGCTGAGACGTTTCCAGAAGAAACGCGTAGGCTTGGGCCAAAAGGCAAGGGGTCAGGTCCAGGTGCTCCTGACTCACCTGGCGTAGACGGCGCACCCCCGGCGAAGAGGCGGAATCCTTCGGCACTCCCTACGGTCGTAGGACAAGCTCTAAGCCAACCACCACGAAAAACCATTCAATTGAACCATATCACCACCAGTTTTCTCGAAAACGGACAGGGAGAAACGGTTGTCGCCTTGCATGGCATTCCAACCTCGTCGTTATTGTTCGCTCCTCTGCTGCCATTTCTAAACAACTATCGGCTGATTGCCCCTGATTTGTTGGGGCAAGGCCAAACTGAGGTGCCTGCGACCGGCCCGCTCGATTACGCCGCCTATGCTGACCATCTGCGCGCATTTATGAGTGTTGTATCGCCACACCGCTTTCATTTTTTGATTCACGACCTGGGTGGTGTCTTGGGTTTGGATTGGGCAACGGAAAATGTAGAGCGACTAAAATCACTCATTATCCTTTCGACAACCCTGACTGAAAGTATGCGAGTTGGGAAACTGCTCTACCTGGCTAACCTGGTTTTTGGTCAGGGTTTATTGCGGTGGGGAATGCAATCAACCCTCAAACCACAAGATCAACCGGCTACGAATTAAATCAGGATTTCACGCCAAGCCCCTCACCCCCGACAAGCTGGCCGACACCACCTTCCGCCTTGAAACCCGCTACGCGTACACACCCACCATCACCGATCTGAAAGAGTATGAAAGAATAGTCGGTTACCTGTCAGTACTATCAGGCCGCCTAAACCGGACCCTGGGCAAGCCCGGCTACACCACTGAGAAAGAAGTAGAGGCAGTCATAAAAAGGGAAAAAGCCCGCAGCCTGGCCCGGCTGCAAAAGGAAAAGGAGGCAGCAGAAGCCGCAAAACCAAAGCCCACCACAAGATCACCCCGCTACTACCAAATCCTCGAATACATCGAAGACTATACCCAACGCTACCGCAAGACCCCCCTCCACAGAGAAATCTCCGAGGCCCTCAACATACCAATGACGCCATTAAAGCACTACATCGACCCGCTAATCGAAGACAAAAAACTACATAAAGCCCCATCAGCCCGCTTCAGAGGCTTACGACTCGGAGAAAACCCAAAGATTAAACAATTAAAATTTTGCAGGTGATCTTCAAACCTGCTAAACTTACAATCCAGCAGCTTGGCATCTCACGACTACAATTCAGGCAGATACCCCTCAGAAAGCGAGCCGGTACTTATGGTTAGGACCCAAATTTTAGTGATTGAAGACGAAAATATTGTGGCCCTGGATCTGAAAAACAGGCTAGAAATTTTAGGCTATACCGTTCCGGCTGTGATCTCTTCTGGCCAGGAGGCTATCCACCAGGCAGCAGAGATCAGGCCAGACTTAATCCTGATGGATATTAAGCTCAAAGGCTCTATGGACGGGATCGCCGCCGCCGGGCAAATCCGGGACCGGTTCGACATACCCCTCATCTATCTGACCGCCTATGCCGACGAAGTCACCCTGGAACGGGCAAAAATTACCGAGCCGTTTGGCTATCTCCTGAAACCGTTTGAAGACAGAGAGTTACAGACCACCATTGAGATCGCCCTTTACAAGCACCGCATGGAACGCAGATTAAAAGAGAGCGAACAATGGTTGTCTGCCATTCTGACCAGTGTCGACCAGGCCGTCATTGCCACCGATATCCAGGGGTGTATCAAGTTTATGAATCCTGTGGCTGAAACCCTGACCGGCTGGTCGCAAACTGAGGCTTTGGGCAGCGATTTGAGTGAACTGTTCAAGCTCATCGATCTTGAAACCCGCACGCCACTGGAGAATCCGATCACCAGGGTGACAGGGGGCGAGGCTGAAGCTGAGGCCCTCCTCGTAGCCAGGGATGGCCAGGAAAGGCCGGTTGAGAGTAGCCTGGCCCCCCTCAGAGATGACCAGGGAGCCATCACCGGGACTGTTTTGGTCTTCCGTGACATCTCTGAGCGGAAACAGGCCGAGAAACAGCTACGCCAGAGTGAGGAACGCTTCAGAAGCATCTTTGAAAACGCCGTGATGGGCCTGTATCGCTCCACCCCCGCTGGTCGAATTCTGATGGCCAACCCGGCCCTGGTACGGATGCTGGGCTATTCCTCCTTCGAGGAACTGGCTCAGCGCAACCTGGAGGAAAATGGGTTTGTCCCGGACTATCCCCGCTCGGCTTTCAAGGAGCGTATTGAAAGTGAGGGGCAGGTGATTGGACAGGAGTCTGCCTGGCTAAAGCGCGATGGCCACAAATTGTTTGTTCGGGAAAGTGCCCGGGCCATTCGCGATGAAACAGGCCACACCCTCTACTATGAAGGTACCGTCGAAGACATCAGCCAGCGTAAACAGACCGAGGAAGAAATCGGCCGCCGCAATCAGGAGTTGACGCTACTCAACCAGATCATCGCCGCTTCGGTCACCAGCCTGGAACCGGCAGAGATCCTGGCCACAGCCTGCCAGGAGTTGGCTTCAGCCTTTGCTGTAGCCCGGCTAACCGCAACCTTGGTTAACGCCGAGAAAACGGAAGCCGCGGTCGTGGCCGAATATCTCGTTGAGGACCGCTCATCCGCCCTCAATACCTGCGTTTCTGTCGCCGGCGATCCAGTTTTACAATACTTGCTGATCCATAAAGCTCCCTTAGTGATAGACAAGGTCCAACCCGAGGGGCAGGACGATCCACATCTGTCCGCTATCCACCAGGTGATGCGCCAGCGCGGCGCTGCGGCCCTGCTTATTCTACCTCTCATCGTTGCCGGAGAGGTGGTCGGCAGCCTGGCTCTCGAAGCCGGTCAGCCGCGCCACTTCTCGGCGGCAGAGATTAACCTGGCCTGGAGTGTCACCGACCAGGTGGCCATGACCCTGGCCAGAGCTTGGCTGGACAAGGAACGACGGCAGTTAAGCGCAGCCATTGAGCAGACGGCCGAGAGTGTATTCATTACCGATACCGAGGGCACTATTCTGTACGTGAACCCGGCCTTTGAGCGGACCACCGGTTATCGTCGGGCCGAAGCGGTCGGTCGAACCCCGCGCCTCCTCAAAAGCGGCCAGCAGGACGCTGACTTTTACCGGGCAATGTGGACCACCACCAGCCACGGTGGAGTGTGGCAAGGTCGCTTTATTAATAAAAAGAAGGATGGCACCCTCTACACCGCCGAGGAAACCATCACCCCCATCCAGGATGAGGCCGGCTTCATTGTCAACTATGTCGCTGTCAAACGGGACGTGACCTACCAGTTACAACTGGAGGAGCAATATCACCAGGCCCAAAAAATGGAAGCAGTCGGTCGACTCACCGCCGGGATTGCCCACGACTTTAACAACTCCCTGACCGTCATCAATGGTTTCGCCCAATTGATGCAATTTACCCTCCCCCCCGATGCTCCGCAGCGAGAGTCGGTCAACAACATCCTGGAAGCAGGCCGGCGAGCGGCTAATCTGGTCAGCCAACTGTTGGCTTTCAGCCGTAAACAGATTATCGAGCCCAAGGTGGTAGAGCTTAACACCTTGGTAGCCGAAATGGACAAGATGTTACGACGCATCATTGGTGAAGACATCAAACTAAAAACCGACCTGGCTCCAGACCTGTGGCCGGTGAAAATCGATCCGACCCAGGTTGACCAGGTTATTTTCAACCTGGCCGTTAACGCTCGCGACGCCATGCCCGCCGGCGGTCGATTGACCATTGAAACGACCAACGTGACTCTGAACCAGGCTTACGTTCACCAACACGCCGAAGTAACCCCTGGCCACTACGTCATGCTGGCCATCAGCGATAACGGCATCGGTATGAATGAGGAGGTCAAGCAGCACATCTTTGAGCCCTTCTTCACCACCAAAGAGGTAGGCCAGGGGACCGGCCTGGGATTGGCTACCGTCTTCGGGATCGTCAAACAAAATGGAGGGCATATTTGGGTTTACAGCGAACCGGACCAGGGCACAACTTTCAAGATCTATCTACCGCGCCTGGTCGAAGCAGAACTCCCCGCTCATTCGTCTGAACAGGCCAATCATTTGCCCCAGGGGACAGAAACAATCTTGTTGGTGGAAGACGAACCGACCGTGCGTGAGTTAGCCAGCCGGGTATTACGCCAGCAAGGGTATACCGTACTGGAGGCGGCCAACGGCCAGGAGGCCCTGCTTCTGGCCCGAGAACACCGGGGCGAAATCCACCTCTTGTTGACCGATGTCATCATGCCCGGCATGAACGGCAAAGCGCTGGCCGGCCGTCTGGCCAGTATATACCCCCAGGCTAAAGTCCTCTTTGTTTCAGGTTACCCAGATAGTGCCATGATACATCATGGCATGCTCGACCCTGGCGTGATGTTCATCCAGAAACCCTTCTCCCCGGCCGCTTTGGTCCGCAAGATCAGAGAAGTGTTGGATGATTCCTCGCGGTGATGATGCACCTTATATATAGTTTCTCAGAAAAGGATTTTGGATCTAGGGTCGGAGTCGAGGCTTCAGCCGGTCAGAGTCGGGCAAAACCGGCTAATCCCACAGGGAGGCTTCGCACAGCCTCGACTCCGCTCAAAAACACACAATGCTGTACATTGTCTGAATGTCTAGAGCATCATCGTGGCCAGTTCGGCCGGACCCATTTCCCGGCCCTTGTTGGCCTGACTGATGTCGAAGTTCTGGCAAAAGACGCAGCGGAGATTGCACATATTGAAAAAAATGGTGCCGCTGCCCCGCCAGCCCCACAGGCAATCCTCTTCGCCCAGGTGAGGAAAATAACTGCTCACCTGGGCATAACGCCCGGTTTTACAGGCGGCTGTCTTGTCGGCCAGCCGGTCCACCCCGCAAACACGCGGACAGACTCAGTAGATCCAAATTTAACGCTCCAAGCCGGTCCATGACCGGCGATACGACGGGTCACGGACCCATCGTGAGCACAAAATTGGATCTGCTGAGACTTGTCAGTTGCTCAAATTAGCCGCGGCCTCTTCAGCCCGTCGCTGCAACTCGCCGGTGCGGTTGAGTGGTAGGACAAGTTAGCAACTTGTCCTACAACCGAAATGAAACAATATCCATAAACCTTTAGAATTCACACCCGACCCCAGAGAATAGTCAACATTTGTCATATCTACGAAGCTAAAAGAGGAGTTAATTGAGGCGTCTACATTGGATAAAAGATGATACAATGAAAACATCAAAATAAGGAGAGGAGAAGTGATATGGCTTACGAGGCTAAACAGACAAAAACCTACAGCTACGCCGCTGATGAAGTTATCCGGTCTGCTTCAATGGTCATTGCAAACTTGGGTGGTAAGGCATCCAAAAAAAATGATCCGGCTAAAGGCCGCTTAGAGGCTAATTTCAACAAAAAGGTTAAAGGTCAATTTATGAACAACAGAGTCCAACTTGAGATCAAAATAGCCTCTCAATCGCCTGAGCAGTGTACTGTATCAGCCTTATCGTATCCTGTAGACCCTGTCGGACAGAAGCTTTTGTTCGGGGTGCGGGGCAAACCGGCTCGTCGTGTAATTGACACCTTCTTTGCAGAATTGGATGCACAATTCGAGTCGTAAACAGGAATTTCTATCCCGGAAAATAGTCAACTTTTGTCACATTGACCAGAACAGAAGGTATGTTAATTCCCCCTATAAATTGAGCTAAAACGTGGTACAATAGCAAGCATAAGGCAAAGTAACTGGCCCTATTATGGTTTCATTGACGATCCAACAACGTGACTTGCTGCACGAATTACTCAATACCGATACGCCTGTCGTGATTGCAGATATGGCCGGTCAGATGAATCTGATCCCGCGTCAGGTCAACTACAGACTTAAGCCAATCAAGACCTGGTTGGCGCAACGTGATGCTGTGCTGAAAACAACCCCCGGGGTGGGGATTACCATTGAATGTTCACCCACCCAACGGCTCAGCTTACTCCACGAATTAGATTCGCAATCAAATTTTCACCTTATCCTGACCCCCGGCCAACGACAACAGCTCTTTGCCCTTAATCTATTAACTGCCAGCGAACCGTTTATTCTCAATAGGTTACAATATACCGCCTGTGTATCACGCCCAACAGTGCTTAAGGACCTGGACCCTATTGAAGCATGGCTGAAAATTTTTGAATTGAAAATGATCCGCCGACCGAACTATGGGCTATTTCTTGACGGTTCAGAAATGGACCGGCGGCAGGCTCTAACTGCTTTATTGTGGGGAGACGTACCTTTTGAAGACCCCCTGACCACAATGACCTATAATAACGGGCTTGTCTTCTCGCTATCAGGCGATACTGAGGTCTTACCCATTATTCGAGAATATAGCAAGCTGTTGGGTGAATTGGATACCCAAATAGCTCTGGAGTGGGTCGCTTACGCTGAAGCCCAACAGAGGGGTCGGTTTACAGACGATGCAGTCCTCCATTTGGCCCTGACCTTCTCAATTCAAAAGTATCGGGTCCAAACAGAATAATTTGTTGATTGCGATGTAGAGACGCTGCATTGGCTTGAAGCCCAAAAAGTGTGGCATATTGCTGTTGATGTCGCGGAGACGATGTGGCCTGACCTGCCAGGTGATATCCTGATGACAGAGACCGCCAGTATTGCTATGTATCTGTTAGCCGGTTTACGTGACCACGTGTGGCCCGGTGACCTTGATATTGACCCAGCCCTGACAGATTTAATCACTGTTCTGATGGATGACGTGGCTAAAGCCTTTTCTACACCAGGACTGCGCCAAGATACCGCCTTGCGAGATGGGCTGGTTGCCCACATCATACCCGCAGTTATGCGCCAACGTTTTAATTTGTGGGCACCGCCCTCCTGGTCTGATGGCGCATTATCACGCCAATATAAACATGAATATAACATCGCCCGCGAGCTAGCCTTGTTGGTTGCCGAGCATACCGGGGTCAACTTACCAGAAGGTGATTATAGATACCCTGACTCTGTTACTCAGGGCAGCCTTTATTAGAGAAAGACCACATCACCCTAAACGAGTTTTTATCATTTGCCCCAGTGGTATGGCCACTGCTCAGTTGCTGGTCGCCCGACTAAAAACACGGTTCCCCAGCCTGGAAATATTGGGCGTGCTGTCACTGCGCGAATTAATGCCTGAACGTGTAGCCGGAGCCCACTTGCTTATCAGTACGGTCCCTCTGCTACGACCCCCCAAGCCCGGCTTACCCGTTATTCAGGTGCATCCATTATTGTCACCCGAAGATATCGAGACTATTACCCACTGGCTAACTTAAACGTTCAGCACTATTAAAGTGGAAATGCGGGAAAGGAGGTAAAGGCACAGATTAAATTTTGTGGGACATGTAACTATTCACCTTGTCACTCTGAGGCGTAGCGAAGCGAAGCCGAAGAGTCTCTTCACCAGCGGAAGAGGAGATTCTTCGTCGCTATGCTCCTCAGACCTGTCCTGAGCTTGACGAAGGAATGACATGAAGGTGAATAGTTACCGGTAACTAGCTAGTTTCTGTCAGGAAACCCTGTTCAAGCCACTGCCACCGCCGAGCGTCGTTTCCGGCGGCGCGGCTTGAGTATGGCTTCAGCAATCTTGACCAGATTGTTGACAATACAGCCCCAACCA
>DAOUMU010000389.1:0-12509 GCA_034409055.1 Anaerolineae bacterium
TCTTCTGCTTCGATTCCCCCTTTTTACCAGCTTTTGCTCGATATTTTGGTTGATGATAGAATTCATCATCACCTGGACAAGCACAAATTGAATACGGGAGATTTATTGAGCAGAACTTTGGTTGTCAGCAAAACAGGTAACCCTCTGGTTCAAAGAATAATTTCACATCAGGGCTTCTCTATAGCCATCTGGCTGGTACTGGTTGGGACCGCCCTTTTGGCCAGTCGACTTTACAACTTGACAATCTTACCAATTTTTGTAGATGAGTCAATCCACATTTCTTGGGCTTTAGAGATGATCGAGTCAGGGGATTGGCTACCTACTGATGGGACCCGTCTTTTACCGGTTTGGATTCTACGTCTGTTTTTGCCGGTTGCGACCGATATTCTATGGAGTGGTCGTCTGGTTTCGGTATTCATGGGGCTCCTGGCTGCCTTTGGCTGTTATCTGGTCGGCCAAAACCTGTTTAACCACCGGGCCGGAGCGATTGCCTTTACCCTTTATGCAGTTAACCCTCTCACTTTGAGCAACGACCGGCTAATGTTAACCGACTCCTATGAGGCAGCCTGGACGGTTCTAACAGTCTGGTTGAGCCTCAAGATGGTCAAAACTCAATCGAACTGGTGGCCCAGTGTCACATTGGGCTTTATCTTAGGCTTGGCTACCCTGACTAATTTGAGAGGAACCTTAGCCTGGGGGTTACCTCTGCTTGTGATTGGCCTGCTGGGCCAGAGTCGTTGGTCCAAATTTCCCAAATATCTACTGCTTACTTATCTCATCGCCTTACTCCTTTCCACCCCAATCTGGTGGCTTTTACCGGCCGGTTTACAGGAATCTCTCGGCGTCAGTTTAGTCGGCAATTCAAGCTCAACCTGGCTAAGATATTGGGCACAAAATACAGGCTTGGTTACCTCCTGGCTGTGGACTTATATAACCCCGGGCCTGACAGTTGTTTTAGTAGCAGCTACCATTTTCACCGCCTGGCAACGGCCTCGATTGGCCTTATTATTAGTTGGCTGGGCATTAATTTTTATAGTACCCTGGCTGTTTGTGGCCGAAACCTGGTATCCCCGCTATATTTTGCCGGCATTTCCAGCACTATTTATTCTGTTAGGCAACATCCTGGATACATTTTGGCGACAACTACCCCAAAAGATGCTTTGTAGTGACGACTTCAGTCGTCCCCCTGCTGGGTTGAGCTTTTGGCGCTGGGCAGCCCAATTACCCCCAAAGAAGCCGTGGCTTACTTTCTCGCTGGGCCTGGTCGGTATCACTTTTCTCTTATGGCCAATGATTTATTTCGATTATTGGCAATTAAACAATCCAATCCTGGCCCCTTTCCCGGCGGCCGACCGTTTTCAATACATCGAGGGTTGGTCTTCCGGTTATGGCATTTCAGAGGTAGTGGGACATTTACACACTCAGGCCAATCATAAAGGGGACATCTTTGTCGCCATGGATTATCGTGTCTTTATGCTTATGGGAGAACTTGCCTTTGATGTTTGGCGAGAGCAGGAAGATTCTATTCACCTCCTGAACGCTAAACACCAAAGTGGTTCATCAGCCGAAGAGATTTACCGGCAAGTTTCTGCCTCCCCCCTGCCGGTCTATTGGGTAACAGCGGGCAATGGCCACGAGGACGACAAGTTAAAAAACGAGGTGCTATCGCTGCTGCACATTGAGCATATCGCCAGCGTTGCCCGGCCAGGAAATAAAAGCCAGATGCATATATATTTTATCTCGCCTCAGAGCAATTCAAGATAACCAAAAAAACACAACGGCGCAGCAATGCTGCGCTGTTGAAGTAGCTTTGGTTCTTCAGGAATTTCCATTGGTAATCAGTGGCCAGTGATCAGCGGTCCATAAGCCTTCATCTTTCAGGCTAATTCATAAGAAGGAACCACGAAGTTTCATTGCAAGCTGGAGTCGAGCTTTAGCCGGTGAGAATCTTGATGCCTTGACCGGCTGAAGCCTCGACTCCACCAGGCCACGGGGGTGTTTCTTAGCAGTAATCAATGTCGGTAATATGTCAATTAAGGACCGCAGATTGGCAGGAATTCGCGGATAAGCGCAGAAAAAAGCCTCAAAAAGCCTCACCCACCACTCCGCAAAGCGGCATCCCCATCTAACAACATCGACGACGCAATCCTGTCTCTACGTCGGCACAGTCCGCAGCAATGATGACCCGCTCTGGCGCACCAAAACCAGATTAGAGAAGCTGCAACAACAAGACGGTCTCAAACGAGTCTCAGTACATCCAAATTTGCTCTAGCTGGTCCGCTCCGAGCTTGAAAATTGGATCTACTGATATTACTCAACTTCGACCGTGCCCAATATAAAACTGTCCGCTCCATTATCGAGCAGCAGCCGCGTGCCACTCTCAGGCCGGTAAAGACCCACCACCAACCGGTAGACACCGCCGGGTAAGCTCTCCGGTAAAACCACGGGATGAATATCCTCTATGATTACCCCAGGTTGCCACCATAGAGTAGGGTAAGCACCGGCGCGGGGCAGGCTATCGTTCTGCGTCCTAAGTTGGCCCACCTCATCCAGCACATGTACAAAAGCCACGTAACTTTCTCCAATCGGCCGGCCTACTTCCCAAAATAAACTAACCTGCAACGTTTCGCCTGGCCGCCCCTGCTTTGGTAACATTTTATATCCGCGCAGCGCAATGTCGTTTTCCCATATAGCCTCTACCGGCACGGCTTCAGTCAAACTCGGCCAGGCCTCTGGGGCAATGGTCAAACGAGCCATAACAGCCTCAAGAGGCTCTCCCGCCAGGCCGGTAGGTCGCCAAAAAACCTCAGCCCGGTTCATCAGACTCACCTCTACCTGGACCGCCAGGGGGCCTGTTAGTTCCCCCGATAACTCAAATTTGTGCTCGGTGGTTACCACCTCGCCCAGAAGCCAAGTCTCAGTTTGTAGGTCTACGTCAGCCCGGTCCAGGGAGATGCTGCGACTATCGGCCAGTTGAACAATCAACTGAACCGGCTCCAGTATTTCTTTAACCGGCTGCCAGTAGAGCCTCAACTCAACGCTTTCACCGGGCCGGGGTGATGGCGGTTCAATTTGATAGGCCACCAATCTGATCCGTCCATCATAAACTCTCTCCAACCATATCGCGCCAACAGGCACCGTCTCTTGAGCAATAGCCTCCAATCGCTCAATTGCTCCGGTATTCACCACCTCACCGCCGGCAGTGATACGCGCCGCCTGCCAACCTTCAGGGAAAAGGAAGGTTACCACTGCCTTAATCTCTTCCCCTTCAGAATAGTTTGTAGCCAGGCCAAATTCGACCGTGTAAATGCCGGGGGGTAGATCGGCCACCGCTGGCCTGCACAAACTTTCCACATAAGCGCCAGGCGTTTGCGCCTGCGTTATAAAAGCCGGATCAGGCAGGCAGGCCGCCCATTCACCTGTGCCCGTCAGGGTACCTGTGCCCGTCAGGGTAGTTTCAGCCCCAGGACCAACCAGTCGAGCCACCAATTGCCGGTCACCTGCCAGGCCCAGGTTTTCCCATAGCAAGCGAATCTGTGAATCTGCGAAACTGTAGCCCAATAGGGCAACCTGGTTGGGTATCACGCTCACCTGGGGGTTGGCCGGTCTACTGAAAGGGGTCGGGTAAATCCAGGCGTAATCAATGCCCCCCAGGCTGATTACTTTTTCCGGCTGCCGGGCTTGAAAATAGTCGATAAAGCCGGGGCTGGGATCTAATCCACGCTGCACCTGCTGAATGTAAAGCACAATGTAATCGGCTTGGGTCCAACGGCCCCCCGGCCCAAGCGAGATAAGCTCACCCTTAAAGCCCAACATATTCTCGGTGAAGCGAGAACCGACAACCAGATTTCGACTATCTGGTTTAGCGGCCAGATAAGACCCCACCTGATCCATACCTTCTCCCCAGCCAATACGCATGGTCCGAACGGCTGTTTGGCCGTCACCCAGGAGAGGGTTGAAATAGGAATAGTAATAAGGATGGTGCGGTAACACAGTCACCATCTGAATAACGACCAGACCGGCAAATAAAATCCCCTCTACGATTTTGGATTTTGAACTTTCAGCCGCTGGTCGTGAATTACGACCGGAGCGGAATAGGCGCATCGGTAATTGATAATTGTTAATTGTTAATTGATAATTGATAAAAACCAGTCCCATGGCGGCCAGAATATCCAGGCTGAGGAAAACGGGCATGAGATAACGGTCTTGCTTGTGACTGCCTACAGTCATCGCCAGGGCGTAAATGAACGTGTAGATTATCAGGATGACGGTTCCTTTAACCGTAAAGGGATCCTCAGGCCAGGCCTCAGTCTGCTCTCCCCCCCCTTTACCCTTCCAGCCCTGTGCCCGCTTTTTTTGTAGTAACGACTTCAGTCGTTTGGGTACCTGTGCCCGCTTTTTGAGTAGGTGCAGACCGGCTACGGCTGCCCCTATCAAACCAAGAAAGACCAGGGGTGTCATTCGCATGAAAAAAACAACAGGATAGAAAAGTGGACCGGGATCACTATCTTGATAGGTTTGCCCCAAAAAGAACAGGTAGATCCCCTCGGCCCCAACCTTGCGGGTGGTGTAATTATAAACCAGGGCCAGGGTCTCCAGCGGAGTAACCCACATCGAAGGCCAGAGGATCAGCCAGGTTAGACCGGCTATGACCATCCAACCCACCCCAAACCAGACCAAACGCCGCAGACTCAGTAGGCCCAAATTTGAGGAGCCAGCATCCTCAGATGCGGCCCCGTTCGGCTTCCCCTTCAGATCATCAGCATAAACCAACAGGCCGGTCAGGATAATCGCCGGTAGGATGGCCAATGCCTGTATTTTGGTCAAAAAACTCAGGCCACCAAGGAGACCGGATACAATGACATAACCAAAATGACGCCTGCGATAATAAAAAATCAAAGAGAGAATGGACAGAGTCATCAAGCCGGTAATGAGGGCCTCAGCCCGGTTGACCCGGGAGTCGCTCAGATAAAAAGGATCAAGAGCAATCAGCAGGCCACTGACCAACGCCACCCGTTTGCCAAAAAGTCGCCACACCGCCCACACAATAATCAGGGCAACAATCGTGTTGAGCAAGACAATGGGAAAGCGCTGCTGGCTTAAAAAAGCAGTCCGATCCCACTCATGAAATAGGTGCAGCAGACCGACCTCACCAATCCATTGCCCCTCAACAAGGGAGCGACGAACAGCCTCGATAAAGACCCAAATTGTCTCGGCCCAAACAGGCACAATGCCGGGGTAGCCATCACCCACCAGGGTACCGGCTAAATCCCCCCGGCTCAGGGCATAGATAAAATCCTTGGCCCAACGCCAGCGATCGGCCTCATCAACAATCAGGTATTGATTGAGCGCCGTTAAGCGCGGGCAGGCCACCAGCAAGATAAGACCAATGACCATGAGCCAATCTAAGATTTTGGATAGTGTGCCCTTTGGGTATTCAGAATTTTGGATTTGCAATGTCTGATTTGTCCTGTCTACTTATCTTCCTCAAACGGAACAGTGAGAGATGTGATTTCTACCGCGGTTTGATGCTGCCCTTGATCGATGACAGGTAATCGCTCCAGAGATCGCGCATTGTACAGACCAGCGATCAAGGTGTAATGACCGGGCGGGATGTCTGGGTTGAGAGAAAGTTGAAATGTGTCGCCAATCCACTCTCTCTTTTCCCAGGCAGGGGTTGGCAACACCTGATCAGCTATGTGAGGGATGCGGTCGGCCTGTCCCCAAATATTACCGGCCTGGTCAACGACGTGAGCAAAAGTGGTGTAAGACTCAGGCACAGGTTGCCGCACCTGCCACAAAAATTTTATTTCAATTGGCTGGCCGGGCAACACGGTTTGATGGCTAACATCGGCCCCGCCAAAGGTGATCAAATCGCCAAAATTTACCGACGCCGGAAATTGAACCGGCGGTTTATCTAAGTAACGCACCGGAATCATCCCCGCCTGGTGGACAATCTCGGCAGCTTGCCCGGCGGCCTGTACTGACACCCACAACTCGTAATCGTTACGGGGCATATGGGCCGGAATCGCCAAAGCGTAATGTCCTTCTACCGGCGATGGGCCGTTGGCATCCAGTAACGAACCACTGGCCTGAGTCCAAAGCTGACCGGTGGTATCAATTAACTGGACAACGACCTCTTTATGGGCATGAGCCGGGGTAGCCCCGGCCCACACCAGAGTCAGATGAGCCGTTTGACCAGGTTGGACCGCCGGCCGCTCCAGCCGATAGCCGCGCAAAACCAGGCCGTCGCCAAAATCAGCATCCCGGACGACCCGCAACTGTGGACCGGGATAAAGCCAGGCATAATCCAGGCCCACCAGGGAAACCTTATATTCTGGTCTCCGGGCGGAAAAATAGGTCCAATATTCAGGAAAGGGATTACGATTTTGTATCTGACGGCGGTAGATGAGAATATAGTCAGCCTCATCATCATAGTGGGCCTTGGTATAACGTCCAGAAAAGAACGGCACAAAACTTTCCCAAAAGCTGGTGGCCACCGTTAATTCATGCGCATCAGGTTTCTGGCTCAGATAGTGCCCCATCTGATCCAATCCTTCCCCCGAGCCAACTTTCACCAGGTAAGGCGCTAGCCAAGGCCCCCCCACAACCGGATTCCAGTAGTCAACAAAATAGGGAAAATAAATTACCGTCAGGCTTAGCTGTACCGCCAGCAACAGGCCAATGGCTAAAGTGTGATTCACTACCCGACACGGGAAGAGAAACCAGGTTTTTTGTCGTCTGAACCAAGCTAATCGTTGCCTTTTGAGCATTCTGGAGCCCCAAAAATACCTTAGCAAGCGAAAAACCTGGATTCTGATTTCCAATTGCGTGCCCCTGGCAGCGTGTTGCGTATCCGTGCCTTGTGGGTCAGGGGGGACGGCCACAGTTGCGGGGCTAAACATCGCCCTTAATCGGGCAATCAGGATCAATATACCTTCTGCAGAGAGAGCATAAAGTATTGGCACTGCCGGTAAAAAGTAACGAATATCACGGGTATCGGCCGGGATAAGTAGGAGCAGAAAGAGGAGCGAAAAAACTGTTAGCCATTTTATGGTCCAAATTGTTACCCCTAAACCCCGCCACCAACTGATACCCAAAGCCACCAGGCCAATCATGACCGGCAGGGTCGTTTTAAAAAGCCAATTAACTGGATAAAACAGAACGCCCAATTCTGGTAGGGGGGCGCCGGGAGCGGGAATCAGGGCGTAATCATTATTATCACCGATCGCCTTGGCCGACCGCTCCAACAACGCCCTTAGGGTTTCCAAAGGAGCGACCCACAGCGCAGGCCAGCAAGCCACAATCGTGACAAAGGCAACGGCTGCCCAAATCATACCTTCAACAATGATCCGCGACCAATCATATCGACAACAGGGCACACCTTTTTCTAGTAACAGAAACAAACCGACAAAGACAACCAGGTAAAGGGCAGTCGGTTTGGTCAGTAAGGCCAGACCACCGGCCATACCGGATAGAAGCAGCCAGAGCCAGAATTTATTGCCTCGCCGGTAGACCAACAACGACAGTAAAGAAATAACGATAAAAATCGAAACCAGCGCATCGTGGTGAATAACCCGAGAGAGGCCAATAAAAAATGGGTCCAGAGCCAGCAGCAGAGTTGCCAATAAAGCCCCTTCTTGCTTCATCAGTTTTGAAAGCAGAAAGTAAAAAAGGGATATACTCAGACTGGTCAGTAACACTGTTGGGAAACGAGTCCAGGGGTAAAAGTGCAAGGGGATTTTTTCGGTCTGCCCGGGTATAGTCTCAAGATAATCACTTAGGCTACCTGACCGGTGGCTGCCATCGGTCCAATATTTAGCCACTAACCCCAATGCCCCTGTCCACATCGTCGGCACGGCCGGGGCCAGTACCTCGACATCCGGGGTAGCAGCTACGCTGGTCATTCGCGCCAGATCACCCTCTAAAAGCGCCTGCAAAAAATGGGCCGAACGATAAATCCATTTACCCTCATCAGGGGCCACATAGGCATCAAGCGCCAGGGTGCGCGGAATGAAAGCGATCAAAAAAAGAACCAGGTAAATAAAACCGGATGGCGTGCTCTTATAAGATTGAAAGATGCCAGAGAAGCGTTTCCACCTCATTAACGATTATTTACTCTCCCCAATTTCTGCCTGAGCAGGAGAAGATAAAGAAGCCTTTTGAAGCTGGGTAAAATAATCCACTAAAAGGGGGGCTAAGGCTCTCGCATAGAGTGAATAACCTTCAGCACTATAATGAGAATCACGGGCCAGGGTTAACTTTTCGGTAGCGTTATTTCCATTGACTCCCAGTTTTTGCATATTTTCGTAGGGATTAATAAACGTCATCTCCAGGCGCTGGCATATGGCGGATAGTTGCTCTAACACTGCCCGGTTTTCATCATATCGTGCCGGTTGAAAAAGCTTATAGTCGGGCAGATAGACCACCACCGGATAAATGTCGTTTATCTCAGCCACTTCTTTAAACGACTTTAAAGCCCGATAGCTGGCGGCTACCGGGTCAGCCCCGGGTAACTGTAACAAGTCCCGCTCTTGATCACTCCCAAGACGATCAAAAACCAACATAGACAGGATAAAATAGAGTTTGCTTTGGGAGAGGAGCATTTGATGGGGGTAGTTTATTCGACGAGCGCCAATGAGTTTCAGGTTATCAAACCGGCTTTGGTCAACCAGGTGACCGGGCAAATTTAATAGTTCTTGTCTAACTTTGGTCCCGATGAGCACGTCATGCATAATGGTAAAAGCCCCTTCTGGTCCGTACAGATTTCGCTCCCAGTGACCGGAGAAAAAGGATAAGAGGGCAATCTTGGGCTTTACCCCTTGCTGCTCCATATCCTTGATCAATGTTTGAAAGAGAAACACGGCTTGAAAGGTGTTGTATCCACTTACTCCAGCGTTAACAAAATAATAGCCGTCCAGTTCGGGACTAATCCGAGCAATTTCGGCCTCAACGCGCCGGGGCCAGGTATCATTGACATCACTGAGACCCAGGCCAAAAGTCATCGAATCGCCCAAAACTAAAACGATAGTCTGTTCACGATCTAAAGGAACCACCTCCCTATCTCTGATTCCCAGCGAATTACTCATAATCAGATGTCGATGTCCTTTTGAATCGGTGATGAAAACAGGGGGATAGTTCTTGGCCAGGCGATAACTTTTACCCTCCATAAAAAGGACGTGATATCCAGATGGCCAATTCGGGCTGGTCAGAGTGATAGGCAGAAATCTAATCACAATTTCGGCCACAATTAGGGTCAGGGCCAGCGAAGCAACAGCCAGACTAACGTTAACAACGACTTTCCATCTGATTGGCCATAAAACCCGGCCAGCCACATAGCCAAGCATGCCTAGCAACAACAGCGAAGCTGAGAAAGCGACTGCATCGTACCTAATCGTGCTTAAGTGGGTGGGATCAATCTTAAAGACAAGATCATCAATCTCCACCGCCGTTGACTGTTGACCAAAGAGGCCCAGGCCAATTTCAACGGTCGTCGTACGCTCATCCGTGACAAAATTGTGAGCTAGTAAATTCCATACCCGTTGTCCCGCCTCATCGACCCGACCGGCCAACAGGAGATTTGGCTCCGAAAGCTCTTCCTCTTTTATCAACTGGCCGGCTTGATCAAACTGGGACACCCGTAAGACCATCTTGGCGGCACGCTGTCCCTCGTAGGCCAGTCGATAATTTGCCTCCAGGCGATAGCGCTGGAGAGGCGTCACAACAAGGCGTTGCCCCACCCCGACCCAACTGCCTACAGCCGTATCGGGTATCTCCAGGGTCAACAAAATATTGCCGGGGGTGTCGGCAGACGGTTTTGGCATCGCCTGCGCATCACCAACTTTGCCGATTTGCCAGCCGGTCAATCCATCTGACTCAAAATCGGGATTGGTCAACAAATTAGGAGCATCGGCTGGTCGATTGGTCCGCCCCAGAACAAGAATAAGTAGCCCCAACATAAGCAGCGGCAGCAACACTTTCAATTTGTTATTGAATAGCTCATCCATTGTTACCAGCCCCAACGACCGGCTGAATAGCAATTTCCAAAAACTCTATATCTTGGGGTGGGGCGGTTGACAGCCAGAAGTAGTTGAAACCTTGGCGTAAGGGCAGGGGGCCATTGGTATAATCGGCCGTCGATTCTATCAGATAACTCTGAGTCGATGAATCGTTCAACTGCCAAGAAAGCTGGGTGGATACGGGTGGGCTATCCACTTGAAATTTCAGGCCGACGTTACCCGCTTCAACGGCGTAAATAAAGAGATACCCTTCCTTCTTCAGGCGGAAGGCGGCTCCTTCTTTGATCATTTCCCAATTATCCTGGTCGGGAAGCACCTGCCAGGCGGGTAAATCTCCATCTTTCCCAGCTCGAATAGGATAAACCAAAATTTCCTCATCCTCGAAAATGGTTTTCTCTAAAAGAACAGGTAAGTAATCACGTGTGGACCGTGCAGCCCGGTCAGTCATCAAAGTAGGATGGACAATGACTCGCTCTATTTTCATCTCGGCCAGGATGGTCCGTCGCTCTGCTTCATTGGGCAGGGTGAAAACCGTTTGGTCAGGAATTGGCGCAAGTAATTGATTGAGAAACTCTTTTAGTTCCACTGTACCGGCTGGGTCGCGTTCAATATACCCTCCGGCCAAGAAATGCCCATGAACGGTTTGATAATACATAGCATAATTACTGGCCCGGCGAGAGCCGGTTACTGGCATCTCTAAGACTCCCCCATCAATCGCCTCATAGGCTAAAGCGGGGTAATAGTCGGAAATTGGTCGCTCTTCCGTTGGGAAGGGAAATATGATGACGTACTCAATCAGGATGAGTATCGATAAGCCGGTCGCAACCAGGTATCGATAACGTAATGTCTCTATAGATTTAAACTTCCTCTGAAAAAGCCAATCCGCTCCCAGGGCGGCCAGCACTGCCACGCCCAACATCACCGTTTCATTTAAACGGCCTGGCGCCCGACTCCAGGCAAAAAAGGGTAGCCGGGCCAACCAAATATAAGATAAAGGTAAATCTTGTACCTGACCACCGATTTTGAGAAAGGGTCCTAATGATAAGAGAGCACAAACCAGGGTTAGCCCCAACCATATCCTTGAATCTCGCCATCGTTTCCACAAGGCCAATCCCGACAACCCTAAAGCCACCAGTCCCGGATAGGCCAGTTGCTCTTCTAGATCACGAAACCCATCGATAATTGAAGCACTAAAAGCAGGTACCAGCCCCATTTTAGCCAACAAGGGATTGTATGGTGAAGGCATTATAAAGGCAAGCAGATCGGCTGAATGTTCGGTCAGATCTTTAGGGGTCAGGTAGGTCAATTCTCCCCCCTGACTTTGGCTCAAGATTGGCCAGGCAAAGGGTAGAAAGATAATCGCAGCCAGCAAATTGGCTATAAACAGCCAGGTGAATGGACGAATCTGCAAATGGCGAATGGGCGAATGATGAGCGGCTATGTGCCCTCCAACCAAAACAAGAAAAAGAGGTATAATCCCATACCCAATGTGAGTGGGCTGGGCCAGGGCTAAAATTGCCGTCACGATACCATGCCAGGCCGCTCTTTTAGCCGAGGGACGACGCAACAAAACCAGCAAGGAGAGCGCATATAGGGGTAAAAAATAGTTGGTGATTAAAAGCAAATGCCCGGCAGTGGCATGGCCAAAACGGTTAGGATAAAAAGCAAAAATCAAACCGCCAAGTATAGCCGCCCAAGTATGGCCACATAGATGGCGGCATAGTAGATAGCCGGTCAGTCCGGAAAAAATAAAACTTAGCAAAAAAGCCACGTTGTAGGAAATCAGGGGACCGCATAACAAGGTAAAGGGCAAGGAAAACAGAGGTACGTAAGGATGCAAAGCCAGAACCGGATGGCTGGCCCCCAGTGGATAGTAGAGGTGAATGACCTGATCTGGCCAAACTCGCAACTCCAGTAGTGTCTCCTTCATCCACCATTGATACCAGACATGTTGAAAAGGGTCTCGACCATCAAAGCCGGCGACAGCCACACCCAATTGCCAGAAAACCGGGTAGGTAAACAGGAGGGTCAGTACACTATAAAATATAGTTACCAAAATAAGTTTTTGTCGTCTACTCATTTGTGGTCTTCTCTGACCAAAATTGGCGGACCCTTTTCAGATATAGGAATTTCGGCGATAACCGGCCCATCTTTGAATCGAAAAACAACCCAAAACCTATATTCTCCCGGCGGCATACCAGGGGGTAAAGTCAACTTCCCATGCCACTCAACAATGTTTCCCGTAAGCCACTCACCTTTAATTTCTGTGGAGCGCCAACGACCCCATGTTGGATTTTGAATTTCGGGGTGTGAATTTTGGCTGGCAGTAACCGGGAACAAGGCCAGGCTGAATGTCGTCTCCTCTGGCAAGAGATCAAGTACCCGCAAGAAAAGCGTAACAGACACATCTTCCCCCGATACCAGTTCAAAGTCGCTACCTGCTACCCTGTTACCTGCTACTTTGTTACCTGTGCCTGTGCTACCGGTTAC
>DAOUMU010000390.1:0-12395 GCA_034409055.1 Anaerolineae bacterium
GTCCAAACAATACGGGTAGATCATCTACCCGCTCTATATACGGTTCTGTTCGTCTCTCGTTTTTCATAACCAGAGGTATAACAGAATTTGATTTTATTGACAAAATTTAAGCGAACGTTGAGTGATAGGCGAGCAAGAGGAGAGATTGAACGATGGCAGAACTGACACCCGAACAAGTGATCCGGATTGTTAAATCTGCGCGTGAGCAGGGCGAAAGGTTGGACCTGAGCGGAACCAATCTGAGCTGGGCCAGCCTGAGTTGGGCCGATCTGAGCGGGACTGACCTGAATGGCACCAACTTGAACGAAGCCAACCTGAACTGGGCCGACCTGAGTGGGGCTGATTTGCGCAGAGCCAACTTACGCGGAGCCAGCCTGAGCTGGACCAATCTGAGTGGAGCTAACCTGAGCGGGGCCGACCTGCGCGGGGCCAGTCTGAGTTGGACCTGCCTGAGAGGGACAGCGATTGACGACACCACTCAAATCGCGGATAAATGGCGACTGGTTGGACAGATTGTGACCTACGGGGCACAGGGCCGAAACTTGTCCGGGGCCGATTTAAGGGAGGCCGACCTGAGTGAAGCCGACCTGAGCGAGGCCAATCTGAGTGGGGCTGATCTGAGCGGAACCGACCTGAGCGAGGCCGACCTGAGTGGCGCTACCCTGCACGGGACGGATCTGGGTGGGGCCGTCCTGTGCGGGGCCAATCTACGCGGCACCAATCTAGAAAAGGCCAATCTTTGCGGGGCGAACCTGATTGGGGCGAATCTTTTTCGGGCCAGACTCTACGAAGCGAACCTGGACGGGGCGAATCTGATTGGGGTAGATCTGGCTACGGGCAGTGTTCTGACGGCTCAGGCGGGTTAATCCCCGGTGTACCACACGCCACCAAGCGGGTCACGCCCAGAAGGGGGCGCCCGCTTCTTTCGTAAAAGGCAGCCTCAATCGTTTCTTCCAGGTAGAGGGGACGGTAGAGAGTCTTGAATACCTGGCTACGGTCAAAAATAATTTCATCTGGAGCGTGCCACAGATAAAGGGTGGTTGGCTGCCGGATAAATTTCTCCAGCCGGTCTGTTAAGAACAGGTCAGGCTGCCAGGCGTAGCCGAAGACCTCGACAGGAGTGATTTGGCCGTGGGTCAGGTAAATGACCGGGGCGGCCAGGCCCCAATCCATGGCCACCACCGGGCCAGCGGCCTGCTCAGCCAGCCAATGGCTCATGTCATACACGGCGTCTGAATGGCTGCTTAACCCCCCGCTCTCAGTCAGCGATTGGTGATAGCGGCTGACGCTCCACAGGTTGGTCAGAACCAGCAAGCCCAATCCGACCCAGGTTAAGAGGTGACCCCAGCGAGCCAGCGGGGTGAACCTGGGAGGTATCCCCTGGGACAGGATAAACCAGGTGCCGGTGGCCATGGCCATGGCCGGCCAGGGCATGAGCAGGGCAAAATGGGTGATCCACAGGGCCGAGACCGTACCGATACTGGCCAGAATGACCAGGCCGACGACCAGAAATGGGAACAGGGCTATTTTTACCGGGGTACCCAGAATGGGTGGTGTGGTTGAAAGAGGCTGAGGGGCTCCGATTAATCTGTTTCGCGTAGTCATTGAGGCTACCAAAACCAGCAGCACCAAAACCAACCCAAAAGCAAGAGGGGGCAGGGGATTACGGATGACTGCGCCCAGATACCAGAGGTGACTGCCGTCGAGTATGACCGTAAATTGGCTGAGACGCTCGAGCAGGTTAGGGCCAAAAGCCAAGTTGTTAATGCCGTAGTAGGAGGTCTGGGCGTTTTGGGCCACGCTCAAAAATGTGCCCCTGGTTTGAATATTGTAGACGATGAGAGGCCAGCAGCCGAGTAAAAAGGCCGGGATGGCTGCGAAGATCTCCACTTTTTGGAGCGGCCAGAACTGACGCAGACCGGTTTTTTGTTTAACCAACCGGGGCAGTTCGAGCAGAATGAGGGCACCGGTCAGGGCAGCGATGAGCCACAGAAAGAGCAGTTTAGCGTACAGCCCCAGGCCAAAAAAGAAAGCGCCGGCCATCGTCCATCGCTTCGACCCGCTTTGCCACCGGCGCAGCCAGCAGAGGCTCGCGGCCAGACCAATAGCGGCCGTAACGGCGGTGACGAAGACACCTTGGCGATTCCAAAAGATAAAGGTCGGGTCAACCGCCAGGAGCAGGGCCGCACTCAAACCAACCCGGCGACTGCCGGTAAGCGAACGACTGAGCGCGTAAGTGAGCCACAAGGTGATGGCCCCGACCAGGACGGACATCACCCGCAAGGCCGTCGGCGTCGAGCCCAAAATGGCGATGAAGGGAATAGCCGCATAGGTATTGATGGCCCCGATGTAATCTTGGGTCATCAGAGGGAAAACCTGGTGGCCTAAAATGAGACTGCTGTTGCGGAAGGCCATGACGGGCTGGCCCAACAGCAACTGCAAGGCGGGCACGGCTTCAAAAGCTTCGTCGTAATGGAGGCCGGGCAGGTTGAGCTGATACAGGCTAAGCAGGCCATAAATTATCAAAATGCCGGGAAAATACAGCTTGGCGGTTTTGAACAATGGTTATTCCTGAGCCAGCAGAGAGATGTTGGCCACCATGGCCTCGTAAATCCAGCCGGAGGCATAAATACGGATTGATTTGATGAAAACGGGTTTGGCCGGCCCCAGGGTGGTCAGCAGGTTATCCGATTCGTAAGGATACCAAAAAAAACGAGCAATACGTTCACTCGAGTTGTCGGGCTGGTTGTAGAGAATGTAATTCTCGGGGGGGGGAGCATAATAAAAGCCGTGGTACCAACTGCGATCATTGTTATCCGCATCCTTGTAGTCAAGGCGCAGCATAATCGGAAATTCCGAACCAAGCTGCCCACCACCGGGCAGCGATTGTCGCACCAGTCGCACCTCGGCAAAAACTTGCAACGACCGAAAATCCCGCACATCCTTGTTGACTTCCTGGATCACGCCCGCTTCGGAATGGACGTTGTCCTGGCCGTCACTGCGCAACTGAAGGACGTGTCGATTTTGAAGATTAATCACTTTTACCGTCGTGGTGACGCTTTCGATGGGTTCGATGGCATAAGTTTCCCACGAGTTGGTAAATAAGGGGTTAAAGCTACTATCACTCAGGAGATTTTGAGCGGCTGGTAAGGGGTGGGTGGGCGGCGTATTCATGCCCACCAGGGCGCGCTCTCCATCCTTAAGCACGACTTTTCGGTCACTGCCGATGACCCCCGCCTCCCCCAGGCGGGTGGTGACCTGGGTTTCCTTCTCATTCACCTCAATGGAAAAGCTGCCCTGGTTCAATTCAATGAGGGCATGCGGGGTATGAATATCAAAAGTCAGATCAGTTCGACTGCGGGAAGAGGTGGCTCGTACCCGACCTTTTTCGACCTCTATCACGATTCTGGTTGGATTGGGACTGAGGTCAAAACGAGGCTCCCGGGTTTCATGCAGGATGATGCTGGTGTTGCCGTACATGGTCAGACTGCTATCGTCAAAAAAGGTCAGGATAGCTTGTGAAGTGTCATCCGTGGAAACATCAAAAGACTCTTCGACGGCGGTGGTATTACCATCTGTCAAAGAGAAGGATAATTCAGCCGCCGGATCACCAATCAAGACTGTACCCCGCACAGAAGTGACTTCAGTAGAAAAGGGATCAGTGATATTAATCACGTACCAGCGAACAGTGAACGGAATGAGGATAGTTAAGGAGCAGAATATACCAAAAGCGGTGGATAAAATAATCCAGGCTATACGTTCAGGATTTTTTTTCATTTCTCTAGAAGCACGCTTTAAACTGTTTTCTTACGTAATGAAGACCTTTAGGGTGGTTTCTAAAAGCCCTAAAGGTCTGGAGCGCTGATAGGCGGCTTCTGGGGGTAGAGACGTTTATGGTTCGCTGCGCCACTTTTTACCCGTTACCTCGGCTGGTGGCTTGCTATTGTACCACATCATTGTACGGCACGCACAAAAGGCCATGATTAATGGGCGGCTGACGAGGCCACTTTTAGCCAACCAATCTCTTGCCCATCACCCATGCCCACAATCAGCCCCGGTTCTGGCTGGTAATACATACCGGCCCGCAGGTGGTACACACCGGGGAACAGGTCAGGGGGGATAGTCAAGATATGTTGGTCGCGCAGTATTTCGCCCACTTGCCAATAGTGGCTGGGATAAAAATTACCCCCCGGTTGGTGGTCGCTCTGGGTGATACCCCGGCCAGCCTGATCGACCAGATGGACGTAACTGGTGTAATCGATTGATAAGTCCTGAATGGCTTGCCAGTATAGGGTAACGGTGATCTTATCGCTGGGGGTAATTTTGGCCGGGGTCAAATCATACCCCCGGATCTTTATGGTCTCCGTGACCTTTTGGCCGGAGGGCGAGGGCAGGACGATTTCCGGCAGAATCGCCTCATACGGGTGAGTCGGTGAGGGGTCGATGGCAGTGGCCCGAAATAAACTGCCTGCGGGGCTGAGGTTGGCTTTGAGACTCAAGCCGGCCATGGGCTTGATCAGATAAACGGGGCGTCCAGAGGCCAGGGCTTGAGCCAAGACTCGCCCGACATTGGCGTAAGCCGGATCCTGGACAATCAAGGGGAAAAGGCCCAGCAGGTCGGGGCGACGTCCTTCGACATACTGGTAGTACCACATAGGCATTATTTCATTGCGGTCGTTGCTGAGTAAAATCGCTGCTTGAGGGATAGGCCCGGTAAAAATTTCCTGCCAGCGTTCGCGGGCAGCGACGTTATTTTTTTGGTTGACTTCCTGATTTCGCGTAGTCATTAAAACTACCACCAACAACAAAAAAACCAAAATAAAGACAGTCACAAGCAATTGGTAAATATTCTGACTCAAGCGTGTGCTTATCTCTGTAAGGACCGGTGTCTCGCTAAGGTTAGTCTTGCGCCGAACAAAACTATTGACCAGCCAGTGAGCCAGCCCCAGGGCACCAAGACCAATCCACAGGGTAACAAACAGCCAGACGGGGATGAAGAATACGAAAATATCGCCGATAAAGTAAATCAAATTAAAGGTCACAAAACCGAGCAGACCCAGCCCGGTCAGCAGGAGGAGATCAAATCGCCGGCGCTGCCACAGGGTGACCAAACCGGCCAGGGCCAAAATTATCCCCACCCAGCCCACTTGCTGCCGCAGTAGGTGCCAGGTTAAAAGCAAGCGATCCAGGCCAGCAGCGGCCGGCCGTAATTCCCCGCTAAACACCGTGCCCATACTATGCTGCCAAAAACCCTGCCACGAGGGCTCATATAGGGTCAACGTCTGGGTGTCGCTCAGCTTCAGGGTAGTGTAGGGCGTTAGGGGAGCGATGAGGGGGAGATAGAGGTAGAGCAGTAGGGGGGTGGTCAGGAGAGTGGCGTAAATGAGCCACGACCGGCTACGGTGACCGGTGACCGGCGATGAAATGCCCTTTGAGTACCGGTGACCGTCGTTAAGCACCTCTTCCTCATCACCTGGCCCCAGCAAAAATAAAACCAGGGCCGGTAGGAGAAGGACAATGGTGCGGTGATGGGTCAGGCTTAGGCCAATTGTGAAGGCCAATAGCTTACCTGACCACGTGCCAGGACCAGTGGCCCGCTTGTGTTTTAGGGCCAGCCAGAGGATGGCTGCCACAAACATTGCGTGTAGTGAGTAGATCTCAGCAATGACTGCCTGACTCCAAAAGGTATGGGTCACAGCAAACGTAGCCGCAGCGACGATGGCTGCAATCACCCGGCCGGGTAGGGGGGTAGGGGGCAGGGTAATATCTAACAACTGCCGGGCTACGGCGTAGGTTAGACCCACGGTGATAGCGGCGAACACCGCCGAGAGCAGATTCATTCGCCAGGCGACTTCCCCAATGGGCAAGAGATGGGTCCACAACCAACCCAACAGTACATACAGCGGGTAACCGGTGGGGTGAGCAATACCGGGCAGCCAGGGCACAAATTGGAATTCGCCAGCGTCAGCCTCCAGCACGGTTGGGGCCAGAGTGGAGAGGTATAACCCAAAGGCAGCCAGGGCCAAGCCAAAGCCGACCAGTCGGTTTAGCCGGTTGGAATATACTTGGTTACTCATAAATGGCGATTATAAGCCATTCATTCACTTGTGCCAAATCACCCAAATGACTACCCGCATCAAATCACCGAAGATTGGCCCAAAATTACACCATTGCTAATTATGCTATTTCATGATAAAATTGTTTAATTCGCTAGTTATTTTCTCCTCTTATCGCCAGTCACTTTCTCCTCTTAAATATTGTAAATTAACAAATTAACCGACATATACATCAAACAGAATTTGGCTTGCCAGGGTAAAAAGTAACTTCCGCTTGATGTCGCTAGCCAACTCGTGAAACGTAAAACGTGAAGCGTAATGACTTATCTATGGCTTGATTTTACGTTTTACGTGGTTGGATACTCTATGGGGTTGTCTCACCGGAAGTTACTTTTTCATTGTCAATTCTGGTTCTATGATATAGATATATACGTTCAGATAATGTTTTTGACTCGTAGTGCTCCCGCCGGACACCTGCACTTGTGCGCAGGTGCAAGTGTTGCCACATCCGGCGATTGTGCCTCATTATGGCCCGGATTTGGCAATCCGGGCCGAGCGTTTGTAAAAGTCAAAAATAATTAAGGAGGGTAGTCATGAAGACAAAAAGACAGGTCAGCCTAGTTGTTCTGGCTCTATTTCTTGGTTTGTTGAGCAACCTGTGGGTTTTTGCCCAGGCCCAGGCCCAACAGGGCCGGATTGATGCCTTTACATACCTTATCCCTTACCCGACTAACCAACTTGACAACCAGTTTGATGCTGCACACCTCAACAACAATCTGGATAACGCCAACATCGAAACAACGATCACCATTGCCGTACACAGGGATGACACGATTATTTACTACGACCACTGGGAAAAGCGTGGCCTGGAAGCCGATCTGACCTCACCTACTCAGATTACCGGTATTGACCGAACCGTAATCTGGGGTGATGGCGACCCAAGCAACAATGGGGGCGTCACTATCCCTGGTGGTGACAGACTGAGCGCGGGGGACATCATCAACCTGTCAAATATTGTCATCCTGCCGCGTGATGAAAACCAAATCTTCTTTGATGGTGGTGACGTGCTTACCGCCATCGGAGGCCCCATCGCCGTCACCCTGGCCGTATGGCCTGAGGGCCCGTGGACGAACTTTGGTGACAATACCCCAGGTGTCTGGTTTGCAGGGGCGTGGGAGTTATATCCTACCAACCGCTGGGGCACCGGGTACGTTATCCCTATTGGCCAAAACGTGGATCGATGGGGAGCCACGAGAACTCCCCTTGGTGGTGACCCAAACCCTCCTGTCCCTTTCATTGATCCAAGTAGTAGTTTTACTATCGTTGGCCTCAACGTGCAAGCGGTGCAAGACGGAACCACCGTGAGCATTGATGTCGATGCGGATAATACTCCTGACATCAACCAGACGCTAGATTATGGTCAGCAAGCCACCGTGATACAGGGTGTAATGGCCGGAGCCACAGTGCAGGCTTCGGCTCCGGTGCAGGTTCATGTTTTTACGGGGGATCCTAATGAACCGGATGGCTATTACGAAGCGCGGGCTTATACGATGATCCCTCGTAGTGATTGGCAAAAGAGCTATCTGGCCCCCCGCACTTCCGACGGCGATTACTGGATTTATAACCCCCATGGCGCCCCTCTAGATGTTACGGTGACAACGTTCGGCGGCGGCACCACCGTTATCAATGTTCCAGCCGGTGGTGCTGCCAGGTACCCTAACGCAGTTCCACCGGCCGGCCTTTCAAACGTGGCCACCGGGGCATATTTCACTGCACCTGAAGAGTTTTATGGTGTAGCGGCACTTGACGAAAGCTACGCCCAGGACTGGGGCTATGCTTTACTGCCAGAGCAATTCCTTACTTCCCAGGTACTGGTTGGCCTGGGCGTTGGCGACTACACTAACTTTCCTGATGGTCCCAGTACCGGCGCTAATAGGCAAGCCTCACAGGTTTACGTAACGGCCCTCAAGGACACAACGATCAGCGTGAGATATGTCGGCGGCCCTCCGGCGAACATTCCTGTCACCCGCCTGCAAGAAAGAGCTATTACCGATCCCAATGACTTTAACATGACCGGCTCATATCTTTCGACGACCGACGGAACCCCCTTCGTAGCCGTCTGGGGCCAGGACCAAACTGCCCTTGAAGGCAGCACCTCTATTGACGTGGGGACCGGCATCGTTCCATTGACCGCTATGGCTTTACAAAAAACCTTCCAACTGGTCAACGAGGCCGACTGCACCGGTTCCATCAGCCAGGGAGATACCCTTCAGTTTACGTTAGCGTATTTGAACAACGCTACCTACCAAATCGATAATGCCGTTGTTAAGGACTTGCTTCCGGCGGCTCTCACTTACGTACCAAATTCCATCCAGGTAAATGGCAGGGCCATCCCGGATGCAGAGGGAACCTCTCTCTTCCAGGCCGGAGGCTATGCCCTTAACGCCCCCGATGTTCCTGTCACCACGGGCGGAACCGGTGTGCTTACCTTCGAGGCCATTGTGAACAATGCCGGGACGACGATTACCAACCAGGCCGAGGTAGCCTCAACCTATATTCATATACCGGATTCTGTTACCATTGTCGTGCCAACCGGGCCATTCAACTCTGTTCTGGAAGTTAAGAAAACCCTGATTTCTCCGGCCAGTGGTATCGCCCAGAGTGGGGAAGTGGTCACTTTCAGCCTGGCCATTACCAACACCGGCGGCAGCTTCACCGTGACCAAGCTGCCTCTGAAGAATAGTTTCGACGAGACTTACCTGACCTTCAACAGCGCCAGCCCGCCCCCAAATACACAGGCCGCAGGGGAAGTTAGCTGGGACGATCTGGTGGTTACCTTTGGCCGCAATTTGCCACCCGGTGATACCTTTAATCTAACCACCAGCTTCACAGTTAATGAAATAGCCAACGAAACCAGCACCACGGTTCGGGCCAATGTTTTGGGAGCAGTGCGGGACGATAATTGGCCGCCATTGGTTTGCTATAATGAGGCCGCTGTACGTCTTGCCCCACCCCCACCGCCACCGCCGACACCAACACCGCCACCGCCGACACCGCCACCGCCGACACCAACACCGCCACCGCCAGACGAGCCACCACCTCCACCAGACGGCGGCGATGATGATGACGATGAGAACCCGACACCAACACCTACTCCCACCCCAATACCTCCAACAGCTACAGCAGAGGCCACGCCGGTGGCCATGATTCCTCCTACGGAGACCCCTTCCGGCTTACCGGTAAGCATTTTGCCGGAAACCGGCACAATAACTACTTCAACCGGCAAAGCAGACATGAGTATCTTATTGTTACTGGTTTTGGGGGGGACAAGTGCGGTGATTTTCTATCGTTGGTTGAAACACTGAAGCACTGATAATAATGAAGTGATTTTCTATCGTTGGTTGAAACACTGAAGCACTGATAATAATGAAGTCACTGAAAGCTTGGCAATCAATTGCCAGGCTAATAGCTCAAGCCGACTCAAGTCGGCTCTATAAAACAGGTCACTATACTGACCACGGTCATAAAGTAACATTTTCGAAGGTCTGGAATTTGAGGGTCAATAAGCTGGCCAGTTCTTGCTTATACATCCCATCGGTTTTAGCGATACAATCTACAATAGCTTGCTTAAAGTCCGTGAAGGTTTCGTAATACTCGGAGTAAAGACACTTTTTCTTGATAAACTTCCACAGCCGTTCAATCAGATTCAAATTGGGCGAATAAGGTGGCAAAAACAGAAGTTCAATGCCCAAGGCCGTGGCCAAGTCCATCACGAAGCGACAACGCTGATAGCGGGCGTTGTCCATCACCAGGGTGATGGGTAAATCGGCAAACTCAACCGCTATCTGGCACATCAGCTTGGCCACCGAGTAAGAATTGATGTAAGAGTCGTTAGTGAAGGTGACGACCTGTAAGGTGGTAGCGTGCAAAGCGCCCAAGACGTTGAAACGTTTGCGTCCACTGGAGGCTTGAATGAACTGGCGTACAAAGCACCACAGGAAACCGAGAAAAGGACGCATAACGAAATGAACCGCATCTACAAAGAGCACGTGACGTTTTCCTTGCCTGGCTTCTTCCAGGCGGGGCTCAAGTTGGTCTTCCAGAAAGGCTTTTTGCTCTTCCGGGTCAGCCTTAGCCGGAATGTGGCCCACTTTGAGCCGTTTCAGCCCCATGTTTTTGAGGAACTTGTCCACTTGAGTGGGGCTGCGCCGAAGGCCGGTCAGCTTTTCAATCCGCTGGACCGCTTCGTTGATGCTCTTGGCCGGACGAATTTCAAACTCGGCTTTCAATTGCTCACGATGCTCCTCCAGGGCACTTTTTGGACGATTGAAATTCAGCGCCTTCAGCGCTTCAAGACCGCCTGCCTGGTACATCCGCAAGTAGCCCCGCAAGGTCTTTTGACTGATACCCACGATGTGCCCAATTTCCTGGTGTTGGTAACCCATGGCTTTCAAATACACCGCTTCCAGGCGCTGGCGAACTCTGGGATGGGGATGATAACGTCGCTCATAATGCAATTGTTTGACCACTTCCGAACTGAATTCAAGCTTGATCATTGTTGCGCTCCTGCTATTTTGTCAGAGGGTTAAGAGCGCAAGATTATAGCAGCATCTAGCTCTTATGTCTACATGCTGCTACGATGTAAATGTTCTTTTATGACCGTGCTGAGTATAACTAGCTTTAGCCTGCTTTAGCTTTTAGCCTGGGGGTTTAGTTTAGCCCCAGGCTATGTTCTACTACTACCACCTTGCCAACCAATAGCCACACACATCCCCTGAGGCAAATATCGTTCTATGTCACACAGAGATGACTTAAAGCGACAAATAGAGACGCACCGGCGCCGTTTGCAGAAACTTCGAGAGCAGAAAGCTTTACTGGGGATAGACACGCCACCCCATATCCTGATCGAAATCGAAGATATCGAAGTCGAAATCGAGGCGGGCCAGTTCTGCCTGGCCCGCCTGGAAGAAATCTCTCTGGCCAACCCCTACCGGGGTCTGGCTGCCTTTCGCGAACAGGATGCTCCCTTTTTCTTTGGCCGGGAAATATTCACGGCACAACTGGCCGAGAAGGTCAAGCAACAACCGCTGGTGGCCGTGCTCGGCCCCTCTGGCAGCGGCAAATCCTCCATCGTGTTTGCCGGGTTGGTGCCTCGCTTGCGGGAGGAAGGGGGCTGGTTGGTGGCCGACTTCAGGCCCAAGGACCGGCCGGTCCGTTCCCTGGCCGCGGCCCTGTTACCGCTGTTGGAGCCAGACAAAAGCGAAACCGAGCGGCTGGTGGAAATCCGCAAAATGAGCCAGGCCCTGGACCAGGGCGACCTGGAGCTGGGTGAGGTGGTCGTCCGCATCCTGGAGAAAAACCCCGAGGCCAACCGGTTGCTGCTGATCGCCGATCAATTTGAAGAGCTGTACACCCTCTGCCAGGAAGCGGAAACCCGCTTTCGTTTTCTCGATCTACTGCTCCAGGCCATCCCCCTGGCGGCTCCAGCCCCTGACTCAGCGGGTTCGCTGCATCTGGTCTGGACCCTGCGGGTCGACTTCCTGGGGCAGGCCCTGGCCTACCGGCCCCTGACCGACGCCCTGGGCGCGGCAGATGTCAAACTGGGACCGATGACCGCGGAGGAACTAAGGCAGGTCATCGAAAAACCGGCGCAGAAGCAGGGAGTCAGTTTTGAAGCCGGGCTGGTAGAGCGTATTTTGGCCGACGTGGGCCGCGAGCCGGGCAATTTACCCCTGCTGGAGTTCGCTCTGACCGCCCTCTGGGAGCAGCAGATTAGGGGCGAACTGACCCACCAGGCATACGAGGCCATTGGCCAGGTCAAGGGAGCGCTCTCCGGGCACGCCGAGGCGGTCTTTGCCGGCCTGGGGGAGGCCGAGCAGGCCCAGGCCCGCCGCATCCTGGTGCAACTGGTCCACCCCGGTCAGGGCACCGAGGATACCCGCCGCCTGGCCCACCGGGACGAACTGAAAGAAATTGATTGGCCTCTAGTACAGCAGTTGGCCAGCCAGCGTCTGGTCGTAACCGACCGGGATCTGGAAGAACGAGAGACAGTCGAGATTATCCACGAAGCCCTGATTCGGAACTGGGCACAATTGCGACGTTGGATAAATGAAGATCGTCGCTTCCGGATCTGGCAAGAGCGATTGCGGGCTGCTCTACGTCAGTGGCAGATCAGTGAGCAGGATGAGGGGGCGTTACTCCGTGGCGTACCCCTGGGCCGATGAAAATCAGTCCAATTCAGGTGATTTCGCATCACAAAATTGATCCCATTTTTGTTCCGACCCCCTGTATACAAGAATATCCACCTTTGCCCAGCAAGTAGTTGTGAATTGAGCAGGT
>DAOUMU010000391.1:0-6232 GCA_034409055.1 Anaerolineae bacterium
GCCGGGCCCGCGCCCGACTCAGGGTCGGGCGCGGCCACGATGAGCCGTAAAAATTTATTCTTGGGGATGGAGTAAAGCTCGTAGTTGACCGCAAAACGAGGTGACTGGCCCGGTTTCAACCGGTCGGTGCCATAAACGTCGACCAGCAGATTAAATTGACACGCCTCATCATCACGCAAAAAAAGGGCCACCTCGTGCAGTTGCTCCGGGGCAACCTGAACGGTTAGCTCTTTCCGAAATTCCGAATGCCCCTTTACCCCATCCGGAAAAGTGGTTTCCAGTTTTTGAACAACGGTCTCCGTCATGTCGTTTTATCCAATGTTTATTCCCTGATCCCCAGCTTTTCTTCGGCTTTAATTTTCTTTTGTAACTTGGTCAAGGCATAAAAGAGTGCTTCCGGGCGAGGGGGGCAGCCGGGCACATACACGTCCACCGGCACGATTTTGTCAACGCCTTGAATGATAGCGTAATTATTAAAAGGTCCCCCGCAGGAGGCACAGTCGCCCATAGCAATGACCCATTTAGGGTAAGACATCTGGTCGTATAGCCGTTTGATCACCGGAGCCATTTTGTTCGACACCCGGCCGGACACAATCATTAAATCAGCCTGCCGGGGTGAGGCCCGAAACACCTCTGCGCCAAAGCGGGCAATATCAAACCGGGGCATACCGGCAGTGATTTGCTCAATCGCACAGCAGGCCAGTCCAAACAGTAACGGCCAGATTGAGTAGGACCGGCCCCAGTTGACCACATCCTCCAGCTTGGTCAAGGCAATGCCAAAACTCCCGGTTTTACCCTGCGCTTTGGCCGCTTCAATCTCTTGGGACGTGGGCACACTGGCGGTTAATCCCATTCCAACGCTCCTTTTTTCCGAATGTAGATGTAGCTTTCGACCAACAGCAAAGTAAAGATACCAATCTGAATCAAGCCATACCACTTCAAGTCCCAGAACAGAACCGCCCACGGGTAGAAGAAAAGGACCTCGATATCAAACAGGATGAAGAGCATAGCCACCATGTAATATTGAATAGGGACCTGGCGCCGGGCATCCCCATAAGCCAGCTTGCCCGACTCAATGACTTCTGATTTGGCTTTGTTGGGCCGGCGTGGCCCCAGGTAGTGAGGTAAAATCAGGGCAAAGGCGGCAATAAACGAGGCAATCAGTAAAAAGATTAGAATCGGTATATAATCTGCAGGCACGGACAATCTCCTCTGATTGATTGAGTTGAAACTGTTTTAAGCCGGGTGTGTTTCATAGGGGGTAGTAATTGTAGTATCAACAGATTCAAATTTAATGTTCCGGGCTGGTCCATGACCGGTCATACGACGGGTCACGATATCGTGAGTGCAAAATTTGGATCCACTGAGTATGGTCTTCTCATCAAAATGAGATGAAACACCCCCCATTCATCGAAGGCTGTTAAGTTTATCACAAGGCCAAGCAGTTGTCAAGAGATTGGGGGAGGGTGGGGTGTATTTCAATTGAGACGATTTGGTAATTCAAGATACCCCTGTTGCCCGACTGTTGCCATAAGAACCGCTGATTAGCAGGAAAACGCGGATAAAATGTAGGGGTCAACAACATATTGAAATAGTGACGGATGTTAGGTGGCCCCCCTAACCCCCCAGCGGGGGGAATTTAGGCCATTGCTCCCCCCTTTGGGGGGCTGGGGGGGCTTTTAGTGCTTCAACACGTGTTTGACTAGTACAAAAACGCGGATAAAAGATGCCAAAATCCGTGTTTTCCTGCCGATTCGTGGTTCTGGATGATATACCCAATTCGTTTTGAACAACCCTTTTGCTGTAACTACCTACCATGTCATTCTGAACAGGTGAAGAATCCCCAGGGTTTTGGTAAAGTAAACCTCTTTTGGGCCAACGTTTCGGAGATTCCTCGTCGTTTATGCCCTTTGGGTACTGCGCTTCTCGGAATGACATGAGGGTAGGCAGTTACCTTTTGCTTAACTTAATGACATTGATTATACTATTAGTATCATAGGAAATTTGCAACTACCTACCCCTTTGAGCAAAAAGCAGACAGTGCGAGGACCTGTACAGCTCTGCTGCCTCCCTGTGGGATAATAACTACCGAGAGGCTTATGCCCAACTGTACTAGTTTGTATAGGTTTGTTAGCCTATGTCCACCCACGTAGCAACCAATGATCAATCTCTAGCAATGGCTGTGGAGTGGCTACGTTCATGTTTACAAGCTTACATCGCCGGAGACCAAACGGCACATCGTGAGACAACCATCCCTCCTCTTCCCCCGACCTTAGACATGTTGAGCCGGCAGTTAGGGCTATCTTCCTTTGAACAAAAGATCTTGTTACTCTGCGCCGGCTCAGAGTTAGCCCCGGATATGGCCGGATTATATGCTCAGGCGCAGGGTCATCCAAACTGTCTTTACCCCACCTTTGCCCTGGCCCTGGCCTTATTTAACGACGCCAGTTGGGATGCTCTGTCCCCGGAAAGTCCGCTGCGCTACTGGCGGCTCATCGAGATCGATCATTCCCCCAATCGCCCCCTAACCATTAGCCCCCTCCAGGCTGATGAGCGCCTTGTCAATTATCTGAAAGGTTTGAACCAATTAGATCATCGCTTGCGCCCTTTTTTGCTGCCCCTGCTCCCTGATGAGCCACAACTGGGGCTGCCTGCTTCGCAACAACAGCAGGTTGATAAGGCCCTCTCCTGTTTGGAGCACCCCGGTTCAGGGCAGCGCTGGCCGATTATTCAACTGGTTGGTCCCGATTCTATCAGCAAGCAACTGGTCACCCGGCAAATTGCCGCTCAACTGGGCGCCCAACTGTATCGCTTGCCAACTCAGTTGATCCCCGGCCCGGCCAAAGCGTTAGAAGATTTTGCTCGCCTCTGGCATCGGGAAAATTTATTGCTGCCGTTGGCCCTATATCTGGATGCCTGTGAACTGGAGCCGGACAGACCAAACGGTGACCTGGCGCAACGGATTGAGCAATTTTTTTATCGCAGCAACGGCCTTTTTTTACTCGACATTCGTGACGTATGGCACAAATTAGACCAGGCCAGTTGTGTCTTGGACGTCCATAAGCCCACCCCGGCCGAACAAATAGCAGCCTGGCAGGCGGTTCTGCCTGCCGATATGGCTCACCTCTCAGCGCAATTGGTAGCTCAATTTAATCTCAATATCCCGACTATTCACCACATCGCCCACAACACCCTCAACCGGACGCCTGCCGACCCAGATCAGCCCCCGTCTGACCGTCTATGGCAGGCTTGCCTGGCCCATACCCGGCCCCGTTTGGACACGCTGGCCCAGCGCATTATCCCCAAAGCGACATGGGAGGATATTGTTCTACCGGAGGATCAACTCAGATTTCTGCACCACATTGCCGACCAGGTGGGGCAGCGCAGTACGGTTTACGAAACCTGGGGCTTTCGCCAGCGCAGCAGCCGTGGCCTGGGCATCACCGTGCTATTTGCCGGGGAAAGCGGAACCGGCAAAACGATGGCTGCCGAAATATTGGCCAACCATCTGAAATTGAACCTCTACCGTATTGACCTGTCCGGCGTGGTCAGCAAATATATCGGCGAAACGGAGAAAAACTTGCGTAAACTGTTTGATGCGGCCGAAGATGGGGGGGCGCTGCTCTTTTTTGACGAAGCCGATGCCCTCTTTGGCAAACGGAGCGAGGTCAAAGACAGCCACGACCGCTATGCCAACATCGAGATAAACTACTTACTGCAGCGCCTGGAAGCCTACCAGGGCCTGGCCATTCTGGCCACGAACATGAAGTCGGGGCTGGATGAAGCCTTTACCCGCCGCCTGCGTTTTTCAATCGTCTTTCAGAAACCGGATGAAACCTACCGCCAACAGATCTGGCAGAAAATCTTTCCGCCCGAAACACCGGTGGGCCAGCTTGATTATGGCTACCTGGCCCGGACGTTTAAACTATCCGGGGGTAGTATTTACAACATTGCCCTCAACGCGGCTTTTATGGCCGCCAAAGCGGGCATGCCCGTCTCGATGCCGCATGTGCTGGAAGCGGTCCGCATTGAACTTTCTAAAGAAGAGCGTTTGTTAAATGAAAAAGATTTCATCTGGCAAGGGGGTAACCCATGAGCCTATCTGATCAACCTAACAACCCTCAAGCCAACAGCGCGCATCGCCAGGTCAAGGATAAAGCGTCGCGCCGCGTCCAACGAACTTTTGAGGCGACCGAGGTCGATTTCCTCAGTCGCGCTCCCGGTGATTTCAACAGCGATGCTTCCGACAGCAGCATCTTGAGCCGTGCCCCCAGCCCGATTTTGCAGCGGCCGCCATCTTCTTTGGCCCCGGTGGAAGCCGAGAAAACAGAATCCTTGCCGCTAACTGACTACCCCAAACCAATGTTACAGGGCTGGAATTTCGCCCAGGTTCCGGTGCATGCCGCCAACCGCCCGCTTATCCAGCCGAAGTTGATGGTCGGCCCGACGGGAGACCTGTACGAGCGAGAGACCGGGCGGGTAGCGGAGCAGGTGCTGAGTATGCCGGGTCAATGGTCAGTGGTCAGTGGTCAGTCGTCAGAGGTTCAACGGCAAACGCCTGAGAAGGAAGAGGAAGTCCGGATGAAACCACTGGCAACTTCCATTACTCCGTTGGTGCAGCGTCAGGGTAAGGAGCCTGTTCAAAACGAAAAGAGCCAAAAAGCCACGGCGCAGCAACAGCCAAACCAGCAACTCATTCAGCGCCTGACAAAAGTACCATCTGATAAAAAACCCATCGTGCAGGGGGTCATTGATACCGCAAAAAGTTTGATCAGCCAAGCAGAAGACCCCGCTAAATTGAAGGGCAGTGGTGTGTTTGGCAAAAATGATCCCTCGATTAATGCCGCTCGCCAGAACTTTCAAACCATAAAGAATTATTTAAAATTGGACATTATCCGCCTGGCAGATAAACCTGGTGATTTACCAGCAGGGGCAGCAGCCCTACAAAGCGGCTCTTTGATTAAATTGAACCCTGGCAAATTAAGCAGCCCTGATGAAGTAGCTATCCACGTTGTTCACGAAGGCTCTCACGCTATTGAAGACCAAGCACAACCGGCCCGAATTTTGGATTATAGCTATCGGGGGGGATTTGCTCACGAGATCTTACCCCCAGAGGTAGCCGTGAAGAATGCCGCTCATTATGAGGAAGCGGTTGAGCGTATAAAGAACAATGACCCCAGACCGGCCCATGGAGGCAAGCCGGACTTGACCTCAGAGGTTTTGGCCCGGGTAGATGTTATCCTCAACCGGGCCTGGATTAGGTCACTGGATCTTAAAACCGTGAGCAAGCAAATTAAACAATCCAAGAAAAAGACTAATTGGGAACAACAAGAAGTGTTTGAACGGGCATTACAAATCGTCGATCCAGATACGTATGCACAAGTAACCAGGGAAGCTACTGGAGCAAGAAAGATGGTAAATTTTTTAAGTTCACAGGACGAGTGGCGTCAGTATGACGATACACGTTTCAACTCGGCGTGTAAAAAAGTCTTTGATCTAAAAGACGCATTTACGCCCACTGAGATCTCCACTCAAATAACCCCTGTTGGGAGTCCTGTCACCTTCCGACCTCCCGCCGAATCTGGCAAAAAAGCATCGTTATCCCTCCCTGAAAATATTCAAGAGATGGCCGCCGAGCCGGCCTGGGCTATCATAGAGGCAATATTAAGCCTACCGTATTTTGCAAATGATCCTGGCTCTATAAAAATGCGCGACTTTGTTAGAACACTTTACGAAGGAGATAGACCAGGGGCAAGAACAGTTACCCAGTCGATTGATCAACCTCCTGTGTCTGTAGTCGATGAGTATAAGGGCCAAACTAAAGATTACTTGAGACAAGAGACCAGCCAGTTGCAAGGACTTGACCCAACCACCCAGCAGCGGATTACGGCGGTGTTGGACCAAAATATCCAGAGCGTTGAAAGCGCCACAACGATGGCTGAACTTGCAGCCGCATATCGAGCTGCTGTAGCCCTGGCCCAATATAAGACCCCCCTCAAAGATTACCTGAGACAGGAGGCCGGTAAGTTGCCAGGACTTGACCCAACCACCCAGCAGCAGATTACGGCGGTGTTGGACCAAAATATCCAGAGCGTTGAAAGCGCCACAACGATGGCTGAACTTTCAACCGCATATCGAGCTGCCGTAGCCCTGGCCCAATATAAGACCCCCCTCAAAGATTACCTGAGACAGGAGGCCGGTAAGTTGCCAGGACTTGACCCAACCACCCAGC
>DAOUMU010000392.1:0-9885 GCA_034409055.1 Anaerolineae bacterium
GCTATCGTTAATCCCCGCATTGCTCGACGGATTGCTGGAGTTTCGGTAGCCTAACCTTAAGGTCAACCTTGGTTCAACCTGTTCCTATACTATTCTTTTGTTATCGTGCAATAACTCTATTATACGACACAGACGTGTTATCCTATTGATTCGATTGTAGCATTGGGTATAGGAATTGGCAAACGAGTTTGGATGCCAAAAGGAGTTTTTCGGGGCTGCTATCCTCAGGCTAATTCATAAGGGGAGACACACAAGGTTTCGCTGCGATCTGGAGTCGAGGCTGTGCGAAGCCCCTTTTAGGGCCTGTGCTCTGTGGGTATTAGCCGGTGAGAATCCTGATGCCTTGACCGGCTGAAGCCTCGATTCCACTAGTGCTGCTTCCCATAAGTTTTTAGAGTAATTCTTGCTCCCGTCTGGTCCGTGACCAGACGGCTTTGCCCCGGTAAATACGCGGGTCAGTGCGAAGCCTCCCTGTGGGACGGACCCGCTACGAGCAGGGCAGAGTTACCAACCTTGACCCTAAAAACTTTTGAAATGGAGGTCTGGGTAACGCAGGCGTGTTTCTTGGCAGGTCACTCCAAACACAGGGAGGAAGTTCTGGAGACTCTGTGAAGATTCCTCCTGTGTTTGGAATGATGTGGGACATGTGAGGGGGTTAGTCAGCAAGTTACGTCGTAGCCAACTGGGGACGAAATTTGTAGCCGTAAACAATCAGTCCTTCCTCGCCGTAAGTCCGTAGCTTCCGAGTGACCATTTCAACCGGCATGCCAATCTCAACTTCATCGTTGGCTACATCAGTCAGTTGGGCCGTAATGAGGGGACCTTCCTCTAGTTTAATCAGGGCCACCGTATAAGGAGCCATTTCCTCATAGCCTTCGGGAGGATTGTGGACCGTTGTATGGGAATAAACTTCACCCCGTCCGCTGAATTGGAAAGCAGGTTGCGGAGGATCCTCCGCACAATAGGGACAGACGTCACGCGGTGGGAAGATTTTGCCGTCACATTTGGGACAAACCTCGCCCACTAATTGATAGCGTTGTGCTTTTAATCGCCAATGTCGAGCAATTTCAGTGGTCATTGTAATGTTCTCCTTAAAACAGATTATTGCTTAGTTTATTATTGATCCATTCTCTCAAAAATATGGGTGACAATTGTGGCCCCACTCCCGCCGATGTTTTGAGTCATTCCCAAGCGGGCGTTGGCCACTTGATTATCTCCGGCCTCACCGCGTAACTGCTGGACAGCTTCGACAATCTGGTAGAGACCCGTCGCCCCGACCGGATGTCCCCGAGCTTTCAGGCCGCCCCGGGTGGTAATCGGAATTTTGCCGTCAAGCCCAATTTCCCCATCACGGGCCAACCAGGTACCTTTACCCCGTTCGGCAAAACCACTGGCCTCCAGGCTCAGGGCCGACATAATGGTGAAGGCGTCGTGCAATTCAAAGAAGTTAATATCTTCTGGGCCAACCCCGGCTTGCCGATAAGTTCGCTGGGCTGAGTCTTCGGCGGCTTGGAGCCACAGCGGGTCATGCCGGTCGTGCAGACTCAGGCTATCAGTGGCCACAGCACTGGCTTTGATGCGGATAGCATTGTCGGTAAATTCCCGCGCTTGATCGGTCGGACACAGCACAACTGCCGCCGCACCATCGGCCATCGGACTGGCATCTAACAAGCCAACCGGATTGGCGACCATACTGGAACGCATAAAAGCTTCTTTGCTAATAGGACGTCGGAACATCGCGTTAGGATTGCTCGCCCCATTAGCGTGAGCATTGATGGCAAAACCGGCAAAGTCTTCACGACTCAGTTTGTTCTCATACATATAACGTTGCATAATCAGGGCGTTCAGGGCCACAAAAGTAATCCCATGAATGCCTTCGTAATCGGCATCGGCGGCAGAAGCCAGGCCGGCGGTTAGTTTGCTGCCCACGTCGTCGGTCATCTTTTCAACACCCAGGGCAATGACGATATTTTGCAGGCCGCTGGCCACGCCAATATAAGCTTGCCGAAAGGCAGCAGCGGCACTGGCGCAAGCCGCTTCCACTTTAACCGCTTCAGTGCCACGTAGTCCAGCAAAGTCAGCAATGAGCGGCCCCAGGTGGGCTTGTCCAGAAATTTCCCCGGAGAGCATATTGCCCACATAAATAGCATCAGCCCGCTCAATATCGGCATCGTGCATAGCGGCAGACAGAGCCTGGTAGGCCATATGGCGCAGGCTTTTATCCCAATGTTCTCCAACGGGTGTTTGTCCAATTCCAATGATCGATACGTCTCGCAAAGTTAACTCCTATAAACGTTGAAGGTGGAACGTTCAAACGTTCAAACGCTAACCTCAGTGCATCTGCAATTTCTTTCGATAGCGTATATAAGTAGCGTAATCAATTTCTGCCCGGCGGTCGATGTAATTTTGAGTGGTAGGGGCCAGGTGTTGCTTGCCAGCAATCGTGTCGGTCACCCGGATGGAAAAAGCGTCACTACCTGCCCCGGAACCAAAGGAAATGCACAGGATTTTGTCACCGGGTTTAGCGATATCTAAAACTGCTGTCAGACCTAGCAAGCTGGCCCCGGCATAGGTGTTACCCACGATGGGGGACAGTAAGCCGGTAACCCATTGCGCCTTTTCAAAGCCAAGCATCGCTGCGGCTCGTTCCGGGAATTTTTTGTTGGGCTGATGTAGCACTACATAATCAAAGTCTTTGGCCGTGCGACCCAGTAGACTCATCAACTCTTGACCGGCAGCCGTTACGTGATGGAAATAGGCCGGCTCACCGGTGAAACGTTGTCCGTGACTGGGATAATGGGTGGTGGGACGTCGCCAGAAATCGGGGGTATCGGTAACGTAAGAATAGCTAGCTTCAAAGATTGCCAAACTTTCGTCGGCCGGACCAATGATGAAGGCTGCCCCACCAGCGGCCGCTGTGTATTCCAAGGCGTCGCCAGGACGACCCTGGGCTGTATCTGCGCCAATGCCGAGGGCATAGCGAGCCATCCCTCCAGCCACAAAGCCGATCCCGGCCTGTAAGGTTTCGGTGCCAGCTTTACAGGCAAATTGCCAATCGGCCGCTTCGGTGTGGGGCGTAGCGTTTATTGCCTCAGCAATGATGGTGCTGGTGGGTTTCACGGCGTAAGGATGGCTTTCGCTACCAACCCAAACAGCGCCAATTTCCTGGGGGTCAATTTGAGCTCGCCGCAAGGCGTTGCGAGCTGCCTCCAGTCCAATCGTCATCGTATCTTCGTCAGGCCCCGGCACGGCTTTTTCTTTAATTGGCAAACCGCTGCGCCCATCTGTCCACACCCTGGCCACTTCGCTGGCTGGCAGACGATATTGGGGAATATAACTACCGTAACCAACAATACCGGTTTCGATAGTAGACTTCATCAAAGGCATAGTTTACTCCGCATAAGAACTGTATAGACCGATTGATATCGCCAGAGCATTAAAAAAGTCCTCGAAAATGAGGACTTCAAGCTTGAAGTTAAATACATTTTAGCATAGAGAGACTCTCAAAAACTATCAAATTGTAGGAAAAATCGCTTTGTTGAGATTATTTTTGATGTGAAACTCCAGATGATAGGACTCATTGCCCCCTTGTCAGATGATTATGCTAATGTTAGAATTTAAAATGTGCTCTTGAATCATATCTTGGTGGTTGTTTTTAGTGCTCAAAGGAGCTGAGGGTAAGTTGAGCTTTAAAGAAGTGACGTATAGCAGTAATGCCCAATCCCCAGATGTTCAAATAGCTCGACTGGAGTTGATGTTAGAGATCAGCCGAGCGCTTAACTCTACCCTTGATCTGGATGTTCTCCTGGAATCTATTACAAAAGTTGCCACTGAACTGACCTACACCGAAGCAGCATCTATTTTGTTATTGGACAAGAAAACGGGTGAACTTTACTTTGAGGCAGCCACGGGTGAGAAACAGGCTGAGGTTGAACGCATTTTGGTTCCTTTAGAGGGTAGTATCGCCGGTTGGATTGTGCGAAATGGTGAACCTCTGGTGATTAGTGATATTCAAAGAGACCGGCGTCATTATAAAGAAATTGACCGGATGCTGAATTTTAAAACCCGCTCAATTTTAGGCGTACCCCTCAAGGTTAAGCAGGAAACGATTGGGGTATTAGAAGTTCTCAATAAGCGTCACGATACCGGTTTTACGGGGGATGATGTCTATACGTTAACCACGCTGGCCTCTCAAGCAGCCGTGGCCATCGAAAATGCTCGCCTCTTTAAGCAAAGTGATCAACTGGCCGATATGATCCACGAGTTGCGCTCGCCGCTGACCTCGATCATAAGTTTTAGTCAACTCATGCTGTTCAAGCTTAATTCTAACGCCATAGATTTACAGAGTGGACTGGAGAGTATCAATCGTGAGGCAAATCGCTTATCACAAATGATCAATGATTTTCTCGATTTGACCCAATTGGAGACAGGACGGGCTCGTATCGAGAAGACCAGGATCAATCTCCAGACACTGGCTCAGGAAGTGATTGACTTGTTCCATTCGCCAGCGCTTGAAAAGGATATTGCACTTTCGCTAGAGGTAGAGAATGATATTCCTGAGATCATCGGTGATGCCACTCGGCTGAAACAGGTCATTGTCAATTTGGTTGACAACGCCGTCAAGTATACACCCAATGGTGGCCTGGTAGGGGTAACCCTTTTTGGTAATGAGGTCAGAGTACAGTTATCGGTACGTGATACGGGGAACGGAATTCCGCCCGATGATTTGGAGTCGGTGTTTGATAAGTTTTATCGGGTTGAGGAGGATGAAAGCAAGGTCAAAGGCTCAGGTCTGGGGTTATCCATCGCCAAAAAAATTATTGAAGCCCATGGTGGCGACATCTGGGTAGAGAGTGAAGTAGGCGTAGGCAGCAACTTTACCTTTAGTCTACCGATTACAGATGATGGTTAAAATTGGACCGTAAGCGTTAGCTTTGAAGCAAAAAGGCTTCCCAATCTCTGGGAAGCCTTTTTTAGTGGTAAGCTTTCAGCTATCAGCTTTCAGTGGTCAGCTTTTGAGCCAAAGTAAGTATCTTGTAGGGGCGAATCCCGACCGAAGGGAGTGTCGCCCAGTTTTGACAGCAGTAGGCTGATAGCTGACGGCTAACCGCTGCTGAACGCTTACCGATCAAGCGGTGGAAGAGAAGCCAAGTTCACCTTTTTGCCATGAAACCAGAATTGGCACAGCGTTAAAGATGGAAGAGTAAGTTCCGGTGACAATGCCAACCAGAATAATCGTAATGAATTGTCTGATTGTGCCTCCGCCAAACATAAGAATGGCTATAACCACAAATATCGTGCTGACTGAAGTGACCAGGCTGCGGTTGAGCGTTTCAAGCACACTACGATTGCAGACGACCTCAAAAGATTCAGTTCTTCGCCGGGGTAGGTTCTCACGAAGACGGTCGAAAACAATGATACTGTCGTGAACTGAATAACCAATGACGGTTAAAATAGCTGTTAAGAAAAGGGCATCAACTTCCCAACCGAGCACAATCCCGGCTATAGCAAAAAGACCGGCTGTGACCAATATGTCGTGCACCATAGCCACGACAGCGGCCACCCCATAGCGGAAGGCATTGACCACAGAGCGAAAGGCAAAGACGAGAAAAAGCAGAATCGCTAAGGCCGCTGCGCCAACTGCATAGCTGCCAGCCCTGGTGACCTCCTGGCCAATGGTTGGACCAACGGAGTCAACCCGAAGTTCCTGAAAATCGCCCAATTCGGTTGTGAGCTTATCTTGGAGAGTCGACTTGGCTTCGTCTTCCAAAAACTTCGAGCGAATGATAATGGTTTCTTGACTTAATTGTTCGGAGGTGGTCACCATCGTGTCTTTAAAATCAAGGCCGTTATAAGTAAAATCAGTAAAAATCTTGCGCACTTCGGCCGGCTGCACTGCCTGGTTAAATTGCAGTTCCATCAATGAGCCACCAGTGAAATCGATACTAAGCTTTAGAGGTGTACCAAATTGAGCAGTGGCAAACCCCATCCCAATCAGGCCACAAGCAATAAGAATCGTCGAGAAAATGTAGTACCATTTCCGCTTACCCACAATGTCAAACAAACCGGAAACCCAGCCCGGCGCAGTTTTTTGAGATTCTGCTTGCAGGTTAATCCCCATCAATAGATTATTATTCTTTAAGTCTTCGCCGGATAAGCCTAACATAAAGCGGAGAAAGGCCCGGGTAACTGTCACGGCGGTAAAGATATTGGTCACCACACCGAGAGCCAGGGTAATGGCAAACCCTTTGACAATGCTGGCCCCAAAGTTTGAACCAAACCAGAAGAGAATGGCGCAGGTGATGAGCGTGCTTAGGGCTGAGTCGCGAATGGATGGCCAGGCTCGGCTGAAGCCAAGCTCCATAGCTAACTTTAAGCTGCGTCCGGCTCGTAACTCCTCTTTCAGCCGCTCGAAAACCAAAATATTGGCGTCAACCGCCATACCCAATGATAGAATAAAGCCGGTGATGGCTGGCAAAGTGAGGGTAACCGGAATGATTTTGTAGAGGGCAAAGTTGAGCAAGCCATAAACAATCATGGCCAGGGCGGCCATAAAGCCGGGTAAGCGGTAATAAACGATCATGAAAAGCAAAACAACAATCAAGCCGATGGTACCAGCTCGAATACTTTTTTGCACGGAGTCCTGCCCCAGGGTTGGTCCAACAGTCCGGTTTTCAACTATTTTGAGCGGTACGGGCAAGGCACCATAACGTAGTTGAATGGCCAGAGCCTGGCCTTCTTCCAGACCGGCATTACCCAGAGATATGGTGCCTCGAGTGTCAATTCTGGCATTAACGGTGGGACAGGAAAGAACGATCTTATCCAGGACAATACATAGAAAACTGCCAATGTTAGCCCCTGTATATTCGCCAAAGCGTTGTCCTCCCTCTGACTTCAGGCTAAAGTTGATTTCTACGACACGGGTATTGGGATTCATGCCGGCGTTGCTCACCTCATCCAGGTCGCTGCCGGTGATAACCGTTTCGTAAACTTGGTCTGACTCAGGAGCGCCTTCCTGCTCATCTGGGGGAGAGGTTTCGGTAGCCGGTTCTGCTTCGGTTGAAGGTTCAGTGTCTGGGGATCGACCACCACCAAAGGTGGTTTGGATGACTGTCCCCTCAGGAATGGGGACACGGCCTGCATCCACAAATTCCAATAGACCCGTTTCTCGAATTGTTCGAATGGCCAATTCGGGATCGGAGATGCCCGGCAATTCGACAATGATACGATTGCTGCCCTGAAGCTGCACTAACGGTTCGGTCACGCCCAAACCGTTAACCCGATTATCGACCACAATTCGGGCCGCTTCCATGGCCCCTGCTGTTAATTCCTGAGTTTCGGGTAAATCGGCTTCCAGCACGACTTGTAAACCGCCTTGCAAGTCCAGACCCTGATGTACTTTAATGCTGCGTTGTTGGCTGCCTTGCCAGAATAGTAAGGCTGCCCAGCCGGGGGTTGGTTCCTGAGCCGCACTACTTTCCGTCTCAGGCGGGAAGGTATATTCTAAGGTGGAGGTGTTAATCCACATTAAAACACCGGTTAGTAATAAAATACCGATCAGAATGCTGATGTTACGTTGTTCCATAAAAGTAATGCCTCTACGAATTCAATTTCACAAGTTAATTTTTGCTTTGACCAGGTTGTATGCCTCACCTGGTTCGGCTTGGCGACGGTGGTTTTTTGGAGTAAACCAAGTCGCCGTTGATGATGGTTCTCGTTATTGATCTTACCTTCTGGCAGGACGACGGCGTTTGGGTTGAACAGCGGGATGAGTTTCCGGATTGGTAGCCAGTTCTGGTCGCTGACGGCGGTAATACATCAAACCCAGGCCAACCAATATTAAAATGATACTCACAATTTGGGCCGTGGGAATACCGGAAATGATCCAGGCATCAGGTCGTAACATTTCGACTAAGATGCGTCCCACCGGATACCAGACTAAATAGAGTGAGGTGATGTCGCCATCAAACAATTTGCTGGCATATTTGCGCCCCACCCACATGAGCAGAACAAAGCCGATCACATTCCAAAGCGATTCGTACAGAAAGACAGGGTGGAAGGTCGTATCCAGCGGGTAGGCGGTTAAATCATTATAGGGTGGAATACGTTGGTTAACATTGGTGATGGTAATACCCCAGGGCAAATCGGTGGGCGGACCGTAAAGCTCTTGATTGAAAAAGTTACCCCAACGGCCAATGGCCTGAGCCAATAACATACCTGGGGCAGCATTGTCCAGCCAACGCCACGGGTTTAGCTGATAGCGGCGGGTGTAGATGACGATTGCTAAAATACCCCCCAGAATTGCCCCAAAAATACCAATGCCACCTTCCCAGATCATTAAGGCAGTTGGAAAGGGCACGGCTACGCCAAATACGGTTAGCTCTGTAAAAGGTTGTTCAAAAAAATAATAGTTGAAGCCTCGGCTGGCTCCCGATGGTGTAGAAAGGACGTGATACAGACGAGCTCCCAAAATGCCCAGAATCAAACACCAGATAAGGATGTTCCAGGCATGCTCTGGATCTTCTTTTTTACGCTTGGCTTCAATAGCAGTAATGTAAGCAGCAAGTAGGGCCCCACCCACAATTAATAGGCCATACCAGCGCACAACAAAGGGCCCGGCTTGAAACAAGATTGGATCGGTAGGGGATGGCATATCTTCTCCTTTTGTATGATCTGGATGACTGCAAAGCAGGGTGTATTATAGCACAGATACTATTAGACACAATCAACAAAGTGGTTTTATCTCAACCGCCCGGTTGATACTGGATTCTACCCCACACAAACAGGAAAAACAAACATAGCCCGCCAAAGGGCCGACCTGGTACAAGAGACACCGGCACTACCGGCGTTCACTTTAAGGACGGTTTTCCTATCTGGAGCAGGTGTACAGCCATGTCCCTCCCCCTTATTTCAACATTGACAAAGTATAGAGAGAAGATCAAAAATTCTTAAACTTTCTGCAAAACGTGTAGATGGCAAAAGAGTGGTTGATGTGAAGTTTAAAGTGGGGAAGAAACGTTTTGTCTATTGCGTCTAATATAGAATAAAGTATAATCAATAGAACCTTTGTAAGGGCTGTTACCTATTTGACCTGCCGATTGTGTTAGAATTTTGACGAAAATTAGCAATATAACTTAATATCATAGGAATTTTGTAACTACCTACCATGTCATTCTGAACGAGCGCAGCGAGTGAAGAATCCCCAGGGTTTTGGTAAAGTAGACCTCTTTTGGGCCAACGTTTCGGAGATTCCTCGTCGCTGCGCTTCTCGGAATGACATGAGGGTAGGCAGTTACGGAATTTTCTTTTTGTAGACCCCGCATCCCTATGCAGGGTCGGGCATAGGGATGCCCTCTCTACAGAGGGATAAATTTATGATTGTGCAGGGAGAATAGGTTGATCAGCATGAAACCAGTTTTAAAAGTATTTGTCGCAGAGCATTGCCCTGGTTGCAATGAGGCTCGAACCGTTGTCACCCGTATTGAACGGGATTATCCCGATATCACTGTAGAAATCGTCGACATCAATGACAGTCAGGTTGTTATTCCCGAGGCGGTTTTTGCGACCCCAACTTTTATGCTTAACAATCGCATTGTTTCTTTGGGGAACCCTCATCCAGATCAGATTGCCAGGTGGGTAGAAGAGGCGATGGCATACCCTACCTGAGAAATCAGGTAGGACACGATGATTGAATTGGCAATTTGCCGACCATAGAGCCTCTGTTCGCCCTCTGGAATCCCTACTATCAAATTGTCTTACCTAACCTGGACAAGCCAGAACCAAACAGGTTTTTTCTTTATCCACGAATTAACACGAATTTTCACTAATTTTTGTAAGGCTCAAGATGATGTTGAACAAATCTATAGGACGCTGATTAACGCAGGT
>DAOUMU010000393.1:0-3277 GCA_034409055.1 Anaerolineae bacterium
AGGCCTGACCTTTCAGGCCGTTGCAGTTTTTGTTGTTAAAGGTACAGAGTAGTAGTAATCTCTTGGTTATGTCAATAAATCGACCATTTCAACTGTCAAAATTTGACACTCAGTGTAATGAGCAAAAACACCGGGAGCAATAAAATCTGGAACGGCAGCATCGTCCCGGCCACGTACATAAAGTAGAGAGGGCGGTTACCGGGGAACTTGTAGCGAGCCAGGGCATAAGCAGACAGGGACGACAGAAATATCGTCCCTACTAAAGCCGGAATGGTAATGATGAAGCTGTTCAGCAGGTATTTGCTGACTCCCCCCTGCGTCCAGGCCTGGGCAAAGTTTCCCAAGACGATTTCACGAGGCGCACTAAAAAAGCCGTTCAAACTAATGTCGTCCTGGGTTCGGACGGAGGTGAGAATGGCGCTAAAAATGGGGGTCATATAACTTAGAGTAAAAATGATTAGAAACGAATAAAGCACCACCTTGCCAAGAATGTTCGACTTCTTGCGACTGGCAGTAACCGTGGTAACAGACGATAATGCTTGGGTCCTGGTACTCATAAACTCCTCCTAATACTCCAACTCGTCTTTCATCACCCGACTCAAGTAGGCCACGATAAAGGCCAGGCTAACGATAAACAAAACCACGGCGGTGGCTGCCCCCAATCCCATTTTATAGTTGTTAAAGGCCTGGATATACATGAGTACGGCCAGTACACTGGAGGCATTGGCCGGCCCGCCTTTAGTCATAACCCAGACCATGTCAAAAGAGCGCAGCGAGTCGATAATAGAGATGACAACGACGATGGTGGTCACCGGGGCCAGAAGGGGAAAGACCACGTGCCTGAACCTTTGCCAGCCATTGGCCCCATCAACCTTGGAAGCATCCAAAAGAATGGGGTCTACATTTTTCAGACCGGCCACATACAGGATCATTATGTAGCCAACCTGCCGCCAGGCAGCCGCAGCGATAATGGCCCAGATGACCAGTTGTTTATCGGCCAGCCAGGCTGGGGGATCGGCTATCCCAAGGCTCATTAAAAAGGAGTTGATCACCCCACCCCGGGGATTGTAAACCCCATATGACCAGATCAAGGCAATCACCGGCAGGGAGAGTACCTGAGGTAGAAATATACCCATCTTAAAATAACGATCCCCCTTTACCTCCCGGTTGAGAACCATCGCCAGGCCGAGGCCAATACCCACCGGCACGGTGATAAAGGTCAACAGCCACTTTAAATTGTTGCCCAATGAATACTCAAAAGCTGAGGGAACCTTTTTACCCAGGCTACCGAATAGGGCATTAAAATTCTTCAGGCCAATGTACTTGGCTTCCGGCGAAATTCCATCCCAATCAGTCAAACTCAAATAGAAGGTATAGAACATAGGGCCGATAATCCAAAGCAGATATAAGGCCAGGGGGCCAATCAAGAAAAGATATGGCGTCCAGTTTATTTTTTGCTTTCTTGGCAATGGGGGAGATATGACAGCCATTGTTGTTTATCTCCTATAAATAGAGGTGGCTCGATTGGGTCTAATCGGGCAATCGAGCCACCCGATACACTTTAATATTTTTGTCTCGTTCCCAAACTGGAGTTTGGGAGCGAGACAACGAGAAAAGAACTTACTCTTCAGCAAAGACTTCTTGTCGTACCGCTTCCAGGTCAGCTAAAATGTCATCAATGGCTGTTGGATCATCCCAGAAGGCCATCATGCCATTCATACCGGCATCGGCCATTTCGGGGGTGGTATCTCGGTCGTAGAATTGTACAACCAAATCAGCGCCCTGGATTAACTCAATACCCTTTTGCTGCATCGGGGTGAAGAGGCTCTTATCAACCTTGGAGTGAACCGGCAAGCGGCCCAGTTCCTTAACCATTATCGTTTGGACTTCCTCACTACCCATAAAGGCCAGGAATTTCTTGCCGCCTTCAGCGTTTTTGGCATTGGCTGACATAAAGTAACCATCAGTGGGGGCGTCTTCGCCAATGGGTTGGTCAGGGTCAATGATGGGGAAGCGGAAGAAATCAATATCATCTTGAACTTCCTCTGCTACGCTGTCGGTAATAAATTGACCCATCAGGTACATGGCAGCTTCACCTCGATTAAAGGGGTCAAGGGCGTCTTGCCATGAGTATGCAGCCGCATCTTCGATGAAGCAGTTGTGTTCAAATAGTTCGGTCCATTTTTCAAAGACGGCTTTGACGCGAGGGTCTTCATAACTCTCTTTACCCAGCATCAGGTCCAGGTGGAATTGCGGCCCGTTGAGGCGCATGTTGATGTAATCGAACCAGGCGGCCGCGGTCCAGCGATACTTGGTGCCAATGGTGATGGGAATGATGCCTTTTTCGTTGAAGGTATCGCAGGTGGTTAGCAATTCATCCCAGGTTTCGGGTGGAGTGATGCCGTTTTCTTCAAAGATTGACTTGCGGTAGAAGATGGCCCACCAATACCAACTGCTGGGCAAGAAGTAGGCTTTGCCATCTACCTCAGACATAGCCCGAAAGCCTTTGGGGTAATCCTCGTTCCAGCCTTCTTCTTCCCAAACATCGCTGATGTCCAGGATCAAGCCCTTGTCGATGAAGAAGCGGGCACGGTTGCCGGCAAACCAGGTCATCACATCGGGAGCCGGGTCGGCCACCAGGTAAGCTCGAATGGCCTGTTTGAATTCTTCGTGGGCAATGGTAGACTGATCGACTGGTGTGTCAGGATTTCGTTCATTAAACATCTGTACCAGCATTTCGTCGACGCGGCGTGGTTCGGGGTCGCCATGCATAGAGTTGTAAGCAATGGGGTTGACTGTCTTAAAAACCTCTTTTTCAACTTCAACTTCTTTTTCAACTTCAACAATCTTCTCCACCTCAACAGTTTCGACCACCTTCACTTCTTTCTCGACTTCTTTTTCTACGACCACTGTTTCGACCACAGTGACAGTTTCGGGCGTCGGCGCAGGACCGCCACAAGCTACCAACAAACTCAGGATTATAATGGTTAGCAGGATTGTCAATCCTTTAGATAGATTATTCATTTTTCTCTCTCCTTATTACTGTGTTTAGACAAACTTTTTATAGATCAATTTTCCTGGCATGAGATTGTATGATCGATGCAAAGGTACAGTTTCCAACCTGTACTTTGCTATTTCTAAATTCTAATTCCTAACCTGGACAAGCCAGAACCAAACAGGTTTTTTCTTTATCCACGAATTAACACGAATTTTCACTAATTTTTGTAAGGCTCAAGATGATGTTGAACAAATCTATAGGACGCTGATTAACGCAGGT
>DAOUMU010000394.1:0-8742 GCA_034409055.1 Anaerolineae bacterium
CCACGGGTGTATAACGTAATCTGAGCATTTTGACCTCCAGATGTGTAAGTTTTTACACCACAACTATATCACCTCTGGTGATTCAGGTCTAACCCGGATTAGGGGTTTCCTGACAGAAACTAGCTAGCCATACTTCTACTATACCTTGTTACTTGCTACCGGGCGTATGTAACAGTTGGGGGACAGCCACCTAAAGCGCGAGGCTGAAGCCGTCGCGCTGAAAGAGCAAAGCCCTGACGGGCTAAAATGTTCAAAAAACCGGCTGTTTTAGGGCGCTTCAGCGTCCTCATTGCCCTGTGGGTTGCGCTCTCAGCCCAATGCTTTAGCGTCGGGTTTGTAGGCTGCGATTTTCTCCCCCTAACCTCTACATGCGCCCCTTGCTACCTTGCTACCTTGCGACTCTGCTACCTTGCTACCTTGCGACTCTGCTACCTTGCTACTTTGCAACCCTGCTACCTTGCCACCCTGCTACCTAATCTTTTCCCAAGCTGGCCGGGTATCAGCCGCCTCTTCTATCAGGCGCAACTTTTCTCTCAACTCGGCAATCTGGTCCCGGTAGAGGGCGGCTTTTTCAAACTCAAGCTCGGCGGCGGCGGCTTTCATTTGTTTCTCCAGTTGCTCAATCAGATACTCAATTTCGTGGGGCGGCATGGTGCCGGTAACGTTATAGCCCACGCGTTCCTCGGCGACCATCTTTTGTTGTTTGGCTTCTCGTTCGGTGGCCATCTCGTCGGTCAGGTCTTTGATTTGTTTGATGATAGATTGTGGCTCGATGCCGTGTTCCTGGTTATGCTTTTGCTGCTTGGCCCGACGACGATTGGTCTCATCAATGGCAAACTGCATCGAATCGGTAGTGTTATCGGCGTACATGATGACCTTGCCGTTGACATGCCGGGCCGCCCGGCCAATCGTCTGAATCAGGGCCTGCCTGGAGCGCAGGAAGCCTTCTTTATCAGCATCCAAAATCGCTACCAGCGACACTTCCGGCAAATCCAATCCCTCCCGCAGCAGATTGATCCCGACGACCACGTCGTAGATACCCAGGCGTAAGTCGCGTAAAATTTCCACCCGCTCCAGGGTGTGAATGTCGCTGTGGAGGTAATGGACTTTCAGCCCCAACTCCATCATATAGTCCGCCAAATCTTCGGCCATGCGTTTGGTCAGGGTGGTAATGAGGACGCGTTCGCCCTGTTCGATGCGCTGGTTGACTTCGCCAATCAGATTGTCAATCTGACCTTTGATCGGGCGCACTTCGACTTCGGGATCAAGCAGGCCGGTCGGCCGGATGATTTGCTCCACCACTTGCTGGCTGTGGTCAAGTTCGTAGGGGCCGGGCGTGGCGCTGGTGTAAATGACTTGGTGGAGATGAGCTTGCCACTCCTCAAAATTAAGGGGACGGTTATCGAGGGCACTGGGCAAGCGGAAGCCGTACTCGACCAACACCTGTTTACGGCTGCGGTCACCGGCGTACATGCCCCGAATTTGGGGAATGGTCATGTGGCTCTCGTCAACAACCATCAGAAAATCGTCGGGGAAATAGTCCAGCAGGGTCCAGGGGGTGCTACCCGGCTCACGACGGCTGAGGGGGCGACTATAGTTCTCGATACCGGCGCAATAACCGACCTCGCGCAGCATCTCCAAATCGTAGCGGGTCCGTTGCTGCAGGCGCTGAACTTCTAGCCGCTTGTCTTGCTCTCTCAACTCGGCCAACCGCTCCTCTAATTCCTGCTCAATGTCGATGATGGCTGCTTCCAGTTTGTCCTGCCGGGTGATAAAATGTTTGGCTGGGTATATGTCCAGGCTGAGGTGGCGGGTTAACACTTCGCCGGTCAGGGCGTTCACTTCGGTGATGCGGTCGATTTCATCGCCAAAGAACTCGATGCGGTAGACTTGCTGACCGTAAGGGGGCACCACTTCCAGGGTGTCACCCCGTACCCGAAACGTGCCCGGCTTGAGGTCATAATCGTTGCGATTGTATTGAATGTCGACCAGATGGCGTAACACCTTATCCCGTTTGCGGATGTCGCCCTGTCGCAGATTGATGACCACCTGGCCATAATCCTCCGGGCTGCCCAGGCCATAAATGGCACTGACACTGGCCACGATGATGACATCGCGGCGAGAGAAGAGGAACTGGGTAGCGGCCAGACGGAGCCGGTCAATCTCGTCGTTGATCTTGGCGTCCTTCTCGATAAAGGTATCGGTTTTGGGAATATAGGCTTCGGGCTGGTAATAGTCGTAATAGCTGACGAAGTAGGCCACGGCGTTGTGGGGGAAGAATTCTCTAAACTCACTGTATAGTTGGGCGGCCAGGGTTTTGTTGTGGGCCATAACCAGGGTGGGTTTTTGGGTGGCCTCGATCACCTTGGCTATGGTATAGGTTTTGCCGGTCCCGGTTGCGCCCAGCAGGGTCTGGTGGACCAGGCTGGCCTCGATGCCTTCGACCAGTTGTTTGATGGCCTCCGGCTGGTCGCCGGTGGGTTGGTAGTCTGAAACGACTTGAAAAGCAGGCATAATCCCTTCCTTAGAACATAAGTTCAGCCTAAAAGTATACCCCAAAGGCGGCTGGTTAGCAAGAGCGTTTGGCTGTTCAGGAGCATTTCAGTTTTGGGGCGAGTTATGATTTAAACTGGTTAAGCCTTCGGAGTCGAGGCTGTGCGAAGCCCCCTGTGGGTTAGCCGGTCCAAACAGGGCCACACCCGGCTGAAGCCCGACTCCACAATATATTTTGCCCCAAAATTGAAATACACCCGGCTGTTCAGACACAATGGGTATTGACAACGTACCTGGCATATGATATAGTGGCCTTATCCGGTGCTGTGTCCTCAAAACATCCCACAGAAACAAAAATCCAGATTGTCTTCAGACACCCAAATTTTCGTGACTTTGGCCACAATTTGGTATATTTAGCAACGCTTTTTGTTATTCACTACCGGACGCTTTCTGTCAAAGGCATAAGTTTCTATCACGAATAGCACGAATATGCGAATTTCACGAATATTTTTTTAAGTGAGACAAAATGAGCAAACTAAAGCGGATAAAGAGCGCAAAAACCAAAAATAGATTTCGGCATAAAGTTACCCAACGTCAGGCGACCTCTAAAAATCGTGGCATGAACTTATCTGTGGGGCCAGGTATTGCCGTTCACAATGGGGATTTTGGTTCTCAAATCATTATGTTAAAGCAATTGAATACAGACCAGCGCCAAGTGGTTCTGGCTCAAATCGGACGCACCCAGGGCAATCGGCATGTTCAGCGGCTGGTGGAAACGGTGCGTCAAGGACACCAACCCAGTGTTTCCAAAGTGCACCTTGGGATAGCTTTGCCGGGAGTCATTCAGAGAACACCGGAAGATATTCGGGCCAATAAAGCTTGGTTAAAGGAACACATTGAGCGTTTCGTCACCATGATTGCCAAAGGTGAATTAGCGCCTGGACGCATTGTCAAAGTGGCTCAATTAGCTTATGACGGATTTGTTGACCACATCAACCAAAATTTAGGCGGCTTTGATAAAACTGCCCCCGAGTTTCAACGAGGCGTTAAGCCCTTGTTTCCTCAAATACAGGATTCACTGACCCATTACGTAGGAATTGAAAAGAACCGTCAACGTATGGTAGAGGGGGGTGTACTGAGGCAAGAGTTTGATCAACTGATTTGGATCAAAGAACAGATAGAAGCGGGCAATCTCGGCCATGATTACGAACACGGTCTATGCTTTGGCATTTCATTAAATTGGATTAGCAAAGTTCTCAAAAAGCCCAAGTTGAGCGCCGAGGATGCCATTAAGGAAACCGTAGGCAATTTGGCCAGAATTGTGGACATCCATACCGCTTCTCGTTCGGAAGTCAAAATAACTAAAGGCAAGCCCGGGTTAGATGTGTTGGGCGAGAAATTGTTCGGCAGCCTACACAGGTCAGATGTTGGCCAGATAGAGAGATTGATAGCGAATAAATTGCCGGGGGAGCAGCAGGAAACTTTATTTGACATCTTATATGACGTCGCCCCGGAAGACCTGGCCCGAATCTTTGGGGGTGAATTGGAGCAAAGTGTCGAGCGCTATACCAAGGAAGCCATGGTGGGCGGTGCTAGATTGGAGTTGAAGAAGTGGCTGATTGCCGAAGCTAGCAGTATGAATAGGGGCGGCAACCTTGGCACCTTGATCCATATCAGTCCTACCAGCCAGAACGGGGGTAAACACACCATCGGCATCCAGGTCAGGAAAAAAGGAAAGTCAAAATTCCAACTCAATCTGTTTGATGCCAATCATGGGGTATTCAAATGGAAAGACATGGAAGCTGGTGAGGCAATCGAGAACGTGAATCAATTCTTAGTTGACTTTTATCCAACGGTCAATTTTATCCAAATCACCAGATACACCAAGACTTAAGGAGGGGTGCAATCAGAAGGCAGTTTAATAGAAGATAAAGTCCAAGTTGGGGGCACGGGTTGATTGAGTACCGGGAGTCCCCAACGTGTTATTAGCGGCAGTCGAATTGAGTACATAGAACCAGAAGAGTCAACACAAGTTAGTGGAAAAAGGGGCGGCTACGACCTTCCCGGAAGCTGTTTTGGAAGTGATTCCCATCGTTCCAAAACAGTTTCGCTTTAAATCTAAGCTTCCGGGAAGGTTCTTTCCCATTACGAATACTCACCGAAACAGACTCTGTGAGGGGCATGCCCTTTAGTACTACCCCCCATGTGACTTTTGGGCAAAATGTGATGAACGAATGGCCCTATCAACCCCCAGCCTTTTTATGTTACAATATAACTGCTCTCTTATTCTGTTTATGTGTCAGGTATCGTTTAGAGGGAGGTGAATGAGGGAGTAGTAACGACGTTCGTCGTTAATTACTTGTACTGCACTATAGCTTTGGGAGCTTGCCACGATTGCTCTCCCCTATCCTCCCCTGTCTGTAAGTTACCAGGTTCTTCAGGAATTTCCGTGGAATCGCTCGGAGGGGATCGACAGATCCCCGACATATCGTGGCATAGCATTTTTTGCCACAAGATGTAAGCCCGGATTTGTCAATCCGGGCCGAGCGCCACAGAAAATCCCAAAGAGCCAGTTATCATATACTCATCCCCCGATAGCCACCCTTCACCTATCCGCTTGAAGAGGGGGATCGCCACTTTTATAAATTCATAATAGCAACCAAGGAGATATATATGCGTCGCTTTGTTTTAATCTTTACCTTGTTAATTGCTGTGCTGGCTGCGGGTAGCACAGCGGTGGCCAAATCACCGGCAAATGGTGCCAATCGCCAGGTCGTCTTTGAGGGGTTTCTAAGACCTACCTGACCGATTAGCCAAGCCGCCGGTCCGGTGATAGATCAATTAGCAACAGAGTATGCAAATGCAGGTAAACCGGTTGTGTTTCTGGAACAGGATGTGGACACTCCGGTTGACAGTAGTCGTCGGAGCCGTTGGTGGGCCGCGTTTGGCACGGGATCGGTCACATTGCCGCTGGTTATGGTAGACAGTGGCAATCAGATCAGCAACGGCTTTGAAGATTTTTACACTAAATACAAAGCTATGGTCGACGCTTCATTGGCCCGACCGCCTCAAGCAAATATTACCGCCCAATGCCAGCGGGTCGGAAATAAGTTTCACTTCGATATCCAGGTGACCAATCTTAGCGGAGTGACCCTTTCTGGCAGTAACTCGGCCAGCGTGTATGCTATCGTGTACGAAGACGGGGCCACCTCAGGACTTACGAAACGCTACGTTCGGGCCAGTGCTTGGACCAGTATAGTGTCCCTGGCTAACGGCGCAACAGGAAATTTCAACCTGGATACGCCCGATTTGAGTGGCGTTAATTGGGATAAGCTCCACTGCGTTGCCCTGGTCGACTATCGCCCTGGTGGTTTTACGGGGGCTTATGATATGCTCCAGGCTGCTTTTGCAGAGCCTGGGGGGACGACACCCTTGCCTGATTTGGTGGTAAAAAAGACCGCTAACCCTGACCCGGTCAATCCCGGGGATCAACTGACCTACACCATCGAGGTCGTTAATAACAGCAACACGGCGCTGCACGCCACAGTAACCGACACCCTGCCTGACCAGGTCACGTATACAGGGCAGACCGTCTGGACGCCTACCATCAACGCGGGCGATACCTGGACGACAACGTTTGCTGTCACCGTTAAGACAGATGCCACCGGGGCTCTGGTCAACAAGGTAGAGGTCACAACTACCGAGGGCCCGACCGCCACGACCTTTACGATAACCAATGGGATAAAGATGTACTTGCCCATCATAATAAAGGGATAGCGCTTACTTGGCCCTGTAGTAGCCCGGCAGCGGGTGCAAGAATCCCGAGGCGACACACTCTAAGTGTGTCGCCTTTTTATTACCAGCCAGATATGGCAAAACAGGGAATATTAGCTTCCTTTAATCCACCCCATCAAGCCTTTGGGTTTATTCAGGATTTCCTGGGCTCGTTTTCCCCCGATTTTTTGCAAGGAGCGTCGAGCTTGCAGACGCACCTCTTCGTGGGGGTCTTTGAGCAAGGCGGCCAGGGGCTCTACGGCCAGTTGACCTGGCTGGCCCTTGAACTTACCCAGGGCTTTGGCCGCCTGGTAGCGGACGTTCGGCTCGGTATCGGCCAGGGCTTTGATTAATGCCTTGGCGGCTCGGGCTTTAATTAATGGCTTAATCTCCTGCTGCTCACAAATTTGCCCCAAAGTGTCGGCTGAGCCGGAACGGGCGTGGGGATTACCGGCTGTTAATAACGTTTGGATTAAGGGCTTGACCGCCTCGCTCCCTAATTGCGTCAGTTGGTAAATGGCAAAAGTATGCTTGACCGGGTCGTTTAAATCATTAAGGAGGTTTCGTAATTTTTCCTGTCGTTGACGGGCTTCTTTTTCTCTAAAAGCTTGTTCTCGCTCTGCCTGGGAGCGCTGCCTGGCCTCCAGCAATTCGCGGCGCATAGCGCGGGCTTGTTCCAGGTTTACGCCGCAATTAGCACAGTAGGGAGCATCAAACCGGTTGGGGGTGTGACAGCGGACGCAGTCCACTTTAAGCTGATGGTCACAATGTGAACAGAAACGCAGATGGCCGGGGTTGGGGGTGTGACATTGGGGGCAGACGATGGTCTCATCTGCTTCCAAATCGCTCAGCATTAAGAACGAACCGCAACTGGCACATTCAATCTGTTGGTTTGGAGCGAAATCGCCGGATAGGGGGGCACCACAACTGGGACAGGCCAGTGTTTCCGTCTTCCTCGCGGGTATAGGGGTGGGGCTCTGACCGGGGATAACCTGTTGTTGTTTCAGCGGGGGAGGCGGGTTGGTTGAGCCGACGATAGGGGATAGTTTGACCGATTTCGCGCTGGCTGAGGTGGTCAAGGCGATGGCCAGGGCAGTGGCCGTACCATAACGCGCATATGGCTCCTTGGCCATAGCCCGGGTAATGACCGTCTCACAACCTGGAGGCAGGTTTGGTTTTAACTCCAAGAGACGCGGTACCGGCTCGTTGATGTGCTTCATGATCAAACCGATTGGCGTACTGGCCTCATAGGGTAGCTTGCCGGCCAACATCTCGAACAGAATCACGCCGAGGGCATAAATATCGCTACGCCCGTCGAGTCTGGCCTCACCCCGCGCCTGTTCGGGGCTCATATAGGCCGGGGTACCGATAATGGCGTTGCCGGTGGTAATCGTTTCGCTCCCTTCAGACAGCTTAACAATGCCAAAATCGGTTATAAAGGGATCGTTGCGGTGGTCGAACAGGATGTTATCCGGCTTTAAATCACGATGAATGATTCCCTGCTCGTGGGCCTCGTCGAGGGCCGGAGCCAGGCGGTTGACGATGCGAATGGTCTCGGCTAAGGGCAGCGCGCCTTGTTCCAGCCGGTGAGTCAGGGTGCCCCCGGACAGAAAACGCATGACCAGATAGGGCTGGCCGTCCTCCTCGCCAAAGTCATACACCGGAACGATGGCCGAATGTTCGAGCGCGGCGATGGTTTGAGCTTCCCGTTTAAAGCGGGTGCGAAAGGTAGGATCATGCAGAAACTCACGGGGGAGGAGTTTCACGGCCACGTCGCGCCGGAAGTGCGGGTCGTAGGCGCGATAAACCGTGGCCATCCCCCCCCGTCCAATTTCGGATTTGATTTCGTAGCGACCGATGTTGTGGGGTGCCATAGACTGATTTTACCATTAAGGTCGAGATGAAAAAAATTAGACGTAAACAATGACCTGCGTCTAATTTTTCTTGACTAGCCACTCAACGGGGACTACTTTTTCTACAGCAGCAAATTCAGGGTCTCCGGTAACGACAGTACCCTGGAATTCCTGGGCTGCAGCTACGGCAAAAGCGTCAGCGTAAGCCAGAGGAAAGTTTGCTTTGATGTGGGCAGCGGCCAAAACGCGCTCCCGGGTTGCGGCCAGGATTTCCAGGGGCAGTTGCTCAATGGCGGCGAGTGTTTTCTGAGCTAGAGGCAGCCCTCGTTCGCGTTCGGTAATATAGAGCACTTCCCCCAGGTTAATCATCGAAAGATAGATAAGAGCCTCTCTTTGTTGGGCCATCTCAAGGATGATTTGCACGTCGGTGACCCCAATTTCACCTCCCAGGAGGGCGAGTATGGCAAAACTGTCCAGGATATAGGCTGGTGACTCACTAGGGTGTTGAATCTGAAAGAATTTGTTCAAAAAAAGTTCCTGCATAAAATATGTCGTTCATTACATTCAAGAAAAAAAGAGGAAAGATGAGCGAATACAAAAGTCCTGTCAGCCGGTTGGCACG
>DAOUMU010000395.1:0-14064 GCA_034409055.1 Anaerolineae bacterium
CGTCGCGTGGCGACGATGGCTCTCAAGTTGCGTGAGATGTATATTATCCCTACTCTCGCTCAAACCTCAGCAATTGTCGCCTAAACTTTTTGCCCAATGTGCAAGAATTCAATTGTTAAGATACTAATTTGTCTATCGCCTCCTTTCAAATGGTGCTCAGCCTGTTTACGATGATTCTCGAACGACTAATTCGGCAGGTAAAATCACCTCCTTTTTTTCTAATGTTTCTCCAGCGATCAGATTGAACAGCATCTGAGCTGCGAGTTGTCCTACTTTTCTGGCCGCTCCTTTAACCGTGGTCAAAGGGGGATTAAAGTCGGCCGCAGTCGGAATGTCATCATATCCTACCACCGCCACATCCTCGGGCACCCGTACGCCGGCCGCTTGTAGGGCTCGAATCGCGCCCATAGCCATGCGGTCATTCAACGCAAAAATGGCCGTCGGTGGGTCGGGATGTGCCAATAACTGCTGAGTGGCTTGTTCACCACTGGGTCGAGTGTAATCACCATAAACCATCAAGGTTGGGTCAAACGATAAACCTGCTTCGGCAAGCGCTTGTTGGTGTCCTTCCAGTCGATCTTGCAAGCCAGCCACAGCGCCAATAGGAGGGCCGTTAATAATTCCAATGCGCTGGTGTCCCTTTTTAAGGAGATGTCGGGTAGCCTTTATGCCTCCATCTCGGTTATCACTGCTCACAATATAGGCATTGGGGTTGCCCAGATCATAGCCTAAACTAACATAGGGGTAATCCTGACTGGCCAACAATTCGCCTCCTTCCCGGCTACTAGCCGTTTCGATGACCAGGGCCCCATCGCCTATGTAGTTACGCACAAAGCGCTCGTAGGCTTCCAGGCCTGATTTTGAGTCACCCGCAGTTGAGAGAAGTAGGTTGTATCCGTGGGTATTGGCCTCGGCATCCGCGCCACTAATTTGGGCCAGCAAGTTGGGATCTCTAATTAGATAATCGGGGTCATAGGGGACAATGAAACCAATCACGTATGTGCGTCGTCCGGGTAAGCTCCGGGCAGCCAGGCTGGGTCGAAAATTGAGGGTTTCGATTGCTTCCTGGACTTTACGCCGGGTTTCCTCGGTCACCCCAGGTTGGTTGTTGATCACCCGCGAGACCGTTTGGTAGGAAACCCCGGCTTGAGCAGCAACATCTTTGATTGTAGCTCGCTTCTTTGCGGCAGCCAATGCTCAGTCCTATCTTTTCTCTGAGATTAGAAAGGATAGAGAAGAAATGTGATCGGAATCAAGAGCTAATGTGAACGTTCACGTGAACGTTCACATTTTAACATGTAAAAAAAATCTTGTCAAATATCATTTAATGATTTGGGATCCAATTCGACAGGAGGGACTATAACCACCGCAAATGGGGTTTCTCAATTAGGCGGACAGTGTCTGCCAGGAAGCGAGTCGCCGGAGCTCCATCGACAATGCGATGATCAAACGTCAGGGAGAGATACATTTACCGCTATTTGCTCCTATCTCAGGAAACTTTACTTTCAGCGGTCCATACTTGCTGCCTATCATCAAATCGCCAGCCAGGCGCTTCGAGAGCCAGGTCATATCGTTCCCAGCCGCTGGCTACTCGATTCATCGTCTCAGCCCAGAGACGGATTCCGCTCAAGGTGTCGGCCGCTTCAACATTGCAAGCACCAACGGCCACAGCCGCCGTAACGGCTGCTTCGGGTGACATATCTCGCAACAAGGCGCTAAGAAACCCGGCAATCGTGGCGTCGCCTGAGCCGGCCGTCCCCACCACCTCAACCTTAAAGCAGGCAGCCCACAACGCTTTATCAGCCCAGGCAGCCGGGTTGGCGGGACGAGCCCGACCTAAAGCTTCCATGGCCGCTTGATCAGCCGTACGTAAATAGAATCCTCTCTCGCCCAGTTTTAAGCCCACAATTTTTACCCCTAATCCGAGTAGTTCTCGACTCAAGTCTGATAATAGTTCAGGCGTAATCAGTGGTAAGAAATTAGGACCGCCCATGGTCTGATAGAGTTGGTTATAGGTTTCTCGGCGCAGCATATAGAGGATTTCTTCGATACTGGGTAGAAAGATATCCACGTAAGGCAGCGTTGCTTTGAGAATTGCCTCCCAGTTGGCCTGACCAGCCGCCGACGATGGGTCGGGCAGGGCCATATCTAGCGAGGTCGTCACCCCTGTTTCTTTGGCCCGGCGAAAGATCTCCGCCAGTTGAACCCCATCGTCAGTATACATGAGCTTCATCAAAGGCGGATAGCCAAAATGAAATAGCCGTGCTGCTGACAACAACTCATAACGGACGTCGGTGGCTTTGAAGGTATCGTTAGCCCCCGGACAATGAAGGAAGATACGATCCACACCGGGTGGGTTAATAATGACGGTATAGGAGGTACTGACCGTCTTGTCCACGATCATTCCATCAGCCAGGTGGGGGTCGTAAGAGCTAATAATCTGCTCGATAGCCCGGCCAAATAAATCATCACCGACTTTGCCCATCAATTGGGGGCCTATGCCCAATTTGTGCAGGGCCAGACCGGTATTGGATACCGGCCCACCCGTGGAAAAGGCGACCGGACCGACTTCCAATAAGCGACCCGGTAAGAACATCGTCTCAAACTGGCCCTGGCTGCTGCCACTCATGTCGGGCAGCATATCCAGGCAGAGATGTCCAGCCACTACTACGCTGTAGGTTTCAGACATAGCCGTCTCCTTGAATGTACTGGGTAAACTGGTTATTTGCCGGGCTGATAATATTTGGGGTAATCAGTACACAGCAAGTATAGGGGAGGCTCATCTTCTTCAATCTCAGGAAAACGTCCTATCGGTTCGTAGAAGCAATTATCGGTATTATCGTCATTCACCAGGGAAACTTCGCCCACTAACACGCGGCTTTCGGCCCCCCAGAATTTGTGATAGAGACCCGTGGGCAAGGTAATGCTATCTCCGGGACTCAGCACAACGGTATCCCCCGCTTTGACCGTGCGCTTGACGCCATCCATGCTGACGGTCACCTCGGTATCGGCCAATCCTTCATCCTCGGTTGAGTTGTACAACTGAATGACCAGTTTACCGCCGCCTCGATTGATGATATCTTCAACTTTGGTCCAGTGAAAATGGAGTGGCGTAACCTGGTCCGGATCAACAATCAAGATTTTTTCAGCGTAAAGTTTACCTTTCCCCGCCTTCAGGTTTTCAGGGCTGCCATTGCGGATGGTGAACATGAATAGACCAATTTTTTCATAATCATCCTGTCCAAAATCGGTGATGTCCCAGCCCAACTGGCGGTCAACAATCTCGCCCACCTCTTCCCCTTTGCTGGCCCAATCCTCCGGGGTCCAGTAGGCAAAGGGGGGCAGATAGAACCCTTGTTCTTTAACAAAAGCATCAGCATCGCGTATAATGGCATTAATTTCTGAACGTTTCATGCTTTAATCCTCCTAAATCCGAAATGTCAACACGTCCTAATGGAACTCAAGAAAATAATCGGGGAATGGATGGCCGGGCATGGGGATGCCCGGCCTACCCCAATTAATTTTTAACCTTCGTCAGTCCGACAGCCTCTGGAATTTATCGCTCTCGCCGGACTACAGTCCGGCGCCTCTGGTGTGGACTACAGTCCACGCTAAGCAAAAGGCAATTCCTCTCTTCCTCCTGATTCAAGTATGTAGAGCAAGTTGCTGACTTGCCCCCGCCCTGTTGACAAGTTAGCAACTTACGAAGTATAAAAAATAAAATCCCTACGACGAAGCGGGCATACCGGGGTTCATCAGCCGGATGCGGCGGACGACCTCTTCTTTCATTCGTGCTTTTCCCTGTTGAAGAACATCGGCTTGCTTGCGGGAGCCCATCACCTGTTGGAAGCTGACCTGGGAGGGCAGTGTCTGGATTGCTTCTGTCACACCGGCCAGGAAAGCTTTCTTCAGCACCGTACCGATGTTGAATTTAGCCACGCCCAACTCGATAGATCGCTCTATGCCTGCCTCGGGAAAGCCGGTGCCACCGTGGATAACCAGGGGCACCGATACTGTCTGGTGGATGGCTGCCAGCCGTTCCCAGTCGATGACTGCCTGCCCTCGGGTCAGGATGTGGACATTGCCTACGGAGACAGCCAGGGCGTCTATGCCCGTCTCGCTGACGAAACGGGCGGCTTCATCCGGGTCGGTCAACCGGCCTGTGGCGTCACCCATCTCGCCTGAAGCATCGGGTAACATGCCTACCTCAGCCTCGACCCCAACGCCAACCGCATGCGCCACCTGTACGACCTGCTGGGTCAGGCGAAGGTGCTCCTGGGATGGCAAGTCGCTGGAATCCAACATGACAACATTAAAACCAGCCTGGATACCACGCACCACCTGCTCGAAAGTCAAAACCTCGTTGAGGATGAACGATACCGGTACCCTGGCTGCTTGGGCTGTGGCCAACCCCAAGGCGCCCAGACGTTCCAGACCGCCCCCATCAAACCAGGCCGGTTCCATCATGATCCCGCCGAAGCCAAGAATAACGGGCGCAGCTTCTGCCTCGGCCGCTTCCAACACAGCCTCCAAAGAATAAATATCCCAGGCCTCAAAGTAACCTACGGCATACCCTCCGGCCCGGGCCTCGGTCAGCAGTTCCTTGAATGGTATCAGCATATTTTATCGATGTCCTGGACTATGTTACAGTGTTACCCAACAAGATTTGCATTGCGCTTGTGGTGAGAATTATAGCCGTGTGAAACGGGTTGCGTATTGCGTATTACGTGAAGCGATTTTTACGCCCTACGCTTTACACGCTACGCTTAACGTTTTTGGGTTACCCTTTGACCGCCCCAAAGGTCAGGCCGCGGACGATATAACGCTGCGCCGTCAGGGCCAGCAGGGTCGGTGGCAATATTGCCAGCAGCAGCCGCGTGGCCACGAACCAGAATTGGATGCCCTGGGTATGTTCCACACCGGCAATGAGGACGGTGATCGGTTGGGCGTTTTTGTAGGTCAAGATCAGAGCGAACAGGAACTCGTTCCAGGCGAAGGCGAAGCAGATCACTGCGGCCGCGGCTGCCGCCGGAGCCGCCAGGGGCAGGGCGATGTGCCAGAAACTCTGCAGTCGAGAGGCCCCATCCACCCAGGCCGATTCTTCCAGTTCCTTTGGTAGCTCTTTGAACACGTCCCGCATGATGAGCACTCCAAAGGGCATAGTGAAGGTGGCATTGGTCAGGATCAACGCTAACTGGGTGTCCAACAGGTTGAGGGTCTTCATCACGATAAAGAAGGGGATGGCAGTTACCATCGGTGGCAGGAAACGCTGCGACAAGAACCACAGAGTTATGTCTTTGTTTTTCCAACGGTCAAAGCGGAAGCTGGCCAGGCCGTAGCCGGCCAAAGTGCCCAAGGTGATCGAAATGATCGTCGAACCTACGGAGATGATCAAACTATTGCCCAGCGCCCGGCTGATCTCCCGCCAGCGGTTGGTGAATTCAAGCTGCCAGTTGAACAAGGTAGGTTTGAATTGCAGGAAAGGGATCAACGAGGGCTTTGTCAGGATGACCCCTGGTTCCTTCAGCGAAGTGACGATCGCCCAGTAAAAGGGAAAAACAGCCCAGGCAACGGCAATGAAGATGACGATCCACAACACAATATTCTTCCCGATGCGCATACTTTTATGTTTCGTCACGACAGCACCTCTCTATTCGTAAATCTGTCGCAGCCGGTTGAAGAAGTACAGGCTGATTACCAGCATCAAGATCAGCAGGAGATAAGCTAAAGCCGAGGCATAACCGGTGTTGAAATTACGCAAACCGGTTAGATAGATGTAAAAGGAGTAGGTTTGCGTCGCCGCGCCCGGTCCGCCGCTGGTCATGCTGAAAGGAATGTCCAACACTTTAAATGCCTCCACCAGCCGCAGCATGGTCACAGTGAACAACACCGGGCCAATGAGCGGCAAGGTGATGTAGCGGAACGTGTCCCAGCCGGAGGAACTGTCCAGCTTGGCCGCCTCGTAAATCTCCTCCGGCAGGGATTGCAGACCGGCCAGAAGAACCAGAAAGCAGAAGGGAGTCCACTGCCAGACGTCCACCAGGACGATGGCCAGCCGCGCCAGCCACACGTCGGAGAACCAGGCCGGTAAGTCTACCATACCCAGCGCCCTAAGGACGGTGTTGACCGCCCCAACCTGCTCGTGGAAAATCGTCAGGCCCAGGTATCCCAAGGCTATAGGAGCGGTGAAGAGGGGCATAGTAAATAGGGAACGATAGATGCGCTGGCCCCGTATTGGTCGGTGGAAGAGAAGGGCTAGCCCCAATCCTAGCAACACGGTCAGGGTCACGCTGAAGATTACGAAGAGGAGGGTCACCTCCATTGAATCCCAGAAACGATAATCATTAAAAGCCCGACTAAAGTTGGCAAGCCCGACGAAACGTTCTGGCTGGCCCAGGCGCGCCTTGAAGAAACTCAAGCGCAGGGAATAAAGCAAGGGGAAGATGGTGAAAGCAAGCACCCACAGGATGCCTGGCCCGACAAACAGCCATTTGATTGGACTTCGTTCTTGCAGCATAATCTCTCTCTTTCACGCTATTGGAACTCCCACCCGCTGGAAGGGAGTAATAGGATAAATCTCAGGTAACTACTCACTATGTCATTTCGTTCATTACACTGAGTTCGGTTACACTGAGTCGGAATGGATTTGTGCCTGGAAAAGCCCCCCCGGCCCCCCAACCCACAGGGCAAGTGAGGGGGGCGAATAAGACGAAAAGTTCCCTTCTGTGGGGGGCTAGGGGGGCCACATGGAACGCCTCGAATGAACGAAATGACACTGTGCAGGCGCCTATGCTGGCGGGCAGTTACATTCTTGGAGAGGGGAGGGATTCGCCTCATAGGGAACCCCTCCCCCAGCGACTCAACTAGGGCTGAAATCACTCATTATTCTGGTGTGTAGCCAATGGACTCCTGGTACAGCCTCAACAACTCTTCCTTGCCGTAGTCCTCGATGATGAATGTCCAGTCCTCGTAGGTCCGATCCAGCGCTTCCTGCGCAGAGAGCTGGCCGGTAACCGCCTCGGATAGGTGGACGTCCCACACCTCCTGCATCTCAGGGGAACCAGGGATGCGCATATAGTTCTGGAAAATGGGGTAGTTGTAGAAATTGTCCTGGTAGGAACCGATAAACTCTTCGGCATCGCCGGCGTCATAGCCACCCGCCACGTATTCTTCGACCGTGGCCGAGCCGTAGGGCTCGAACCAGTCGTAGGTGGTGCCGGGGTCGATACCGGTCCAGCCGTAGGCCACGTTCCAGTGGTTGATCTCCGGAGTCGACTGCCAGGCCATGAAGTAGTAGGCCAGCTCTGGATCCTCGGCGAACTTGGAGATGACCGGGTGCCAGGAGCAGCCCACCTGGTTGCCGACAAAGTTCGGCTCGTCAAGCTCCAGGAACTCTCCCTTCTCCATATCATAGGGGAACTTGGTGCCGGGGATACCCCGGGCACCCAACTTACCCTGAATCACCGACTGGCTCGGATCCTGGACCAGGGAACCAACGTCACCCCAGGAGAAAGTCATAATGGCGTTGCCCGACAGGAAGTCGGCCCAGGCTTCACCCAGACTCCAACCCCACATCGCCGAAGGGCCAGCCTTAGACAGTTCAAGCAGCATCTCCAGGGCGCGGACGTGGCCGGGCGAGTTGATCAGCGGCTCCATCGTCTCCGGGTCGAACCAGTAGACGTTGTGGTACTGGGTGACCTTGGTGGGGGGATCGCCCGGATAGGGAATGACCACGTAGGGGGCTGACAGAGACATGAAATGGAAGAAGCCCTGGCCGCCCACTTTCAGGTGCAGGGTGATACCGTCGTCCGGATCGCCGTCGCCGTTCCAGTCCTTGCCGTTGAAGAACTGGGCGATCTCCAGGACATCTTCCCAGGTATCCATGGCCACCGGCATATCGTGGCCCATCTCTTCCTTGAACTTGGCCTGCCACTCGGGATCTTCGATGATGTCCTTGCGGTAGTAGAGCACCTGGGCGTCGTGGTCGTTGTTGGCACCGTACCAATGATCACCCCACTTCATCAGGTTAGCCACCGCCGGGGCAATCGAGTCCCGGTCCCATTCGGGGAAGCGTGGATCGTCGAAGTACTGGTCAATGGGCACGATCCAGTCGTTGAGGATGTAATCGCCGTAGTAATTGCTGCAGTTGATGATCACGTCGTAGGTACCGGTCCCCGTCTGGAGATCGGTGAAGATTTTCTCCCGCAGCTCGGCGAAGGGAATCTCGACGATGTCGTAGGTCGCTCCCGTCAACTCCTCGAACTTGGGCCGCCAGAAGTAGAGAGGGCCGGAGATAGCGCCCCGTTGCCCGGCCGAATAGACGCCGATGGTAAACGATTTGCCCTCCCAGGCCGGGTCAGGGTTACCCTTGTCTGCCGCCTCGAAGGCAGCCAGGGCCATTTTGGCCTCGTTCTCGTCAGTGGTGGGGAAACCCTCGATAAAGACTTGTTCGGGTTCGGGTTCGGGGGTCGGGGTGACCACGACCTCGACCTCGACCTCCTTTTCGACCACGACCTCTTTTTCGACCTCGACCGTCTCTTTGACAACCTTCTCGACCTCGACCGTCTCTTTGACAACCTTCTCGACCTCGACCTCTTTTTCGACGACGACGGTCTCAACGATCTTCTCCGGGGTAGCGCCAGCGCAGTTCGTCATCAGCAGCGCTGCAATTAACATAACCACCAATAGAAGAATTTTCTTGTTAAACATCTTTGTTTTCTCCTCCAAAAGCTAAATAACTCTAAAAACCTTCTCCATTTCCAAGAACTTAGTCTTCCCACACTTTAATTATTGCTGTTCTACTTACTCTGTCTTTGCTTGATCACCCCCTTTCATAATTACAACTAAGGTAACTACCTGACCCAGGGAGAATAATCGGCCTATTTTGGAGATTGGAGATTAGTTATACTTGTGCCTGCGCGCAGTGCAGGTGTTGGGGATTGGGCAAAATAATCAATCTCTAACCCACAGGGCAAGTGTCTCCAATCTCCAGTTTGCCAGACGCCTGCTCAAATGTAGCTAGGTGGTTACCAACCTACCCCTGACGCTTTTGGGGCCATCAGACCTTATGGTATAATGGCTGCACAATCCACTCACTTACATTATAGGACATTCGTTACTCCAGTACTAGCCCTTTTTTGCCATTCGTTTGCCAAATCTTGCCGGTCGAAAATAAGACAGGTAAAAGACATATGTCCAACGCAGATATCTCGTCTCAAGAACTAACCCAGTTAGTGCGCAATGCCCTGGCACATCTCTACGACCACGCCTCTTTGCAGGATCATGCCCTTGTTTCTATTTTAGGTCTGAACAAGAACCTCGATCGCGTGACGCGTGCCCAAGAAGTACGGCGTGTTTTGTTGAAATGCATTGAATCACTCAAGCCGGCGGGACGGAACCACGGCCAGGCTGAAGCAGCCCGAGCCTATGCCATCCTGACATACCGCTACATTGATGGCTTATCTATGCAAGAAATCGCGGAAAAGTTGGCTCTCAGTCAGAGACAAACGTATCGGGAACATACGAAAGGGGTGAAAGCGGTCGCCGGTCTGGTATTGGACAAAGTGCGCCAAGAGGGCGGTGATGGCCATCCTGCCTCATCAATAATTGCTCAAGATGCCACGGGAGAGCGGCTAAGCATAGCCCAGGCAGAGGTGGAACGCCTCAGGCAGGAGGTGAGTACCGAAGAACTGAATCTGCAAGAGGTCCTGGTAGGGGTTCTCAACGTGTTGGCTCCCTTGACCCAACAAACGGGTATTCAAGTCACGATATCGTCGTCGAACAAATGGCCCCCGGTCGTGGCCGATCGCATCATGCTGCGCCAGGCCTTCCTCAACTTGCTCAGTCGTGCCCTCAATACATTCGTTCAAGGAGACCTGATCATCACAATCTCCCCCAGTAAACATGACTTGCTGATAGACATCCGTGAATCTGCAAACGTTACCAGGACCCAACCAATCTCACCTGCCCAATCTAAACAAGGGCAGGTGGGCCTGGCCGTGGCTCAGGCGCTGATCGAAGCTCAGGGAGGGCATCTTGAGATACAGGATTATGAGGGGAAATGGGGAGCGCAAATCCTGCTACCTACCTCGAGCCAGACGACTATGCTCGTTGTCGATGATAACGCCGATATGGTTGCCCTCTTCAAGCGTTACCTGGGTGGTCGCAACGTTTCGGTTGTCGGTACAACGGATGGAGAGCAAGCTTTGTCCCTGGCTGCGGAACTGCAACCTCAGGTGATTATCCTCGACGTTATGATGCCCGGCCAGGATGGCTGGGAGATCCTACAAAGGTTGAAGAGTTCGCCAGACACAAAACAGATTCCCGTTATCATCTGCTCCGTGCTCAATGAACCCCAGTTGGCTCTCTCCATAGGCGCCAGTGACACCATCACGAAGCCTGTCAGCCAGGTTAGGCTGCTAGAGGTGTTGCGTCGCTGGTTGGGGACACTGTAGACAGTGGCGTAATTGTGGAGAGTATCGCCTGGAGTATCTGCAGTATGCCTATGTGAGAGACCCCCCCCTCATACTCCAACCGCAGTTTCCCCTTGACGGGCATCGACGCCTGTTCAAGATCGTGGGCGGAAGTGACGATAATCTGAACCTCTGCCATCGTCTTGTCGTTAGTTATCTTCTCCAGAACAGCATAGCCGTCTATATCAGGCATAACCATGTCCAATAGCACGACCTCGGGTCGTTGTGACCGGACAATCTCCAGCCCTTCCTGGCCGCTAAAAGCCTCCAGGACACGCACGGAAGGATTGATTGTCTTTAGAAGTCGGGCCAACAAGCGGACGATGCGGGGGTTATCGTCCACAATAAGCACAGTCTGCGGTAGCCTTGGCAATCGTGATAGCGTATCTTGCAAATTCCCCCGGGTCACAGGTTTCGGCAGGTAGTCAGCAGCACCAAGCAGGCGACCCAGATGACGCGGACTGGGCAAAGGGCAGGTAATCAGCGGCGTGAGTGAAGGTAAGTTCAGATCAGGAATAGTTGTGGCCCAGTGGTTAGCCCAGTCCACATCCATAATCACTACAACCGGAAATGCCTCCCGGATAATCTCACGGGCCTTCTCCACAGTGTCTGCCAGTATGAGCTGATAGCCGTCAATATGCCGACGTAACGACGATAGGATGCGTGGATCGTCGTGCAGTACCAAGACCGATGGCTGTCCTTCCTGGTATCGCACTGAACTACTGGCCTTGCCTGAAGATACTCGGATTATTTCCTGGTCCTTGGGTATGGGCAAGGTGAAGCCAACGGTCGTCCCCCGGCCTAATTCGCTTTCGATCCAAATTTTTCCCCCATGCAAATCCACGAACTTCTTGCTCAAGGCTAGCCCTAACCCGCTTCCTTCATGCGCATGGCCGTCTTCGAGCTGGCTGAACGCTTCGAAGGCGTTAGCCAGTCTATCGGCCGCTATGCCAGGCCCACTGTCCTCGACGGTCACTACGGTTTCCTGATCCTCTACATGGGCATGCACTCGAATCCAGCCTACCTCAGTAAAACGCATAGCATTACTCAACAGGTTCAGTAGCACCTGACGGATGCGGGTACGGTCGAGACGCAACACCGGTAGCTCATCTGGTAGATCCAATTCGAGTCGCAACTCTCGTGCTTCCGCCAGGCTGCGCATGATTTCGGCGGCTTCATGAATAACCTCTCCCAGATCCACCGCCTTTTTGGCTAGAGGCATGCGCCCCGCTTCAATCTGGGAGAGATCAAGCACATCATCGATCAAATCAGACAGATGCTGAGCACTGCGGTAGATTGCCATCACATCTCCCCGGTATGCCCTGGGTAGCGGGGCACCTTCGTAGCTTTCCGGAGCGGTTGCCATCACCTCGCTGAAGCCGATAATCAGATTAAGCGGTGTGCGAAGCTCGTGACTGACATTGGCCACGAACTCAGCCTTGAACCGTTCTGCTGCTACCGCTGCATCTCGCGCGACAAGCAGAGCGGAATTGGCCTTTTCCAACCGATGGTAAGCCATATCCAGGTCTTTCAGTACCTTGGCCAGCCGTGTCCGGTGCTGACGTGCCTTCTCCATATTTTGTCGAGCCTGTTCGAGGCTAAAAAGGGACCACTGAACTGCCGTAACAAGGGTGCGTGCCGTGGCCCAGCCCAGTAACCCGGTAAAGGCTCCGCCGATGCTAACTCCCAGTACATAAGAAGGGGGTAAGGGTGGCATGAACGGGTTGTGAGAAAGCCACCACATCAGGGCAATCGCCAGACCCTCCGCCAGCAAGCCGGCCGGCCAGCCCATAGTGACAACAGCCATAAGTGGCAGCAGCGCGTAAAAGAAAACGACCACCGGCTGCTGAGATACCTGCATGCCCACTGCAATGGTCACTGCCAGTCCTATTTGCCAGACGGCCTGGGCTACCAGAGGTTGTTTTGACAGCAACCAGAGAGACAGGGCGCAGGTTAGAAGAAGGATTGTTGTCAGGGGAAGTAATTTCAGGCTGAGTTCTCCCGGTGAAGAGCCAGTCGTCGTAAAATACCAGATCAGGTAGACTCCGCCTGTGGTGAAAACAAGATTGCGGAACGTGGATTGCAATAACTCACGCAAAGAGGAGGCAAAGTCAGCATGAACCTCCCTTGATATTTTTAGGGTGTGCCACATGGGAACCTCCATCTATCGGTTCTTCAGGAATTTCTGTGATTCTGCTCAAAGGGGACACCTGCACTTGCGCTCCGGTGCAAGTGTTGACAAATCCCCGTATTTAGTGGTAATGAGCAAGGCTATACCACAAGATATGGCCCGGATTTGTCAATCCGGGCCGAGCGCCACGGAAAATCCCAAAGAGTCCATCTATCTATTGTACTGGCCAGGAACACTTTGGTGTCTTATGCTAGCACACAACCTTCTTTTTACGCAAAAGGTATCCTCTCCAAAAGTAAGGGCGAGGCAAGTCGGATTGGTAAGTGATCGAAGCAGACAAGCCACGCTCCGACTTGCCTCGCCCCTACGTCACCAACAAATTTGAAGAGAATACCGCAAGAGGATTCAAAGATGCGAGGGCTTGATCAAGATGGCGCCAGGTTCTGTTAGCGAGGTGACAACCATCCATTAATTTAATCGTTTTGGAACGCGATGTCCAGCCAGGGTCACGTAGTCCGGGAGAGGATCGCCTAACAGAGGCCGGGCATATGCTTTAAATGCCTCGGTGACGAAGTTACCGGCTTCGTTGATGAATTCATCCGGCAGGAGCTTCTCTACATTGGCCACTGCTTCCAGCGGCGCTAGCCCGGTGGTGCAGTGGTAGGCTTCACCCGGCTCGCGGACCAGAGTGACCATGTAGCCACCGGTGCCCTCGACGGCTTGACGCACGGCCTCACGACCGGCCATAAAGGCTTCCTGGGCATCCACTTTAGAGATGCAGACACCAGACGAGCGCTGCATGGCGCCCGGTTTATCCAGGCGGGTTTTTAATTTGAGTTCTGCCACAACCAGGTCGACCAAATATTGGCCTAAGCCACCCAACGGCACCCCAAACGGAGTTGTTGATGACTGCGGTCGGACCTCCCGACTGGCCGATAACCATATTGCCTTTTGGACCGCTCACAGATCGTTCCTCCTGATGTTGTTTGATTAATTAGTTTCTACCGGATCAATCGTAGCCAGCGTGTGGCAATTCATTTTACTGTCCTGGCAGGTTTCTGACAAACTCATTCGCACCGCCGCCTCTGGGGGTGGCTTTTTACTTTCCACCAGTAACTCCGTTCATCCCGGCGTGAAACCGGAATACTATCTGGCGATGCTGGAGACAGCCCGGGCAGTTGGTACTTATCCCATAGTAGACTAATCAGTCCAATATATTAACGAGGGCGTCCTCTACCTGGTGCGTGACAGCAAACTGCCTTAACTGATCAAGCGTAGGAAAGGCAGGGATACTCTCGCGAATGGTAACGGCATAAGCCCCGACTACGCAGCCGAGGGGTGTAAAACGCAAAAGATGGTAAATTTCATAATTTAGCCGGTGACAGAGGAGCAAGACCAAAAGTTAAGACGCTGTCACAAAAATCAGACCACTTGTGAACAGCCCAGTGGCAACGAGCATAC
>DAOUMU010000396.1:0-7009 GCA_034409055.1 Anaerolineae bacterium
GGGCATGTGGTGTGTGACAGTGGCCCATACCGGATTGTGCGGCATCCGGGCTATGCCGGGAATATTCTGCCACTGCTGGGCATTGTGCTGGCCTTAGGCTCGGTGTGGACACTTATTCCGGCGGCGGTGGCGTTGATCATCGCGGTGATCAGAACCGTACTGGAAGACCAGACTCTACAGGAAGAGTTGCCGGGCTATCGAGACTATGCACGGCGCGTGCACTATCGGTTGATTCCGGGGATTTACTGAGGAGCCTCACCTCCGCGATACGATTTGGTGGAGGGGTTTGGATGTATCATCTCTCTCCCTGCATCGTTGCGCTGCCCAACAAGCGCGTGCAGTCCGACGCCGCTGCCGCGGCCTGGTATCGGGGCGAAAATTGGTTATGTAACGCACTTCGAATTGAAGCCGATTTCGGAAAAGTCGCGGCGCGGCTGACGCGCAGGGCGTTGTGTGGCTTCGTTTAACCGAACTCATCAGTAAATAGAAGGTGGGGATAAAATGCATCGGATAGAAAGGCTCTCTCCTGCCACCAGAAGTAGTATACGAAATCAGATATATCGTGTCTTAGCACATTTTGCATCCGGCGGCAATCATGGTCCGATTAGTGTTAAGAAACTATTTCTAATGACTGCTGATGGGCTTGTAGATTCAGGGACTATAGAAAGACCAGGTTTCTTGGGAGGGCAGGGACTTGGCGGACAGAAATTTGTTCAATTAACTGAAGGACGTCAGCCCAAAGTCTTTCCTGATTATGAAATACCTAACGACATTGCCAACCTTATGCGGCAGACCTTTTGGGAACTTTTTCTTCAAGGAATTTTAGCTCCAGCTCCAAAACGGAATCCCTTGGAGGATTCAATTCATCCAGAGAAATATCAGGATTTTTGGCTATATCTTGATTATGTTATGATCACTCCCTATGGGGTGCAGATACTCATTGATAATAAAAATCGGATTCAAGTTCATGATCCAGATGGGTATCTTGCGAACTTTTGGGATGCAAGCCCTCCCCCTGATAACGAAATGATGCGCTACTTGAGTGAATGTGTTGCAGTCTTTAGGGGTGGGCATCTTTTGGCAAGTGTTGTATTACTTGGAGTTGCTTCAGAAAGGCTAGTTGAGGTTTTGGCAAAGAGCTTGCGCGACGCACTTGGAGACCCAACGGGAACGAGATGGTTTCAAACCAGATATAGCAACAAACGAGATATTTCTACTCGATTCAATGCATTATCAGGCAAACTTATGCAGGAGTATGGAGAAGTATTAAGACAGCAAAAACTCAAAGACGGATTTCAAGGTGTGGTTAGGCTTACTTTCGAAGAAATCCGACTTGCTAGAAACGATATTGCACATCCTACGGATCGTCAATTTACTTGGAATGAAGTCAGTGGCTTCCTTCACAACTTTGTTCAGTATTTCAGATATATCAACAGGATAATAGCTTTTTTGAAAAATTATCCTCAGAATTGATAGTTTCAGTAGATCCAAATTTGGGATTTCCGAAGAAAAATACAGGAAGGCATTAGTAAAAACCCGCTTGGATTACCAATTTTTGGTAGCCATTTAACCAAGTTTTGGAACAAAAGAGCCACTTTAGGCTACTTTAGGCTGACATTGGACACTCGATTTTGGCTTCATTACGCCTGATTTCATCGAGTTACAACAAAATTTGGATCTACTGAGTTTAGTTGTTGGGGCCACATAAGTTACAGTCGGCGGGGCCATCGCTGACCCCGCCGCTGCTTCCGAACCGGACGTGAGACCCTTCGACTTCGCTCAGGGCAGGCTTTTCACCTCATCCGGCTCTTGAATATTCGGGCTGTTGTCATCAGCACAGCCCAAACCGTTACCGGAGTGGGCCGCTTGGCAAATGAACGAACGGAGGTGGACGTTAGTCCGAGCTTCACTACGTCAATGACGTGTGTCATAAGCTTCGACCTCGTTATCGTGCCCTTGCCTTCCCGAATACCCGCCCTGCGTCAGCATATCCTGGGCATTACCCCAGGCATTGGCTTCCCAGGGCATCCTACCCGCTGAGGCATCCGGCTGGTTACCTGCTCAGTCGAGGCCCTTCGACAAGCTCAGGACAGGCTGAGAGTCGTCAGCGGGTTACACCGTTCCGTAGATTGATGGGTTCGTGACCGTAGGTTGCTGCTTCGCTTCGCGGCCGGTATCTGTGTGGGATGATTACTACGTGCAGCTTGACCACGTAGCCCAAGATACCTGTCCTTTTGGACCGAGCCTATTACCCAGCGTTGGCTCGTTCTGCTTGACGACGCTTCAACCACAGCTTCACTCGTCGTTAACCATAGCCACCTGCTCGACGGGATTACGCACGTCTGGTTCGCCGTATTCCGCCTTTTCATCCCGCTTCTGCCCTTTGATGACCAGTCGCCAAGCAGGGGATGATGCTGTTACCTGAACCATCTCAGGAGTTGGACTTGATGAACCCCACTGGATAGGGTACCATCGCACCAACATCAATCTACAGTTGTTAAAGAACATTGGTCAATTGTTCTCTACCGCCCATCCCCCGTATTCATAGGTACGGTTTCGGACGAACGGGTCGCACCCAAGCGTTTGCACCCGACCGCCTACCGCTCGGTTTTTCAGAGGCTCTGCGCCAGCATAGGCACTTGTAGGTGGTCGGAGTCTTGCTGGCTCGGCGGCGGGTGAAACGCAGGCGTTGGGCGGCTTCGTTGCAATCAGTTTATCGCCTGTAAATAGATTATGGAACTATTTTTGAGTCTGTTTCGTTATAAGTATTGAAGGGATAGCTCTATACTTTGTGAGGAGACTCAGAAATGCAAAGCAACCTTTTGACACACAGATACACAGTTATGGGTGTCGTAGGTGCGTTATTGGTATGCATATTGGCATTGGTGGTTACGCAAAAAAATGGTACTACAGAAATTTTTCTTGCCGACACGCCTGATTTGAACGTTAACCCAACTTATCCTCCTGTAGAATTGACCCCAGTACAACCTGTTGTTCAAGATTTTTCACCTCACTACTTAGATGTAGCCACTTGCTCTCCCGAAGTACAGAACATCATCAAAAAATATAATCTGAATCAAATGGTGGCAATGTGTCAGTCTCAAGCCTTTACCATTGATGGGAAAGAGGTACATTTACTTTCTTTAGTGTTTGGACCTGGGGATGATTGTATGGAGGGCTGCATTTATAACACATATTGTGCCATCGTAGAGGACAAAGTTGATTATCCATATACATTTCAATTCAACACTAATAATATTCTTGGTTCCAATACTGATGACTGGCGAATTGAGGACTCATCCATTTTGACTGGAAGAAATCATAAGATAACTGCCCTGTCTGAATTTAAAACAACTGTAAATGAAGAAAAATGGAGCGCTTGTGCCGGTTTGTCACTGTTAGAAGAACGGCAAGCTACCGTCGAGGCTACAACAGAACTCGCTTTTACCCCGAAAAATGTTCCCAACTTTATCAAGATATTGCAAAACGAGAAAGAGTGGGAGAAACGTAGTCGAGCGGCTGAAGCGTTGGGAATGATAGGTCCAGAAAAGGGTGTTGTCTCGGCACTTATTCAGGCTTTGGGAGATGAACATTATCAGGTACGATTAGCAGTTATTAGTGCTCTGGGAGAACTTGGCCCGGAAGTTACGGGCGTTGTCCCTGCTCTGGCCCAAGCCCTGACAGATGAAGAGATGCAGGTCCGTAACTCTGCTATCGCTGTGTTAACAGAGATGGGGCCTCAAGCTGTAGAAACGGTACCCAACATTATCAACGCTCTAGATGATGAAGATATCACCATCCGTGTATATGCCGCCTGGGCATTAAACCGTATTGGTCCTGGAGCTGCGGAAATGGGGGCAGTTCCTGCGCTTATCAAAGCCCTGGATGATAATTGGAAAGTGCGCGGAACGGCAGTGAGGACTTTGGGAGCAATGGGGCCAAAAGCAGAAAAAGCCATTCCTGCACTCATCAATGTTCTTGAGAATGATGAGAATGCAGGGATTCGCACTGACGCAGCTTGGGCAATTCGAGCTATTAAACCCAATGCTATTGAGGCTATTCCCGCGCTCATAAAGGCGATAGAAAACGATGGGGATTGGTGGTGGTTACAAAGGGCAGCTATTCAAACGCTCCGCACAATAGGCCCGGACGCAAAAGATGCTGTCCCCGCGCTTATCGAGGCGATAGAAGATGAGGACTGGCAAATACGTGAGGAAGCTGTTGTGGCTTTGAAAGACATTACCGGACAAAATTTTGGGGCAGATCAATCTACCTGGCAGGCTTGGTGGGAAGAAAATAAATAAACAGCTTTATGGAGTTTATATTATGTGGAGTCTACAGCCTCCGTAAGTTTTGGGGCTGTTTTGGAACCCAGCTAAATTGTTAACAAAAACTGCCGCCTAACAACGGCATGGTGTCCGACCCCAAGATCTGCACTTTTTCTTGAGTGTCGTCTTGCGTGGGTGAGTAGGTTTTGATAGAATGGTTCTGAGCGGGCGGCACATGCCGAGGCTTTAGCTGCTCAAAGATAGGTTCCAACATGACATTCTTCAAGAAATTCTTCGGCAAAAAAGATAAACCAGAGGCGGAGGCTCCAACCCTCAATTGGATTGAAGCCTCAGAAAATCCTTGGGGTATCAAATTATTGGATTTGCGTCCTATCACCCAGGGAATGCTCTCTACATCCCAGGACCCTCAAATGGCTGCAAATGCAGTTTCTTATAATTCTGACGATGGTACTTCATTTATTAATCAAGAACCTGAGTCAGGTAGTGAAATAGCTGCTGAAATCTCTCTGCCGGTTGATCCGATGCTCGCTCCAGGGGTATTATTCATCCCAGAAGTAATGGAGAACAAATGGGCCATATTCTTTCACCAAAATACAATAATATTTGTCCGCAGTTGGTTACGAAAGGTAGTTGTTACTGCCGATACATCCCAACAAAATGGTCAGCTCTATATCCATAAAATTAAAGGTCGGTTTTCTGATGAGAATGAACCGGAATTCACGCGAGCTATCGCAAAATTTTTGCTGATCAGCCATGCTATCGGTGAGATTTTTCCTGCACCACTCCCCAATGATCTTACATCAGACCCTAAATCTGCCGGTCTGTGGGCAATGTCCGTATACGGTAATATGGCTCACGTTGGAACATTCGCCTCGAATTTTGAAGGCTCAACTCAATCACCTATACGCTCCCATTCACTTCTACACATCGCCGTTGCTAGAAATGACTTAAATGAAATAAACGTACAAGTCGAAAAAGGTATCCCGATAGACATTCTTGCAGCAGATGGCCTTGCACCCCTCCATTGGTCTTTGGCAGCGAAAGATATACAAGTAATGCAACATCTGATTAAGTTAGGGGCAGACCCAAATGTCAGGTCACTTGAAGGTGCAACACCAATGATGAACGCTGTACAGTCGAATCAGGTTCATCATTTGAACTTTCTGATTTCCGTTGAGGCAGATGTTAACGCCCGCGATGGTCGGGGATTCACATCATTACATCGAGCCGCTGAAATGGGGCATGCTGAAATTGTTGAAATATTGCTGAACAATGATGCTGAACCCAATGTAGAAGCAGAAGGTCATACTCCTCTTTCACTTGCAAAGTTGAGAGGTGAGAAAAAAATTGTGAGCTTACTTCAGGGGCATCAGTAATTGGCAGCTAACAATGCCCATGCACACGAATTGCTACGGGCGACAGGAGGTCGCATCGAACGGAGTGCTACACGCGAAGCGTAGCACCACACCCAGGCAGTGGGTAGACGCCACTCTCCGGTTGCGCCGCCAGTTTCGGCTGGCGGGGTGAAAAGCAGGGGAGGCAAAGCCCAAGCCTGACGGTATCTCCAACTGAAAGGCGGGCAAGGCGTAGGGCGATATGGGTAAGAAATTGAACTTTTGTAAGCCTCGTAATCGGCAGCTTCCGAAACGGAGATGAGACGGGAGTGTGAGACAAGGAAAGCCAAAGTGTAGCAGTTGGCGCGGACTGTCCCAGTCTCCGGGGTAGAGAAAGGCCCTAAGTCGTCTACGGTCGTCTGTCAGAGAGACAGCAAACCATACGTTCAATGCGGAAACTGGTAAACTCGATAGGGGGTCAGGGTCATCATCCCGAATGAGCCTGACCAGGTGGACCGTAAGGAAAACACAATTCCCTGGCGAGCAGGAGATGGTAGACGCAGAGCGAGCGAACGCTGACAGCCGAAAGGCAACAGGAACACATAACTGGTCAGATAGGGTACATACCCAACCTGAAAGGATGCAGACTTCTACCGGGTGGTTCGGGCGATGAAGTGGTCGAGTAATCGTTGAACAATGAGGGAAAAGTCTAAACGTAACCGAATTGGATAGCTGGCACGAGCTCAACTGGTTTGAGGTCGAGCTGGCGATTAAACAATTACGAAACCAAATATTCAACTACCGAGCTGCTTGAGCCGTGTACGGTGAAAAGCCTGCCCTGAGCATAGTCGAAGGGTCGTTTGCGCGGTTCTGAGGGGGCGACGAAGCCGTGAGGCTTCTGAGTCTACCCGATGCGAGGCATTTATTGAAAATCGGTTTGGCAGCCATCATTCGGGTGATTGTGGGTAGTCTCACTTACCCGCAATCGCCTGATTTTGGGCGTTAGGTTGCCTAAAATCAATACAGACCTCATTTTCAATCCTGCAAGGGTTTTTATTATGAGCAGCCAACGGATAATCAAAATGTTTTCAGGTTTCTTGTTTGGCGCAATCTTCGGACCGATTACTGTCACGATTCTTGCCATTTTGTATTACTTAACAGCTTCTTTGTTGACCAACACGCCTGAAAACGGAGGAATATCAGGTACAATATTTATGGTCGGCGTTACTGCACTTATGATAACATTTCTCTTTGGCTTAACTCGACTTTTGCGATAGCATGACATAATAAACAACTTTATGTAAAACAAAGCCGGGAAACGAAAGTCCCCCAACGCCACAAAGCCGACCAGGAAATAAGCTATGTATTTACATAATCCTGCCCGGC
>DAOUMU010000397.1:0-1650 GCA_034409055.1 Anaerolineae bacterium
TCCCCGGCTCATAAACTTAATGGACGTGTTTATCACGACAATTGGTTACATAACCTTCTCATTTCGGCCTCTATGGGAGGATACCGCCAATAATTCAAGTAACCACAGAAATCGTCAGAACTAGGAATTTTTTTGTGTTATGACCTACAAACCCCACCAGAGGAGGCGTTGATGAAATAAACGATTGAGATAGTGTAGTAACGATTTCAGTCGTTCCAGGCGCTAATAACGACTAAAGTCGTCCCTACCAGTCAAAAACACCCAGTGCTGGGCATTACCTGAAAAGCTATAAAAGTAAATTTTTTTCCATAACTCATAACTAAAAATCATTACAAAGAAAGGTGTATAAAAATGACGCTCAAAAAAATTACATCCAGGGTAAAAGATTGGTTCCCGGCAGAAGAAGTTTCTGCCCACTGTGATGGTCCCTGTGGTGTTTACGATCCAGCTTCTGCCCGGATTGCGGCCGAGGCCGTCCTGTCTATGACCAAGAAAATTCTGGCCCTGGAACCACCGGCCAGCAACGACCAACAGGCGATGGCGGCCTACCTGAACACAATGTCCCGGTACATCCAGATCAAGGAAGAGCAAGCCCACCTGGCCAAGACCGAACTCCTCGTGCTGTGGACAGATTATTTCAAACCGCAACACCTGGAGCAATACCCGGACCTCCATGATGTCTTCTGGAAAGCAGCCAAGTTATGCTCTGCCTGCAAGGTGGGAGTCAGCCTTGATGACGCCAACGCTCTTATGGACACCGTCAAGAAAGTCCACGAAATCTTCTGGGCCACCAAGAATCGTGACGTTACCTGGTACACGGCTGGCTAGTTTCTGTGGCAAAACGTAGCCAGAGCATCCCCATGCCCGCCCTAGAGGTATGGGGATGCCTCTACGACAAGGTTTTACAGCAAGAACTGGCTAGTTTCTGTGGCAAAACGTAGCCAGGGCATCCCTATGCCCGCCGTAGAGGCATGGGGATGCCTCGACTACAAGGTTTTACAAATTTCACCTTACTATCTCGTTGATGATCGTGCCAGATGAGTGACGAACTGAAAGACAGTGTTCTAAGCGAGCTTTTACTCTGGCTGCTGCGGCTTCGGCGGCGATTTCGCGTCACCGGAGCATCGATGATACCTGTCCTTAAACCGGGAGACGAGGTCCTGGTCAATCCAAGGGCCTATCGGCGCATGCCACCAAATCCGGGTGATATCGTCCTTGTCCAGCATCCTTACAAAATAGACCTAAAGCTGGTCAAACGGGTAACTTCAAGACTTGAAGATGGACGCTGTTACCTCGAAGGAGATAACCGAACGGAAAGTACCGATAGCCGCACATTTGGGCCGGTGGCCCCCGAGAAAATTCTCGGTCAAGTCACCAGCCGATTTCCTTAATATAATCGGTTCTTCAGGAATTTCCGTGGTTCTGCTCAAAGGGGATTGACAAATCCCCGTATTTAGTGGTAATGAGCAAGACTATACCCCCTGACTGTCTTGTCATCACATCAGAAGAGAGGGGTCATCCGTCACTGCCTTTGACCAGATGTTGTTTCCTTGATTCTGAGGGCTTAAGCTCCTGAAATCAAGGGGTATCCCACAAATTCAGGGGGTCGAGCCCCTGAAATCAGGGGGTAACTTTACTGTGGTCAAGCAC
>DAOUMU010000398.1:0-10019 GCA_034409055.1 Anaerolineae bacterium
AGTTTTGAGACCCTCAATTGTATCATATCAAGCCAGCAAAACCAGAATTTGACTGGAAAAATCGTTATTGCCATAAGGCCAAGAGTTTTTTGACAATCAACAAAAAATCTTAACTTGTAACAAATGCACTAATGATGAAAATATCCGTAGGGCAAACTTAAGTTTGTCCTACAAGGTCTATTTACAGAGGAGTAAATGATGAAGAAAACAATGAAAGCGCTGGTCAAAAAGTACCGGAAACCCGGTTTATGGTTGGATGAAGTACCGGTTCCCGAGTACGGGATCAATGACGTTCTGATTAAGGTTCATAAGACGTCCATCTGTGGCACGGACATACACATTTGGAACTGGGATGCCTGGGCCCAGAAAACCATCCCGGTGCCGATGGTCGTTGGGCACGAGTTTGTGGGTACAGTGGCCGCGATGGGTAGTAATGTGCACGACCTTAACATTGGGGACATCGTGGCCGGTGAAGGACATATTGTTTGTGGCCGGTGTCGGAACTGTCTGGCGGGACGCCGCCATCTGTGTAACGTGACCAGGGGCGTCGGCGTAAACCGGCCCGGTGCGTTTGCCGAGTATATCTGCATTCCGGTCACCAACATCTGGCATGCCGACCCGAACATCCCTATGGACCTCTTGAGTATTTTTGACCCATTTGGCAACGCCACCCACACGGCCCTGTCATTCAAAGTCCTGGGGGAAGATGTGCTGATTACGGGCGCCGGTCCCATTGGTATCATGGCCACGGCCATTGCCAAACACGCGGGCGCCCGCTACATTGTGACCACGGATCTGAATCCCTACCGGCTGGAACTGGCCAAGAAAATGGGCGCCACCATAGCCTTGAACATCAAAGAGAAAAGCATCGCCGAGGTACAAAAGGAACTGGGCATGAAGGAGGGCTTTGATGTGGGCCTGGAGATGTCGGGCAGTGGCGAAGCGTTCAAGGATATGCTGGCCAATATGTGTCACGGTGCTAAAATTGCCTTGCTGGGCATACCCACCGAGGAGTTAGCCATTGATTGGAACACCGTCATTTTCAATATGCTCACCATCAAGGGCATTTACGGCCGCGAGATGTATGAGACCTGGTATTTAATGCAATCAATGCTCCAAACCGGCCTGGACATCAGCCCGGTCATCACCCACAAGTTTCATTTTACCGAATTTGAGACAGCTTTCGAAATAATGCGCTCCGGCAATTCAGGTAAGGTGATTATGAACTGGGTGGATGAATAAGTTTTCTATTAAGAGATAATTTTCAACTCCCGGCCTACTTTGGCAAAGACTTCCAGTCCTTTATCCAGGTCTTGGCCGGAGTGGGCGGCGGTGTTCATGACCCGAATCCGGGCCTGGCCTCGGGGAACGGTAGGAAAGCCCAGGGCCATAGCAAAGACCCCTGCCTCGAACAAGCGGGCACTGAACTGTTTAGCCAAGGCCACCTCGCCCAGCATCACCGGCACAATGGGAGTTTCGGTCCGGCCTGTGTCAAAGCCCAATTTGCGCATGCCCTGTTTGAAATAGTCGGTATTGTCCCACAACTTTTGCACCAGCTCGGGATGGGTGTCAACATACTCAACCGCGGCCAAACAGGCGGCAGTATCGGCGGCAGTGAGCGCGCTGGAAAAGAGGAATGGCCGCGCTTTTTGTTTAATCAGGTCAACTACAATCTTTTTACCGGCAATCACACCGCCCATTACCCCAAAGGCTTTGCTCAAGGTACCGATTTCAACATCGAATGTGCCCTGTAGCCCAAAGTGATGGACAATACCCTTGCCTTTTCCCAACACGCCCTCGCCGTGAGCATCGTCTACCATCGTCATCAGACCATATTGGTCGGCAATCCCGGTCAATCTGTCCAGCGGCGCGATATCACCGTCCATCGAGAAAACGCCGTCCGTCACCAGCAGGCCGCGTCGATAATTGGGCAAATGCTCTGCGACTTTAGCCGCCAGGTCGTCCGGGTCACAATGTTCATAAACAACAATCTTGGCCCGGCTCAGGCGGGCGCCATCGATGATGCTGGCGTGATTCAGTCGATCAGAAAAAATCACATCTTCCCGTCCCACCAACGAAGGGAGGGCAGCCTGATTGGCACAAAAACCACTCTGCACCAGCATCGCCGCCTCGACTTCCTTGAACTCGGCCATACGGCCTTCAAACTCCAGATGCAGGGCCTGGGTGCCGGCAATGGTGCGCACGGCCCCTGGTCCCACCCCCCATTGGTCAATGGCTTTTTGGGCCGCGACCTTCAGATAGGGATGATTGGCTAAGCCTAAATAGTTATTGGTACAAAAGTTGAGGACGCGACGTCCATTCACTATCATCCACCCATTGGCGGGTGATTCCATCGTAGGGATGTTGATAAAACGTTTTTCGGCGTTCAGAGTATGCAACTCTTCGCGGATGAAATCCAGTTTATCGGCCATTGTGCCTTCTCCTTTTTTCTCCATTCATATTTCGGATGTTCTGAGGTGCTTTGGAAGAAAAATTATAAAGTTGAAATGATTTCAAGGCAAGAGATCAGCCAGAGCGTGACCAGCAAAATGAGTTTTTTTACTTTGTATCCCTTTACATCAATCGACAAGATTCTAACAAATTCAAAACCAATAATAAAAACTCTAACTAAATTTATGTCTTTTATATACGAAATTTATACATAAGAGGTTTAAACTATTACTGATTTATTGTCTAGCACAAACCCTTTAGCAGTTATCTAAGCCAGTTAATTTGACCGTGGCGTCAGATTTGTCCTGAGTGCGATCCAAGGAGGGGATCAATGGCAAAACATGTCGGCAATAGTTGTCTTTAACCCCACACCAACTGATCCCCCTATGCCAACAAGCACTTCTACCCCGTCACCAACCCCTACTGAACTAATACGCCAACGCCAACCCCTATAATACCACTTAAAGTTACTTAGCCTGAGAAGGGTGCTGATGAGAGGCTTAGGGTTGCCTCGCCCCTACTTTTTGAGAAGATACGGATTTTGCACCGCTGAGGTCGCCCAAGGGCCGTTGCTGAAGCCGGGACCGTTGGGCGGCAGTGTTAATGATGAAAGGAGATCTGTAAAATGAAAAGATGTACAAAATGTGTCTTACCCGAAAATTATCCCGGAATAGTGTTCAACCAAGAAGGGATCTGTAATTATTGCACTGCTCATCAAGAACGGAAATATCTTGGCAAAGAAGTCCTCAGTGAGAGGATCAAGCAGTTTCTCCAAACCAAGAACGACAGGGACAGAGATTATGACTGTGTTCTTGCTTTGAGTGGAGGCAGGGATAGTTCTTATCTTTTGTACTATCTTGTAAAGGAGTTAGAGTTGCAGATACTTACTTATTCTGTTGACAATGGCTTCATACCAAAGCAGACGCAGTTGAATATGCAAAACATGGCCAGGACGATGAATGTAGAACTTGTTATAGAAAAGGATGAATGTTTAGAAAGATGCATAAGACACCACATCTTGTCGTTTATCCATAGGCCATCTGCGGCAATGATAGGATTACTGTGCACCGGGTGTAGGCTTGCAAGGGCTACCAAGATCCCCAATTTCGCCAGAAATAATAGGATTCCAGTGATTATAAGTGGTTCAAACCCCCTGGATGTTAAAAGCTACAAGCAAAAGATTATGCTCCTTGATCCTAACAGCAAGAGTAAGTTTTCATTTGTAGGAGGTTACTTGTTTCGGGTAATTCAAAATCCGATGTGGATTCTGAACTTCAATTGTCTGGTTACGCAAATTGAGGAGTATTACCATCATTTTTACCGGAAGGGGAGAAGTAGTGATCTTTTTACCATAGCCCCGTTTAGCTACTACATAAAATGGGAAGAACAGGAAGTGATCTCAAGGATCGAGACTGAATTTAACTGGAAAAAACACCCGGGGGTCGAATCTACGTGGCGGGGGGACTGTGATATTGCTCTATTGAAACTGTATTTGTACAAGAAAATGCTTGGGTTTAATGATAAAGATGAGGGATTGAGCTACTTAGTAAGAGACGGGCAAATCAGTCGTGAGCAAGCTCTCGAGAGGTTAAAAGAAGAAAGCGAAATTCCTGAAGAGGTAGTAAAGGGGATTTTGGATAAACTCAAGATAAATTTTTCGGATCTCAAAGCAGCTTTGGAACACTAAAGCTGTTTCAGGAGGCTGTCGGAACGAACCCAGAAGACGTATGTTCCGGCCGTGCGCTCACTGATCGAATATTACCGCCAGTCACCGGATCAAATCAGTGAGACAGAACTGCAACCCTTGATCGCCCTTGCAATTTGTCAAATGGCGACGGTTCCTGTTACAATCGTCTCATGTTACTCAACGAGACGAACTTTTTTAGTTCCCAAGACGAGCAATACGTGCTGGCCAGGGCCTACGTACCGGAGCACATTGCCAGCCTGATGGCGCTCATATCGAAAGGTCACCCCTTTTTGATTGAGGATTATCTCGGTTTTGTCAAGGACAACTGGCTGATTCTGGTCGGCTATCCCCTGGAAGGGCGTTTTACCCCAGAACGCTGCGAGAAGATTGTCAAGCACGTCCTCGAAATCTATCACCCCGAGTATCTGTGGTTCATTGGGCCGGATGTACCACCCTCGCTCCTGAAATCTTGCCGCGAGAGGCAGACAGACGAATATTTCAGACTCGACCTTAAGCAAACAAAACTAAAATCATCCCTGCGGCGGGTCGCCAAAAAAGCGGCCGAAAGGCTGACTGTCGAAAAAGGGCGGACTTTCACCGAAGAACACCAGGCCCTCGTGGCCGAGTTCAGGCAGCGGCAAGCACTGCCGCCGATGGTTGCGGAACTGTATCAAGCCATGCCTGACTATGTCGCCCACTCGGCCAGTGCCTGCCTGCTGGACGCCCGGGATAAGCAAGGGAAACTGAGCGCGTTCTACGTGGTAGAATTGGCGGCAAAAACGTTTGACACGTATATACTTGGCTGTTATTCGAGAAAAAACTATGTGCCGCACGCTTCAGATCTCCTCTTCTTTGAAATGATTGAACTGGCTCGAGGGCGCGGGAAAAGAATCATCAATCTGGGTCTGGGGGTGAACGAAGGGATCAGGCGGTTCAAGACAAAGTGGGGCGGTGTGCCGTTTCTCAAGTACGAGTTTTGCGAGGGTTACTACGGGCGTCCGAAGACACTCTCGCTGGTCGATATGTTGCTGGGAGGGAAATTGTGAATCTGCCTTTTTTCTGGTCGAGAGAAAAGCGGCTGCGTATGGCCTGGAAAGTTGAGAAGGACGGGCACACAGCCTATCTTGTCGGCACGGCCCACTTTTTTCCGTACAGTTTTGCCAGGTCGCTGACAAGACTGTTTCAAAAAGTGGAGACGGTCATTTTTGAAGGTCCGCTCGACGAAGAGAGCATGAACCGCATTGCCGAGCACGGCAGACAGGGCCAATCCTCGCCCTCACTGGCCGACGTACTCGAACCAGAGGCAATCAAGGAGATTAACAAACAACTGAGCCGGCGTTTGGACCATCAAACCGGGGACAGCTTGTATCTTCTCTTTCAGCCGGCCAAGCCAAACTACTTTGAGATGTACACGCGCGGGGTGTGTCCGTGGATGGCTTTTTTCTCAATCTGGTCTACCTATCTAAACTGGCCCTATTCGGTGGACATGGAGGCGTTCCACATCGCGCGCAGACTGGGCAAGAAAGTTCATTTCCTGGAGACGATAGAGGAACAATTGGCCGTCCTTGAGGGGATACCTTTTGAACGGATTGTCAGGCAGCTCAACGACGTCAGAAATTGGCCGCGTTATACAGACCGTTACGTGAGTTCTTTTCTGGAAGGCGATATAGAAACACTGCTCTCCCTCACGGACAGATTTGCCAGCCGTTGCCGTCCCGTTGTCAGTGGTCGCGATGCCGTACTATTTCAAAGAATGAAGACAATTTTTGACCAGGAAGAAGCAATCGCCTTCGTCGGTTTCCCCCACATCCCTGGCGTAAGCCGGTTGTTTCTGGACGAGGGGTACGAGGTCACCCAGGGGGTCGAATGGTGAGGCCGGCCCAGCGGGTCTACATCGAAGCGCAAGCGTACGTGCCCGAACATCTGCCGGCCTACGTGACGGCCATCTCGCAGGCGGAGCCCTTTCTCAGCGGCGATTTTGTCCTTTACGTTGGCCAAGACCACCTGATATTTGTTGGTTACCCTTTGAGCGAAAATTTTAACGAAGAGCAGATGACCAAGGCGCTTGACGAGGCGACCACCCGTTTTAAGTCAAGCGTCGTCTCTGTCACAGCGCCCACCATACCAGCTTCGATGACCGATTGTGGGCAGGCGTCATCTGATACCTACTACCGGTTAGACCTGTCGGAATTGTCCGTTCCCCAGAAAGTGCGGAATATGCTGAGAAGGGCCAGTCGTGATGTCTCGGTGGACAGGGGCAAAGTCTTCGGCAAGGAACACAAACGACTGGTTGACGAATTTTTGGACACGCATCGCCTGGCCGAAGAAACGCAATTTATCTTCGAAAGAATTCCTGAATACGTCAACAAGTCGAACACGGCCTGGCTCTTTGAGGCCAGAAATAGGCGGGGAGAACTGGTCGCGTTTGACGTGGCCGAGTTTGGGGCCAGGCACTACGCTTTCTACATGTTCAACTTCTGTTCAGGCCGGCATTACGTGCCTGGTGCGTCAGACCTGCTCCTTTCTGAAGTGATCGCGCAGGCCAGAACAGAAGACAAAAGGTACATCAATTTGGGCCTGGGGATTAATCCCGGCGTGACCTTCTTTAAAACCAAGTGGGGCGGCACGCCCTTTCTGCCTCACCGCTTCTGCCTCCGCGAACTGGCCAGGGCCAATGTGTGGGCGGATCTCCTCGACAGTCTACTGTAGGGCAAGTGGCTAACTTGCCCCCCGTATCACCGACAAGTTAGCCACTGGTTCTACGAAAATCAAGAAATGTGAATTGTGAACTATATACGGCAAAGCCGCATTTCTGCTTTGTCGTTTTTTGTCGTTTGTACTTTACCGTCTCATAAAGTTCTGTGCTACAATAAAGAAAGAATAAAAGTGGTGATGCTAAATTATGGGGTAATCCCGATAGGACAAAAGCATGGAACAAATAGTATAGAAGGCTCTCGGTAGTTTGTGAAAATAGCTTTGGAATACATCTGGAACCGATCAGGATTAGATCGGTTTTTATTTGCTTTGAATATTTCGTTTGTGCAAAAAAAATTTGCAGCGATGAAATTTTGTGGTATAATCACGGTAACCTTGTAAGGAGGAAGATTTGATGAGTACTAGTGAAACTCAAATTAAAATTGAAGATCTTGGGAAGCTGGTTCATAAAAAACGAAAAGCTAGAAAACTTACATTAGAACAAGTTGCAGAACAGACTGGTGTTAGTGCTTCAACTCTGTCACGCCTAGAAAGACAACATAAATACGCGGATGCAGAAAGCATAACGCCTGACACTCGTACAATTACTGCGGTCGCAACGTGGCTGGGATTGTCGGTTGAAAAGTTCTTGAGTGCTGGAGAGTCGCAGCAAATTCAGAAAAGTACGCCTGACTTAGTTGAGGCGTATCTACGTGCAGATCGCAAACTTGATCCAGATGCAGCAGAGAAGTTAGGTATGATGTTTCGGTTAGCTTATGATCAATTTGCTAAAACTAATAGTGAGCCTACTTCAAAATCAAACAGTGAGAATAATGAGTAACTCTTGTTAAGGAGGTATTAATGACTGAAGAAAACCAATCGAACAAGAAAAAGTGGTGCCCCACAATAGGAGTTCGTCGTAGAATCGAGAAGAATGCTTCTCTTTTGCGACAACGGGCCGGACTATCACCATCTGAAAGTCTTGACTCAATCAAATTATCCAAGAAGTTCAACTTACAGGTTGCATATCCAAACGAAATCTCAGACTTAACTCCAGGACAACGTGCATACCTTTCCAGTTTAGATGCCAAGGTTTGGTCAGGTATTAGCAATGAACTGCCAGATGGTAAATTGCTAATTATTCTTAATCCTAATCAAACGCCTGAACGTGCTAATGTTACCGTAATGGAGGAAGTAGCGCATGCTCATTATGGACATAAGCCATCACAGCTTAATGGTTTTGGTAAAAGGGAATATGATGAAGAAGCCGAACAGGAAGCATATCAGACGGCTGCCGCCGCGTTATTGCCTTCTAAAATAGTAGCACAATCCGTCTGGAACGGTCAATCTGCGGAGACATTAGCAACCAGATTTGGGGCAAGCGTGGAATTGGTTGAAATGCGAATCAAGATTTTGAATTTGTGGGGTTTGTATCAAAAAAATGTCAACAACAGGCGAGAAAAATAATGACTATTTCTCTTACATCAACAAGAAAATTTAAACTTTCCGGTCAACCATATTCCCCACCATCTTTGGATGGAACATTTCAATCATTTAAAGATAGACTTCATACAATGATTACACAGGTTGATCTGCGAGCGGCTCAATTAGTAGAACACGCTCGCCCTACGGCACTTCGTATTTATGATCAAATCCCAATGAAATCACGTGATTTAGTTCGACAAGTGAAACTAGTAGCTCCCTATCTTGCCGGAAAATCTATCGTATTTATGGGAGATTATGATAGCACCAGTTTAATAATTGGGTTGCTGGCAAGTTGGAAAAGTATTCGAGCTCCTGCGTATATGCTTTTACTGGATTTTGATGAGCGATTATTGCGAGTAGCACGCAATATGGCTGAAAGATACGGTTTTCGGGGTTTGTTGGACGTGAGATTGTATAATGCCTTTGATCCAGTACCTTTAGAACTCATCGGAAAATTTGACTGGTTTTATACTAATCCACCATACGGCTGTCACAATTTAGGCGAAAGTGCTCGTTTATTCATCACTCGTGGTTGTGAACTCGTTAGCCAAGATGGTGCAAGTGGGTGTATTATTTTACCCGATGATGGGCTTAGACCTTGGACACGTGCAGCTATGTATGCTACCCAACGATTTCTCTGTGAGCACGGATGGACAATTGACGAAAAAATTAATAAATTGCATCAATATCATTTAGATGATGACCACGAACTCGCTTCTTCTGTAATCCTTATCAAACGGGATAACAGGTTCCATAGTAATATTTTTTGTGCCATGCCTTATGCTGGTCGTAAAGTAGATTTTGATGAAATTCCATGTTTTTATGGTCGCAATGTGCCAACACCATATCCTCAATATATTCTGGATGATAACAATGAATAATCAAATAATCTCAGACCCAGACGTTGTTTCACAGCAACAACAAATGCGAACTTGGATTTTTCAGGCTAATCCAACCAAGTATCGCATTGAGGACTCCCTCAGAATAGAAGATGAAGAGTATTGGAATCTGAACCAGCATGCAAAGAAAATTCATAAAGGTGACCGCGTGCTGGTCTGGATTTCTGGTGATGATGCCGGGATATATGCCATCGGCAAAGTCGTCACTGAGCCAATCTTAATGCCTGATACTCCAAAAGGCCTAACTTACTGGAATAAGCGTAGCGACGGTGAGCGTGCTAAGCCTCGTGTGTTAGTCAAGTACGATATGAAATTGTACGAAACCCCCCTGCTTAAGAAATTTCTTCAATGTGATCCAGCACTCTGGGATTTACAGATAATACAGTTTCCTCGCGGCACTAATTTTCCGGTTACAGAGGAAGAGTGGAAGGCTATCAAATCTTGGCTAGATAGTAAGAAAGCTTAAACAATTCAAGGTTGGTGGAGATGAGCGTAACATTGCCAGTGTAAGGTCCACCTCAAACTAGATACTTATTGTTGTTAGTATTGCTTGTTACGGTGCGTCATCCCGAAGACTTGATCAACTGAATAATTATGGTTTTTGAGGTATTACTCGACGTTCGCTTATTTTTTCTTAAATTAACTAAATTTATTTGCCTATTATGCCTAATAATCCAAGGTAAAATCAAATTTTTACAAGAAAGTTATTTTTGTCACAATCAAAATAAGGCTAATCAGTTGCAATTTACCGTAATAAACAGGGTAACTAGCCTTTTACTTGACCATAATTAAGCGAACGCCGG
>DAOUMU010000399.1:0-11787 GCA_034409055.1 Anaerolineae bacterium
TACCAGGCCAATACCCGCCCGAGTCAACTGGACCCGCCACAGGTCTCTCAAATCTTCCTGGGTCTGGTTGGCGCTAAAAATCATAATAACGCCATACAAAATTAATAAAGCGACAATTCCCACCAAAACCAGATCAAACTGCCGCCAAATTCTTCGATCCATATTTCACTCGGCAAACAATGAAAATTTGATATTATTTATGACGTACTCCAACAACAGGGATATTCGCCGTCAGACGACTCCGACGACCGGATTTGGTCAGGGAAATCTCAATACCCTCTCGATCAATCTCAACATATTCTGAGATTAACTTTATCAACTCGTCCTTTAATTCACTCATTTTTTCAGGCGGAAGGTGAACCCGGTCTTGCACAAGAACCAATTGCAAGCGATTTTTGGCTATATCTCGACTGGTTGGTTCTCTGCGCCCTAGTAGTCGACTGAATACGTTCATAAAAATCCCTCACCAAAGCACATCACAACTATTCACCTTCATGTCATTCTGAGGAGCACAGCGACGAAGAATCTCCTATCTCGCTGATAAAGAGACTCTTCGGCTTCGCTTCGCTACGCCTCAGAGTGACAAGGTGAATAGTTACAGCACGTCATTTTTTAAACAGTTTTGAAAACCGTTTTATAAATGAGTCCTCTTCTTCAAGCTCCATAAAGGGGACATCTTCACCGATCAAACGTCTGGCAATGTTGCCAAAAGCTTTGCCGGCAATGGAGCCATTCTCCATCACCACCGGCCGGCCGGTGTTGGTAGAAACAACCACCAACTCGTCGTCAGGCACCACCCCGATCAGGTTAATCGCCAGGATATCGATCACATCATCCGTGTCCAGCATATCCCCCCGTTTCACCATATCGGGACGTAAACGATTTACAATCAAGTCACCGGGACCTTTCTCGGCCGCTTCAATCAAACCAATAATCCGGTCGGCGTCACGCACCGCAGAAACTTCTGGCGTGGTCACAATCAAAACCCTATCGGCTGGGGCTAAGGCATTTTTGAAGCCTTGCTCAATCCCGGCCGGCGAGTCGATTAAAATGAAATCAAAGTTATCCCGCATTTGGTCGGTTAATTCAATCATATCGCCGGGTGTTACCGCCGTTTTATCACGGGTTTGGGCCGCAGGAATGAGGTAAAGCTCATCCAGCCGCTTGTCTTTTATCATCGCCTGGCGCAAACGGCAGCTACCTTCAACCACATCAACCAAATCATAAACGATGCGGTTCTCCAGGCCCATCACGACGTCGAGATTACGTAATCCAATGTCGGCATCAATCGCTACCACTTTTTTACCCTGTAAAGCCAGGGCAGCCCCCAAATTGGCTGTAGCTGTGGTTTTGCCCACACCACCTTTTCCCGATGTTATGGTTAGAACGACTGCACTCATGGTGACATCTCAACTCTCTTTTCAAGTTATCTCTCGCGTAGAGAGGGCATCCCGTAGAGAGGGCATCCCTATGCCCGGCCCCGCATAGGGATGCGGAGCCTACGAAAAAGAAATTTCCTATAGCATAAAATCTACTAACTCTTCCAGGGTTCGGCTACAATTTGACGATCCTGAACAAAAGCCATTTCCGGCAACATTTCCTGCTCATCCTCATCTGCAGGCGAGAGAGCAATGTGGTTACCGATACGCAGTTGGGTAGGCGACAACTGCAAAGCACACACCACTGCCTCTTCTCCTGCCTCTCCCATCCCCGCGTGAACTGTTCCCCGTAACCGTCCCCACACCACAACGCTGCCCCCCGCTCGAATTTCCGCGCCGGGATTGACATCACCAATCACCACCACATGGCCCGGATGATAAATCACTTGACCGGAGCGAAGGGTCCGTTGCACCACAATCGAGTCGCCCTCAGGCTGTGATGGGCGGGGCTGGCTGACCACTTGCCTCTCAGACAGCTCCGTCTCCAACCCCAATTGAGTGGCCGCTTCCCGAGTACCGGGCGAGTCGCTCTCTATAGCCCACAGGCTAACATTATGCCGATTTAAGATATGGCCCACCGACTCCAGTTGTGAGCGAGTCAGTTGGCGTGGTCCTACCCGCAAGGCAACCCGGCCTCCCTTAAAAAAGGAGGCTTTTTCACCCAGTCGCCTTTCCAGCTCATCGACCAGCCCTGGCCAGGCCCCGGCACCAATGGTGATAACTAAACCATCACTTGTGCCTTTAATAGTAATACGATCATTGGACATAAATCAATAAGCAATTGGTCATGAGTAACAATTTAACTCAAGATGTAACTGCCTACCCTCATGTCATTCCGAGGAGCGCAGCGACGAGGAATCTCCGAAACTTTGGCCCAAAAGAGGTCTACCCTGTGCCCCTTGGGTATTTACCAAAACCTTGGGGATTCTTCACCTGTTCAGAATGACATAGCAGGTAGTTACGACTTCTCTAAAGCTTTGCATCTTCAGAAAATAAACCACTATATATTGTACCCGAAAGTTACTTATACTACAAGATATAGTGGTTTATTTAGCGGGTTTAACCCCCTCATTACTCATCGCTGGCCTGGGCCTTAAATTCTACCAAATAGCGTAGACCGTCGGCAATTTCCAGTTGTAACAGGGCTGCCTCCGGATAGTCGGACAGGCGAAACTGCCACACAGTCGCCTCGGCAGGATCCAAAGTTGTGTAATCAAACTGTCCGGTCAAGCCAGAAACTATCTGCGTAACCACTTCGCCGTTGGCGATAATGTCAATGGAAACATCATTGACCCCTTGCCCCTGCTCATCCAGCACAAATCCAGATACACTGGCCCCTTTACCGTTCCAGTTATCTGTGCCTAACAATCGAGCAGCGATCTGGCTCTCTGGTGGTAACGCCGCAATCGGTTGCTCTACCTCCTGAGGGGGTTCTTCCTCATCCTCATCTTCAATACCAAAATAATAGCGCAAAATTTTGTTGGTAACAGGCACGGCCACCTGGGAACCTTCCCCCCCCCCGTAAACAAATACCACCGTAGCAATTTCGGGGTTGTGGCTGGGCGCGTAAGACGTAAACCAGGCATGGCTGGTCTTCACCCGGCCCTCGCTGTCTAGACATTGGGGATACTCATCACAGAACTCAGCCGTACCAGTTTTGCCAGAAGCGATGATACCCGGTACGTCAAATGTCTCGTGGGCTGTACCGGCCTCCCACTGAATAACAGCCTGCAAGCCTTGCTGAATTAACCGGATATGTTCCGGGTCCACCTCGAGCTGGCGAACCACCTGAGACTCGTTCACTTTGACCACGTTGCCGTCAGCGTCAAGAACTTCTTTAACCAGATAGGGACGATAGAGGGTACCCCCATTGGCAATGGCCGCCGTAGCATTCAGAAGCTGTAAGGGTGTCACCAGGACAAAACCCTGGCCAATAGACATATTATAGGTATCACCGGTCAGCCAGGTTTCGGCATAATTAATCCGCTTCCACTTTTTATTAGGGACCAGGCCGCTAACCTCACCCGGCAAATCGATCCCGGTCGGCTCTCCCAGACCAAACATCTCGGCATATTTGCCCATTCGGTCCGGCCCCAGGCCCTCATACTCAGCAGGCTCGTAGCCACCACCCACTTGATAAAAATAGACGTCGCAGGAATAGGCCAGGCCGGAAAGCATATTTACCTTGCCGTGACCGGTACGAAGCCAGCAATAAAAAGGCTGGGCCAGGTCCGGGTTATCGGGTTCAAATCTATTGGGCAAATAAAGCACCCCTTCATCAAAAAAGGTCGTGTCTGGAAAAACGGTTCTTTCCTGCAAGGCCCCAGCAGCCGGAATGATCTTGAAAGTAGAGCCGGGAGGATAAAGCCCGGCAATCGCATGATTGACCAGGGGGGTCCAGGGATCTTCACTCAAAAGTGATAGCTCACGTACGGTAATGCCCCCGGAAAAGATGTTATTATCAAAACTGGGCAGCGACACCATCGCCAGAATTTCGCCCGTTTGGGGATTCATAGCAATGGCCACGCCCTGGTTCGACTGAACCTCGTCCATTTTTTCTTGTAAGGCTTTGGTGGTCGCTTCTTGTAAACCTATATCAATCGACAGGCGGAGGTTGTGGCCGGGACGGGCTTTGATATCCTGGCTAACGGTTCTAATTTTTCGACCGGTAACGTCAACCTCAATATTCTCCAGGCCTTTAATCCCGTGCAACCATTCTTCATATTCTGTTTCCAACCCGGCCAATCCAATCTCGTCGGTCAGGTCGTAACCTTGAGCTTGATAACGGTCGAATTGCTCAGCCGGGATAGGACCAACGTAGCCCAGCAAGTGGCCTGTCAATTCTCCATATAAATATTCGCGGACCGGCGCAATATCAATCAGTACGCCCGGCAAATCCAGCCGCTCTTCCTCTATTTTCGAAACGACAATCGGGTCAACATTAGTGGCGATGGTCACCGGTAAAAAAGGAGCAAAGGTGCGATTTTGGTTGACGGCATCGCGGACACCCAGGGGTGTTCTGGCCACCTGGCGACTACGGGGGTTGATAATTTGTCGTTGTAACTGGCGATTATACTGGTGGTGAGAAATCGCCTGAAAATACCCATTATTGTGCCCAACGATTGGCTCGACTTGGGTGGTAATGGGCAGGTTCAACAGTTTCGATAGACGGGCAAATATTTTGGCCTCAGCAGTCGCATCGTCGGGCAAGTAAGCAGGGATGACAATCACATTGTACACCGGCCGATTACGAACCAGTAACTCGCCCTCACGGTCATAAATGACCCCCCGCGAGACAGGCACCTGGGTTAACCGGAAGCGGTTAGCATCAGCCAATTGTTTGTAGGTTTCACCTTGCACGACTTGCAAGTTCCACAATTGGGTAGCCAAAACGGCAAAAGTTAATAAAACTATTCCCCGGAACACATAGCTGCGCGCGCGAATTTGAAATTCGGTCATAAGAGTAGATTATACCCTAGAACTTAGATTTTAGAAACCAGGAAACATACCGCTTTACCCCGCCAGCCCACCCCCATCTACGACCAGCGAGGTGCCGGTGACGAAGGCCGAAGCATCACTGGCCAGATACAAAGCAGCCTGAGCAATGTCTTCTGGACGCCCCAGCCGTTGCAGCGGGCGTTGGGCAGCTTCACTCAGGAACCGCTCACCGGGTTGGCCAAGTTGTTCGGCCTCGCTACGTAGCATAGGGGTATCGGTATCACCAGGACAGATACAGTTGACCCGGATATTCTGCTCACCGTGGTCAAGGGCCATTGCTTTGGTCAACAGCACGACCGCCCCTTTCGAGGCGCAGTATGAAGCCGCCTGGCGACCGCCCACCAACCCCCAACCAGAAGCGGTATTGATAATCACTCCACCACCGGCCTCAGCCATGATTGGGACAGCATACTTGGAGAGCAAAAAGACCGATTTGACGTTGACCGCCATCACCCGATCCCACTCGGCCTCACTGGTCTCCAGTATAGAAGCCCGGCGGATCAGTCCGGCGTTGTTGAAAAGGATGTCCAGCCCCCCCAATTCAGCCACGGTCTGCTGCACCGCGCCCTGGCAATCTGCCGCTTGACTGACATCGCCGGCCACAAAGATCGCTCGCCCACCGTCAGCCGTGATGGCCTGGACAACAGTCTGCCCGCCGGCCGAGTCCAGGTCCATCACTGCTACCGCCGCCCCTGCCCGGGCAAAACATCGGGCCGTAGCTCGCCCAATACCCGACGCGCCCCCGGTAATCAGGGCCACTTTTCCTTGTAAAACACCCCTGGCCGGCTCAGTCTCATGAGTTAACATCGGCCAGAGCCTTTCTGGCTGCCTCGAGCGTAAAAGCGACCTCCTCGTCGGTGTGAGCCAGCGCAGTAACGGAATGGAGGGTGGCCGAAGGGGTCATATAAACCCCGTATTTAAACAGGGCCAGGGCAAAACGCTGGTATTTGGCCCGGTCAACACTGGCACAAAACTGGCGATAATCATGGATAGCCGGACGGTCGGTGAACATGATCTGAAACATCGGCCCCACATTTTGCACAACGGCTTGAGTTCCCGTTTCGGCAAACAGATCACGCAGCCCCGCACACAGAGTTTTCCCAATGTGCCAGGTGTGCCGGAAAGCCGCGCCCCCGTCTGCATTCAGTATTTGCAGACTGGCCCGGGCGGCGTACAGGCCCACCCGTGAGGCGTTCTGGGTGCCGTAATGGAGGACCCCTCCCCAGGCCAGCGCCTCCATAATGTCAGCCCGCCCGACAAAAGCAGCCACCGGCAGTCCGGCCCCCAGCGCCTTGCCAAACGTGGAGATGTCAGGTTGCAGATCGTAATATGCCTGGCAGCCGCCAGCGGCAATGCGGAAACCGGTCACGGTTTCATCTAAAATCAAGAGAATATTATTGGCCTGGGTCAATTCACGGAGGCCCGACAGATAGCCCGGCTCCGGGGGAATGACTCCCATATTGGCCATAATCCCCTCGGTGATGACAGCAGCAATCTGCCCCCGGTAGGTGTCAATGGCTCGCTCAACCGCCTCCAGATCATTCCAGGGCACCACGACGGTATCATCCAGGGCCTGGCGGTTCAGCCCGGAACTGTCGGCAATTTTGATCGGATCGTGAGAATGACCCAATGATACCAGGGGGTGGGCATGGGAATTGACCAAAAAATCATCGTACCAGCCGTGGTAATGCCCCTCGAACTTGATGAATTTGGGCTTGCCGGTATATCCTCTGGCCAGCCGAATGGCGGCCATAGCGGCCTCGGTGCCGGTGTTGGCAAAACGCACTCGCTCGGCACTGGGCACCATCTGCTGGATCAGTTCCGCCACCTCCACTTCGATCTCGGTGGCAGCAGCCATGAGTGTCCCGCTGGCGGCTGCCCGGCTCACTGCTTCAACAACGTCAGGATGAGCGTGACCGAGCGGCAGCGCCCCGTAGGCCATCATCCAATCGACATAGCTGTGCCCATCCACATCGTACAGGCGAGCCCCTTCCCCCCGCTCGATAAAGAGAGGGTAGTCGCCGTAATTGGCCGGCCCTCGCGAGGGAGAGCTGCCGCCTTCAATCATCACCTGTAGGGCACGTTCAAAAAGCGCTTTCGATTTATCGGTTGTGTAGGGCATGAGAGTTACCTCCTGAGAGTTGATTATCGGTACGCAGGAATCTATCAATCGTATTGCGTGTTGCGTGTTGCGTGATGATCATAGATGTAACACGCAACACGTGACACGCAACACGCGGTTTGCTGGCAAAGCAGGTAACAGGTTACCAGGCAGCTTGTCTTCCACAGCAGATCTCCTAAAGATCAACCCCATACCGACCGGCATACTCTCGAAAACGAGCCATTAATTCCTTGGCTCGCGCCTCGGCTGAGGTAGGCGGAAGCCGGTCGCAACTGTAACCCAGGGTGTGGTGGAGTACGTCCACGGCCGTAGGGCAAAATACGGCGGTTCCATCGGCCTCGATGCGCTCGATTCCATCAAAGCGATGCGACCGTTCGTTAATGGCCACGGCTTCGGCCAGGGACAGGCCCTCGATTGGGGCCGGTTGCACCCCGTTGCGGTTGGCGATAATCGGATATCCCCCCGGCAGTCCGTTGGGAGCGGGGGCATGGAGAAACGAACCTTTCTCAGATAGGAGAGCCCGGATCAGGCGTACGGTAGAACCGGCGGTCAGAAAATGAGTCACCGGACCAGACGGTAAGGGATAGGGGGCCAGGAGCAATTCGTCAGCGTGGATGGCGGTTGTTACATCCTGCCCCTTATGCTCGATACGCAGAAAGTAGGGTGGAACTTCATCGGCGGCTTCGCCAAAGACGATCCCTTCCAGGGCGTGGTGGGCCACCAAAAACACACGCACCGTCTCCAGCGGTGCAGCCAACCGTTCGGCCGCCAGCAAGCGCACCTTGGGTACAATTTCGTCCAGATTGCCCACGCCGCAAGTCGGAGCCAGGTTCAGCCGGCCCAGGATACAGTTAACCACGTCGGGAAAGGGAGCAGTCAGGGTTAGCCCGCCGTAAGCAACGTCGCGTAATGCCTCCATCAGTTTCAAGGTCAAGCTCAGATGGACAGGCAACCACACCCCAAACCCGGCCCTTTTAAGGAGATTAGCCTGGGGCGGTGGCAGCAAGTCAGGCAACCACCAGGTTTGTTTCGTGGCCGTACTCAGAATCAAATCCGGAGCTTCCCGGTGAACGATTTCGGCCACAGCTTCTTTATGATTGAGGTCAAGCGAAACAAAGTTGATGGTGGGACGATAACCCTGGGCGATGGCTCCCAACCGGGCCAGGTTGCACCGGGCAATACCTCGATCTACATTCCGGCTGGCGACGACAATCCGGCCCAGGTCCGCTTCTCGCACCAGCAGTTCCAGCATCACCCCGCCCAAATCGCCCAGGCCTATGAGCATAAGGGTTGGTTTCATAATGGCAAATGATGAATGAAAAGTGATGAATGATGAATGGTGAAAAGTTATTCACAATTGACCACCTGACCATTCATAATTCACAAGTTCTACGAGACCACTTCACCGACCACCTGCTGGCCATCCTCAATGGTCGTATCCCGCAAAATGACCGCATCTTTAATTAACACATCTGCGCCAATGCGACAGTTACGCTCGATGTAGACCCTCGGGCCAATCACACAGCCGGGCCCGATAGTGGTTCCTTCTTCAATGCGCAGGGGGGTAATCAGGTGGGTATGTTGCCCCACGGTGTAAGGCGCTAACTGTGGTTTATCACCCCCCGTGGTCAAATAATGCCGGTTAAGCGCTAACAAATCCCCGGCGTTGGTCAGTTGCAGCCGGCTGTCGGTAAGAATACCACTGACATGGCCTCCATCATCAATCAACATTTGGATAGCATCTTGCAATTCGTACTCTCCCCGGGTCGAGAGCTTCACTGCTGGCAAATATTCCAAAAGCTTGGGCGAAAAGATATAAAGGGGTAAACTGGCAATATTGGAAGGTGCTTCATCAGGGGGGGGTTTTTCCACAATGCGCTTGATCGAATCCCCTTGCATTTCAACCACCCCCGTTCGCCCCGCCATAGAGAGATCAACCTTCATCAGGCTGAGCGTAGCGTGGGAATCCGTGGTCTGGTGAGCGGCCAATAACTCGGCCACGTGGCCAGCCGGTACGAGATTATCGCAAGCAGAAAGGATGAACGTATCGCGGATGTGGGGAACAGCCTGGCCCAGGGCATTGGCCATACCCAGGCGTTCTGGTTGTACCACAAACTCAATGGCAGCATCCAGGGTTGACTGCCCCCGGAAATAGCGGCCCACTTCACTGTCTTGCTGGCTAATGACCATAATAAATTCGTGGACGCCGTTTTGAACCAGAGTTTCCATCACCCGTTCGACGATGGGCTTACCTAAAATGGGCACCATGGCTTTGCTACGGCGTAACGTGATCGGATTCAGCCGCGAGCCTTTGCCAGCGGCCAGGATAACAGCTTGCATATTACATACTCCAGGATGTCAGGTGAGCTTGATTTTCAGTCTGGCAGAAATGAATACTATAGGCATCAGCCTCGTTCGGATGAGCCATGGGATAGCGACGGTGAATAGCTTCGGCAATGGTCTCACGGGCGGCCGGATCGATGAGGGCAATACAGTTACCTCGAAAACCGGCCCCACTAAAGCGAGTCCCGTACACCCCGGGCGCCTCGCGTAAGATTTCGTACAGGGTGATAAGCTGAGGGCTACCACACTCGTAATATTTAATGGAACTTTCGCCTGACTCGGACATCAGGGCGCCAAAGCGATTGAGATCACCCATCTGCCAGGCAGCTACGCCGTCAGCCACCCGCTGCATCTCGCCAAAGTAATGACTGGCCCGCCGCCTGAGCATAGGCGGTAAGCGGTGACCTTCAGCCTTGAAGATTGTCGGGTCCACCTGGCGTAGACGGTAATCAGACTCAACAGCATCGCCGCCGGCATAGGTGAGCAACAAGCGAGCCGCTTCTTGGCATTCCGCCACTCGATTGTTATAATCTGTACCAACCAATACATGGGTGACCCCGGAGTAGACTGATAAAACTTCAAAATCGTTTGCCTGGAGCGTGGTTGGAACTTTGTCAATCTGAATCGATTGACAGTCGATCAAAGTTAGATGATTGCGCTGGCTGAATAAGATCACCGATTGGTCGAGGATACCATTATTCAGACCAATATATTGATTTTCGGTAAAGCGGACCAGGGAAACGTTTTTCTCCGGGGGTACCTCCAAGCCGTTCATCGTTTCCAGGGCCAGCAGATAGGCAATGGTGACGGCTGCGGAAGAACTGAGACCACCAATTGGCATATTACCATCAACGACGCCAACCAACCCGCACTCGAGTTGGTAGTCCTGTTGCAGGGCCAGGACGGCTCCGCGAATGTAGTTGCCCCAGTCGCGAGGTTGATAAGGGGGTACGTTACTCAGATTGAATGAGATGGGTGGCTCAAAATCGAAACTGTCAACGCAAACGAGACCGTCGGTTGCCGGGGCAAAGGCCATCAAGATGGACCGGTCAATGGTCATGCCGGTTACCCGTCCCAGTTGGTGGTCAATGTGTGCCCCCAGGGGACAGATACGCAGTGGAACCTTGACCACGCGAATAGTGGCCGGATTCACTGAATGGTTGCGCCTCAAGTGCGAAATCAAGGCGTCGACTCGTTCCGCTTCTGGAGGCGCCACCCGAATCGGCGGCGCGGTAAAAGTTGCAATGGAAACCATAAAAAAACCTCCGTTAAAATTCTCAAAACGTAAACTTATATGCAACAAGGATAGGCCATTATAGCCCTTTTCTGTATCAATATCAAACAAAGCTAAGCTAATGACTGGAGGAGATGTGTATGACTACTGATCTTAATCCCATCGGTTTTGCTATCCTGGGACCTGGCAGCGTGGCCGACTATCATCATCAAGCTATCACGGCTAATGTTGATCTGGGAGCCCAATTGGTAGCAGTAGGGCACTACAACCCAGATCGTTTTGCCGAAATCGGAACCAGGTTTGGCGTGCCCTGTCTCAACCAGGCAACCTTGCTGGCCCGCCCCGACGTGGATGTGGTCTGCATCTGTACGCCCAGCGGCCAACACGCCGCCCAAACCATCGCTGCGGCTGAGGCCGGCAAACATGTGTTAGTAGAAAAGCCCATGGCCCTGAGCTTGGCCGAAGCAGAGGCAATGATCGAAGCTTGCCGGCGAACCGAAGTTGAATTGGGAGTTGTGTTGCAGCGGCGGGCCGAGCCCATTTTCAAACGTATTCATAGCGCCATCCAGGCCGGGGATTTAGGCGATTTGACTTTGGGCCTGGTTACGCTCCCTTACTACCGGTCCCAGGCTTATTACGATCAAGCGGACTGGCGAGGGACCTGGGCCCTAGACGGGGGGGGAGTATTGATGAACCAGGGCATCCACCTGGTGGACCTGCTGATCTGGTATATGGGTGACCCGGTTCAAGTACAGGCCCAGGCCGGCACGCTCCAGCGAGCTATTGAGGTAGAGGATACCCTGGTGGCCACCCTGCGCCTGGCCAACGGCGCCCTGGCCACCATTACCGCCACCACCACGGCCGCCCCCGGCTTTCCCCACCGCCTCGAAATAAACGGTACGGCAGGCTGCATTCAGGTGGAAGGGGAAACTGTCAGGCGCTGGGAACGGGTCGAGCCGGCCAAAGCCACCGTCGAGCCTCCCGAAATTGGCGGGTCCGTAGCCGCGGCATCCCCATGCCCGGTCTGGGCCGGGGCCGGCGGCGACCCCAGGGGCATCAAGCCCACCGGTCACATCGCCATTTTTCGGGATTTTATCCAGGCTCTGCGTGACAATCGTCCTCCCCAGATCGACGGGGCCGAGGGTCAGCGT